>NZ_JAYMNS010000002.1:0-339665 GCF_036941035.1 Candidatus Merdisoma sp. JLR.KK006 | reverse complement strand
GTACTTGTGGCTGGGAATTGATTTAGGTTAAGGTGTGTTGAAAGGATATTACGGAACTTAAAATAGGAGAATTATAATGAAGATACCACAACATGTGGCAATTATTTTAGACGGCAACGGCCGCTGGGCCAAGTCCAAGGGCATGCCCCGGAACTATGGTCACGCTCAGGGAAGCAAAAATGTGGAAACCATATGCCGGGAAGCCTGGAACATAGGGATCAAGTACCTGACGGTATATGCCTTTTCCACCGAAAATTGGAAGCGTCCCCAGGAGGAAGTGGATGCATTGATGAAGCTTCTGCGTAATTACATGAAGACCTGCCTGAAAACTGCCGAAAAAAATCATATGCGTGTTCGTGTAATCGGGGATAAGACAGGGCTGGCAGAGGACATCCGAAAACGAATTGATGAGCTTGAGGAAGCTTCCAAAAACAATGACGGTCTGAATTTCCAGATTGCCATCAATTACGGCAGCCGGGACGAAATGATCCGTGCCATGAAAAAAATGGCGGCGGATCAGGAAAGCGGTCAATTAAAGCCGGAGGATATTTCCGAGGAAACTTTCACATCCTATTTGGATACGGCGGATATTCCGGATCCGGATTTGCTGATTCGAACGAGCGGAGAGCAGCGGCTTTCCAACTTTCTTCTCTGGCAGCTTGCCTATACGGAATTCTATTTTGCTGATGTACATTGGCCTGACTTTACAAAGGATGAACTGATGAAAGCAATCGAGGC
The DNA here is from genome assembly GCF_036941035.1 of Candidatus Merdisoma sp. JLR.KK006. Taxonomy (NCBI): domain Bacteria; kingdom Bacillati; phylum Bacillota; class Clostridia; order Lachnospirales; family Lachnospiraceae; genus Candidatus Merdisoma; species Candidatus Merdisoma sp. JLR.KK006. The sequence goes on along the minus strand of NZ_JAYMNS010000002.1, from coordinate 338,927 downwards.
TTATAATGGACGTGACAGGCGTTATGGCGGGGTTAAGGAGGAGGCATAGTTGAAGTCATTTTTTACCAGACTTGTCAGTGGAATCATATTGCTGGCGATTATGATTGCAGCCGGGATTTTGGGCGGATGGTTTTTGCTTGGTCTGACACTACTGATTTCTGTGATTGGATATACAGAGTTTGCCAGGGTGTTTCAGCTTGAACGTAGAATTTTTGGAATTTTGGGAGGGATGGTCTCCGTTCTTTATGTGCTGCTGGTTGGAATGGGAGTAAACAGGTATGTGCTGGGGAGTCCGAGTACTCTGGTCTGCCTGCCTTTGCTGCTGTTTGCATACCTCCTTTTGCTTATGGGGATCTATGTATTTACATTTCCCAAATACCGGATTGAGGACGTTATGTCTGCCTTTTTCGGTGTTATCTATGTTCCGGGCATGCTGTCTTTTCTCTACCTGGTTCGGATGTCTGATCTGTTCGGGTACGGAATGGGAATGTCTTTGTATTGGCTGATTTTTATATGCTCCTGGGGCTGTGATACCTGTGCCTATGCGGTGGGAATGCTGATTGGAAAACATAAGCTGGCTCCTGTGCTAAGCCCGAAGAAGTCGATTGAGGGTGCCATAGGAGGAGTTGCGGGTGCGGCACTTCTTGGATTTCTGTACGGAAGCTTTTTTATGGCGGAAAGGGCGGGTGTCTGTGCCCTGCTTTGTGGAGCCGGGGCCGTGCTTTCTCAGATTGGAGACCTGACGGCTTCTGCTATTAAGCGGAATCATGATATTAAGGATTATGGCCATTTGATTCCCGGTCATGGAGGGATCCTCGATCGGTTTGACAGTGTGATTTTTACAGCACCGGTAATATTTGTTCTGGCAATGCTGAGTTTGTAAAAAGATATCTAAAGTGCCCTGGGGCATATATCTTTATGCCCTGAGAAAACGGGCGGATTAAGGAAACACCCTACGGGTATACTTTTATGCCCTGAAAGGATGGGCAGATCAAGGAAACACCCTACGGGTATACCTATATGCCCTGAAAGGATGGGCAGAACAAGGAAAGGAACGGATAAGAATGAAAAGAATTGCTATACTGGGTTCTACCGGATCGATTGGAACACAGACTTTGGAGGTTGCCCGTGAGAATGGAGATCTGGAGATCGTTTCTCTGGCGGCAGGCTCCAATGTGAAAAAGTTAGAAGAGCAGATTCGGGAGTTTTCTCCGAAGCTTGTGGCTGTCTGGACAGAGACGAGTGCAAAAGATCTGCGGGAACGGATTCGGGATCTGGATGTAAGGGTAGTTTCAGGTATGGACGGACTGGTGGAGGTCTGTACCTGTCCGCAAGCGGAGATTGTGGTCACGGCCATTGTGGGAATGATTGGAATTATACCTACCATTGCGGCTATGAAAGCAGGAAAAGACATTGCTTTGGCAAATAAGGAAACTTTGGTGACTGCCGGGCATATGATTATACCATTGGCAGAAGAGACAGGAGTGAAGATTCTTCCGGTGGACAGTGAGCACAGCGCCATTTTCCAGTGCCTGCAGGGAGAGAACCGGGGGCAGCTTAAGAAGATTCTCCTTACGGCATCCGGCGGACCCTTTCGTGGAAAAAAACGCTCGGATTTGACAAAGATTCAGGTGGAGGACGCTCTTCGGCATCCCAACTGGGCTATGGGGCGGAAGATTACCATTGATTCCTCTACGCTGGTTAATAAGGGATTGGAAATGATGGAGGCGAAATGGCTTTTTGGCGTGGAGCCCAGGGATATTCAGATTGTGGTTCAGCCGAAGAGTATTATTCATTCTATGGTGGAGTTTGTGGATGGGGCTGTGATTGCCCAGCTTGGCACGCCGGATATGAAGCTTCCTATTCAGTATGCCCTGTATTATCCGGAGAGGCGGTATTTGCCCGGAGAACGGCTGGATTTTTGGAAGCTGACGGAGATTACCTTTGAGAAGCCGGATATGGAGACTTTCCAAGGGTTAAAGCTTGCCTTTGATGCTGCTGCTGCGGGCGGGTCTATGCCTACGGTGTACAATGCAGCCAATGAACGGGCGGTGAGCAAGTTTCTGGAACGGAAGATTGCCTATTTGGAAATTCCGGAGATTATTGAAGCCAGTATGGAAGTGCATAAGGTGATGCCCAATCCCACGGTGGATGAGATTCTTGAGACGGAACAGACGGTATACGAATTTATTGAAAGCAGGTGGTAAGTTGAAAATCTTACTGGCATTGATTATTTTTAGTTTAATTATTATTATTCATGAGTTGGGGCATTTTCTCCTGGCTAAAAGGGGAGGCATCCGGGTCAATGAGTTTTCCCTTGGCATGGGGCCCCGGATCTTAAGCAAACAGATAGGGGAGACCCGCTATTCTTTAAAACTCCTGCCCTTTGGAGGTTCCTGTATGATGGAGGGAGAGGATGGATATAGTCCGGAGACGGATGCTCCGGGCAGTATGATGGAGCGGACGGAGGTTGTAGATGTACTTTCCGGGGAGAAGAACCGGAGGAGACAGGTAGTGCTGGTAAACGGAATTCCGGAGGATTCCTTTGCGGCAAAGTCTGTCTGGACTCGGATTTCCGTAGTGGCGGCAGGGCCGATTTTCAACTTTATTCTGGCTTTTATTTTGTCCTTGTTTGTGATTGGAAGTATTGGGTATGATGCGCCGGTGGTGGCGGCTTTGACGGAAGATTATCCGGCGGCGGAGGCTGGTATGCAGCCTGGAGATCGGATTGTGAAGATGAATAATACCCGGATTCATGTGTATAGAGAAGTCAGTATGTATGTGCAGATGAATCAGGGGAAGACGGTGGAACTGACCTATGAGAGAGATGGGGAGCGCCATACGGTGATTTTGGAGCCTAAGCAGTCGGAGAGCGGGATGTATTATCTGGGATTCCGGGGTTCCGGGATTCGGACGAAAGGGAATATTCTTAAGACTATTGGATATAGCGCTTATGAGGTGAAGTATTGGATCTCTACTACGATTAAAAGCCTTGGGATGTTGTTTGGCGGCAGTGTGGGAGCGGAGGATATCTCCGGTCCCGTGGGGATTGTGAATGCCATTGGGGATACTTATGAGAGCAGCCGGGCGGATGGGGCTTTTTATGTTTGGCTGAATATGCTTTACATCTCTATTTTGCTTACGGCGAATCTTGGGGTGATGAATCTTCTGCCTTTGCCGGCCCTGGACGGGGGCAGGCTGGTTTTTCTGTTTCTGGAGGCTATTCGGGGAAGAGGGATTGATCCGGAGAAAGAGGGGATGGTGCACTTTGTGGGGCTGATGGTTTTGATGGCTCTTATGGTGTTTGTGATGTTTAATGATTTTCGGAATATTTTAATGTAGGCGGACGGGACTGCCGGAAAATAAGCTGGGAGGCTTATTTTCCGGCAGTCCCTGACTTTGGGGACGGTTATTCGCCGGCAGATTTTTGCTGGAGTTTTTGCTGGATGCTTCGGAAGCGTTCGTGGATGTCTGAGGGGGTTAGGGTTTCGTGGATGTCACAGGTTCCGGCTTTCTGGGCGGTTTCGTAGTACCATTCTTTGTAGTCGAGAATTTCTAAGGTTTCCTTAAGCTGTGTTATCTGGGAGAGAACTTGTTCTCTCTGGCGGCGGAACATGGCCAGGCGTTCGGGGATGGTGGAGTCGCCTTTTTCACACCATTCCATGAAGAGCTTAATGTCTTTGATGGACATGCCGGCTTTTTTCAGGCATTCGATTACAGACAGGGATTCGAAGTCTCTGTCGCTGAACATGCGGATGCCTCCGCTGGAACGCTCTACGAAAGGGAGTAAACCCTCTTTATCGTAATAGCGGAGAGTGGAGGGTGGGATGTTTAGTTTTTTTGCAATTTCTCCTACTGTGTAAAACATGGTTTAACCTCGTTTTTGTGTGTAAAATCAACATATGGATATGGTATGGTATTCATTTAGCTCGAAATGATTGTGCTTTTGACAAGGATTGGTAATTTTTCCTTGACTTAAAGCTGACTTTAAGTTGTAGTATATAAACATAGTTTCATGAATGGTTTGATTATAACTGAAATTACAACAAAAAGTCAAATGCTTGGAAAGGAGAACAGAATTATGGTTTACAAGGATTTTCAAGGCATGAAGCTGTCTGCTCTTGGCATGGGAACGATGCGCCTGCCTGTGGCGGACGGGGATGATGCCAGGATTGACGAGGCTGCTGCTCAGGAGATGGTGGATTATGCCATGGAGCAGGGGATTAATTACTATGATACGGCCTGGGGCTATCACAGCGGCAATTCGGAGCTTGTGATTGGGAGGGCTTTGTCTCATTATCCCAGAGAGAAGTATTATCTGGCTACAAAGTTTCCGGGATATGACCTTTCTAATATGGATAAGGTGGAGGAGATTTTTGAGAAGCAGCTTAAGAAATGCGGTGTGGAATATTTTGATTTTTATCTGTTTCACAATGTATGTGAGATGAATATTGATGCTTACCTGGATAGAAAGTATGGGATTTTTGATTATCTGGTGGAGCAGAAAAAGAAAGGACGCATTCGGCATTTGGGATTTTCCGCCCATGGAAGTGTGGAGGTTATGAAGCGCTTTTTGGATGCCTATGGAAGTGAGATGGAGTTCTGCCAGCTCCAGCTTAATTATCTGGATTGGAGCTTCCAGAATGCAAAGGGCAAGGTAGAGCTTTTGAAAGAGTGGAAGCTTCCTGTATGGGTGATGGAGCCGCTGCGGGGAGGAAGGCTTGCCAAGCTTTCGGATGCTGCCGAAGAGAAGCTTTTGGCTCTTCGTCCGGAAGAGAAGATTCCGGCCTGGGCATTCCGTTTCCTGCAGACCATTCCGGAGGTTGCCATGGTTCTTTCCGGTATGTCGGATTTCACGCAGCTTAAGGAGAATTTACATACCTTTGAGACGGAGAAGCCTTTGAATGAGACAGAGAAAGAGACGCTTCTTAAGATTGCGGACGGTCTTCTTGGAGGAACACTGCCTTGTACGGCCTGTCATTATTGTGTGAGTCATTGTCCCCAGGAACTGGATATTCCGAAGCTTCTCAGTCTGTATAATGAGCATTGCTTTACGGGAGGTGGGTTCCTTGCTCCTATGGCATTGGCTGCCGAGCCGGAGGAGAAGAAACCCGGCGCATGTGTTGGATGCAGAAGCTGTGAGGCGGTCTGTCCTCAGGAGCTGAAGATTTCTGAGGCTATGGCAGATTTTGCGGAGAAGCTGAAAGGGTAGTGTAAGGAGAAAAATAGAAATTGCTGATTGTATTTCTGCTTACGGGAATCTGGCATGGAGCAAATTATACCTTACTCATATGGGGCTTCTTTATGCAGTGCTTCTGATTGGAGAGAGGCTGTTTTATTCCGGTGATGACAGCATTTTATTCTGAGTCAGGAGGAAATGGAGGAGTACTTGGGAATGATGAAATGGCTTCAGGAGCTGTGCGACGAGAAAGGGATTCAGCTGCTTCCCGTTGCGGAGAAGGTGATAAAGCTGTTGGAGGAAAATACAAAAACAGATATAGATTTGGTTTGTAATGGATCCGGGCCTTGGCGATTTTCACAAAACCCCTCCCAGGGGATATTGACTTCCTTATACAAGAGTGATAAAATTTGAATTATATAGGGTATCAAAAACATTAAACCCAAGGAGGGACAGATACTATGAGCGTATTAACAGATTTGATTTATGGAGGCTCCAATGCGGTTGCGGGTCTTACCGAGAATGCCGTAAATGATGCCATTGCAAAGCACGGAGAGGACAAAAAGGTTGCAATGCCGGATACGGCGTATTTCCTGCCTACTATCTATGCGGCAACAGGCGTGAAAGTAAGTAAGTTGGGCGATCTGCCTGCCTGCGTGGGCGTATTGAAGAGCCTGATTACCAACAAGGAGGATTTGGGCGATGCCCTCAACGCCGGACTTGCTACGGCAGTGGGAGCTGAAATTATCGAGGCCTTAAAGTATGTGGAGAGCGCAGATCCTTATGCAGAGGACAGCGGCATCGGCTTTGTTCCGGACCCGATTATCCGTTCTCTGGGCGTTCCGCTGGTAACCGGCGACATCCCCGGCGTGGCTGTTGTGCTGGGCAAGGCGGATGACGCTGCAAATGTAGTGGATGTAGTAAAGGATTATCAGAGCAAGGGTATTATGACTTTCCTGATTGGCGACGTGATTGAACAGTGCATGGAGGGTGGCGTAAAGATCGGTCTTGACTTCCGTGTGGTTCCTCTGGGACATGACGTTACCTCTGTGATTCATGTAGTTACCGTTGCCATTCGTGCGGCTCTGATCTTCGGTAATGTAACACCGGGCGATCTTCCTGGACTTTTGGCTTATACCAAGGAAAGAGTTCCTGCATTTGTAAATACTTTCGGAGCACTGAATGAAGTAGTGGTATCCGCAGGAGCAGGTGCTATCGCTCTGGGCTTCCCGGTAGTGGCAGATGTGGATCTGGGCGAGAATCAGGTTCCGGGCGCTCTGGAGTCTGTAACGGATCACGCTGTGACCGTGAAGAAGTCCTTAGAGCTTCGCAATATTAAGATTAAGGTAAAGGAGCTTCCCATTCCGGTTGCATTTGCTTCCGCATTTGAGGGTGAGATTATCCGTAAGGGTGATATGCAGGTTGAGTTCAGTTCCCATAAGCAGCCTACCTGTGAGCTGGTTCAGACAAGAGAGGACAGTGAGGTTGAGGATCACAAGATCACCATTGTTGGCGGCGATCTGGACGCTTTGGAAGCAGGCGGAACTTATGCGCTGGCTACCTTTGTTGAGGTTGCAGGGGCTAAGATGCAGTCTGACTTTGAGTCTGTAATTGAGCGTAAGATTCATGCTTGGTTCAACTATATGGAGGGTGTAATGCACACCGGACAGAGAAATCAGATTCGTGTGCGTATTAATAAGGAAGCTTTTGAAAAGGGCTTAAGGCTTACCCATTTTGCAGAGGTTCTCTATGCAATGATTATGGACGAGTTTGATATTGTTGTGGATAAATGTCAGATTACTATGGTGACGGATGCTGCCAAGGTGCAGGAGATTCTGGACGGAACGGCTATGCCGGCTTATGCATCCAGAGACCAGAGACTGGAGTCCCTAACAGACGAGAGCGTTGATGTATTCTATACCTGTACGCTGTGTCAGTCCTTTGCTCCCTCTCACTGCTGCGTGGTAACGCCTGAGAGACTGGGACTTTGCGGAGCCGTTTCATGGCTGGATGCAAAGGCTACCAAGGAGCTGACACCTACCGGCCCATGCCAGCCTATTTCCAAGGAGGGCTGCGAGGATGAAGTAAAGGGTGTATACCCGGATGTAAATAAGATGGTAGAGCAGGCCACCCAGGGCGCTCTTTCCAAGGTTACGCTGTACTCCATCATGGAAGATCCCATGACCTCCTGCGGATGCTTCGAGTGTATCTGCGGTATTGAGCCATTCTCCAATGGTGTTATCATTGCCAACCGTGAGTATGCCGGCATGACACCTCTTGGAATGACCTTTGGCGAGCTGGCTTCCATGACGGGCGGCGGTGTGCAGACCCCCGGATTTATGGGACATGGAAGACACTTTATTGCTTCCAAGAAGTTTATGAGCGCAGAGGGCGGCTTTGAGCGTATCGTATGGATGCCCAAGGAGCTTAAGGATGACGTGGCTGAACGTTTGAATAAGTCTGCGAAAGAGAAATACGGCATTGACAACTTCTGCGATATGATTGCGGATGAGACCGTTGCTACGGATGAGGAAACCTTGATGGCATTCCTGACTGAGAAAGGACATCCGGTATTAGGATTGGAGCCGATTATGTAATTCATATCAGAATAGTAGTCTCTAATATATCCCTTTAGGCATGCATTATGGTGCACCCGTAAGGTATATTTTTGGGAGACAGAGTTTGCCTATTAGAGGATACCTGTAGGATATGATTTTTAGAAGAAATAGTTAAGTGAAAATTTCCCCCGTTTGCAGTTAAGGAGCTGTGGACGGGGGATTTGTTCCTAGCGTTGAATGAAAGTCTGAAAAGGAATATCAGACTGCCGCAAATAGATTGCCAACAAGATTGAAGAAAGGAATTGCATTTATGGACAAGAGAAAGCTTCATATTATTATGAAAGAATTCGATAATGCGGTGAATACAACAGAGGAAAATATAGAGTATTGGTACGCCAGAGAGTTAATGGAATTATTGGGATATAGTCGTTGGGAGAATTTTGAAAAAGCCATAAAACGTGCAGTGGAATCCTGTGAAACTTCACAAATCGAACCACGAAACCATTTTCGTGAGGTCACGAAAATGGTTCGACTGGGAAGTGGAGCGAAAAGACAGATTAGAGATTATATGCTTACCAGATACGCTTGTTATCTGATAGCAATGAATGGAGATACAAATAAAGAGGAGATTGCCTTTGCACAAAGTTATTTTGCGGTACAGACCAGAAAGCAGGAAGTAATTGAGGAGAGAATTGCCTATATTGAACGGACGCAGGCGAGAGAACGGTTAAAAGAATCGGAAAAAAGATTGTCTCAAAATATTTATGAGCGTGGAATTGATGACAGTGGATTTGCAAGAATTCGCTCTAAAGGAGATCAGGCGTTGTTCGGCGGATACTCTACAAAGGATATGAAAGCAAAGCTAGGTGTAAATGATAAGAGACCTTTAGCGGATTTTTTACCTACATTAACAATAGCAGCTAAGAATCTTGCGACAGAAATGACAAATTATAATGTAGAGGAAAAGGATTTACAGGGAGAGAATGCGATTACAATAGAACATGTTCAAAATAATACCGGGATTCGGCAAATGCTTGGCAAGCGAGGAATTAAGCCGGAAGAATTACCGGCGGCAGAGGATATTAGAAAGTTAGAGAGAAGAAATAAAACACAGGATAAGAAAATTATAGAGAAATCAGGGAACTTTGGAGAGAATAATTAGGAGAATAGGCAGGAATTGGGAGATGAAGCTGAACAGGATTGAACAAGATTTTACCATTTGTACGGTTGCTGATGAAGGTGAGATTGATCTCACAAAGGAATTCTGCTTTGTGGGGAAGACGGATGAAGAGATTTCTCTGGTCTGCATGACGGAGGATGTGCCGGAGCATACTTTGCAAAGAGAGGATGGATGGAGGGCTTTTCGGATAGAGGGAGAGCTTGATTTTTCTTTAATTGGGATTTTGGCAGGGATATCTGCCTTGCTTGCAAAGGCCAAGATTGGGATTTTTGTGGTGTCTACTTATCGGACGGATTATGTGCTGGTGAAGAGGGCACAGTATGAGGACGCACTTGAAGTCCTTGCAGGTGCAGGGTATGAGATAAATTAAGGGGACGGAAGATGAAAGGAAACAGATTTTGGGCGAAACTTTTCCTGGGGTTAGTCAGCGGTTTGTGCCTGGGGCTGTTGTGCGCATGCAAAGGGGGAAGCGTTCCGGAAGATGACCCGATTGCAGAAGAAGAACAGACAGAGTATGCTGCTGATTTGGAGAATATGGATACGAAAGAAGAGGCTTCTCAGGGTGAAGACGGACTTTCGGAAGAAGAGAGGGCGCTCTACGAGGCATATTTACAAGCGGAATATGCAGGCGAGGAATGGCTTTATGCCTATTGCGATTTTGACGGCGATGGTTCTATGGAGCTCTATATTCGCAGAAAGGATTCGGAACGAAATTTTGGCCGTGTGATGAAATATATCCAGGGCGGTCTGACAAGTGCGGAAAGCGGGGAGATATCAGGAGAATATATAGAAGAATTACTCTGGTCAGAGCTGCCATGGGAAGCATCGGGTGAACAGGAAGAAATGACACATGAGGGTATTTATGCCTATATAGATCAAAATGTGGAAAATCACGAATTCTGGTATCCAGATGAGCAGGTTTTTTTAGAGCAATATGGATTTGCCAATGAGAAGCCGTTCTATGAATACATACTGCCGGATGGTACACAGCGTTTAAAGTTTTATTATAATGAGGAAACACAGCTTGGCTGCGGAATCGATTATTATGAACGGGATCCCTCGGATATTATGACTTCGGGAGCTTGTGGATTTACATTTCAGGGGCTGACGGAGGAATGGAGTGCAGATGGGATTTCGGTGGATTATGGCAGATTTGAAACGGTAGGTGGTGATGTGCTTTCGGGGGAAGAAAGCTATGAGGAAATGATTGAGTACGATGGGGCATCCGAACAAGTGTCACATTATGAGGTGAACGGGGCCGTAGAAGAGGGAGAAGAGCCGGAGATTTTGTTGTGGATGGATTACCAGTATTATCCCAATGGAAATCTGAAAGAGAGATTTTACTATCATAATCCACGGATGTTTGGAACATGGTATACCACATGGCAGAGTTATTTTGATACCTGGGGCAGGCTGGAGCATGAGTATATTTATATTACGCACGGATGGCTGGAGTATTATTATTTATATGAGGGTGAGGGGGAAATGCCGGCATATTGTCTTAAGCTGGACAATAATGTTGGATGGTTTATGCCGGAGTTTATGAAATATCAGTGAATCTTGAAAAATGCCACGCAAAGTAGCGGAAAATCCCCACAAGCCACTCTTGCTTTCTTGTTTTGTAATGTGTGGTTTCCTATACTAAAGCTGTAAAAAAGAAAACAAAAAAATATTATGGAACGGGAACAGGAGGATTGACAGATATGACATTTGGTGAAAAATTAAAGTCCATTCGCAAACAGGCAGGAATGTCTCAGGAAAAGCTGGCGGAGAAGCTAGGGGTATCCAGACAGGCGGTTACGAAGTGGGAAACGGATGCAGGGATTCCGGATATTGAAAATATTATGGCGATCTCTGCGCTATTTCATATTTCCATTGATGAATTGCTGTCGAATAGGGTGGCAAAGAGCAGTCAGCCGGATTATCTCTATGAAAGTGTGACGGAGTATGATGTGGATCGTCCCAAGAATTATGATATCAATCTTGGCGGTGCTCATGAGGTATTTTTATCCGGCTGTGAGGGGGAGAAGATTCATGTTCGGCTTGCATCCAATATCCTACCGACACTGGAACAGGATTTTAAGGTGAGGATTGATGATAACAGAAACAGTATGGATGTGGATATCAGCCGCAGAAGCACAGTGACGGAAGCCTCCGCAAAAGAAAGTCTGGTGATATTTCTGCAGATTCCAAGGCAATATCTGAAAAAAATGGAGCTTGCAGTAAATGGAGAACGGGTTGAGGTAAGGAATTTGGAATGTGAGGAGTTGGAGCTTGATTTGAAAGTGAGGCGGCTAGAGCTTCGGGATGTAGCCGGGCCTGTGGAAATTGACTGTAATCTGGATATGGATATCCGCTGCCATTCTTTAAACGGGGAGATATCCGTGAATCAGATATCGGCATCTTCCCGAATGGGAGTGCCGGCGGGAATAGACTTTGGCGCTGTCTGCAAGGGGATTGGCACCCATATTTTTTATGAGAGAGACGGAAAGCAGGTGGAGAGTTTTTCCAATCCGGAGGCGGAGCAGGTGATTGAATTGAACGGAATCAAGAGTGAGCTTGTGATATATCCTTTGGAGCAGGGGAGATAATTCATATCATTTTCGGAAAACAAATTGCTATGTAGATTACATTATGATAGGATTATGATATACCAAAGAAGATCCGTTACAAATGATGATAAATGATGGAAAAATGGAAATATGATGATATTATTTGATGACGAATACATTTATCCAACTTATGTCGCCGGCAAGGAGAAAGAGACTGAGGAAAGAGCGGAAAGAAAAGCGGAAAAAGAGCAGAAAAGAAAGCAAAATAAGTCACTCGGAAGTTATATGAAAAAGGCAGTTCCCCAGAGGATATTGCAGAGATCCTGGATGTACCCATGGAAGAAATAAAACAATGGCTAGGTTTAGCTTTCGTATAAGGGAACATAAGCAGTTGAAAAGCAGATGATTATGACGAAAATGTGGGGCTTGGGGCTTTATAGTCGATTCCGCATTTTCGCCATATTTTAATATGGGTAATCAATATCTTAATGGACGATAAAAGAGAGGGAACAATGAGCATAAAAAATTATTACAAAGAAGCAGGTGAGGGATTTCCGTTGATTCTGCTTCACGGAAACGGCGAGAATCATGAATATTTCATTCACCAGATCGCCAGGTTTTCAAAAACTCACTGGGTATTGGCATTGGATACCAGAGGGCACGGGAAGACGCCAAGGGGGCATGCACCCTTTACCATTGCACAGTTTGCAGAGGATTTAAAGCTTTTCTTTGATGAGCATAAAATCCAACAGGCGGATATTCTGGGATTTTCCGATGGGGGAAATATTGCTATGGCATTTGCCACGAAGTATCCGGAGTGTGTCCGAAATCTTATTTTAAATGGGGTCAATCTGGATTCAAAGGGAGTAAAGGCTTCTGTGCAGATTCCTATTACCATAGGATATAGGATTACAAGCCTCTTTGCTTCCAAAAGCCCAAAGGCCCGCCAAAATGCGGAGCTGCTTGGACTGATGGTTCATGATCCCAATGTGAAGCCAGAGGATTTGCGGAAAATCAAGGCAAGAACGTTGGTGATTGCGGGAACAAAGGATATGATTAAGCGTTCTCATACGGAATTGATTGCCCGCAGTATCAAGGATGCGGAGCTGGTCTTTTTGGAGGGGGATCATTTTATTGCCAATAAGAGGGCGGAGGCGTTTAATGGGGTGGTGGAGAGGTTTTTGCAATATACGAATTTATGAAATATATTGAGATTAAAAAATAGGCACAATATCTTTTCTATATTTTAAAAGAAATGGAAGAAAGCCATTTTGCTTGTAGATGGATTTGACCAGATAAAAAACAAATGAGTGCATTCAGATGCAACTGGCTGAAATGGAAGTTGCTGTAACTGTAGCACTCAAATCACTAATCAAATGTTTCAATCCACACATAAAATTTTTATATAAAGATTTCATATGACATAAGCTGATGAATTTTCAACTATATGCATCATAGCATAAAATGTTTTTATAGTAAAGTAAAATTGTTGCCTGGGCTAGTTGTAAAAAAATGAGACGGAAAATCCATCCCACTGTTAAGTTACGCTTTGGGTGGTGAAATATTCTCTTATAACTGTCTCACTTGGGGCTGAGATATGCCCGATCATAATTGTCTCTGTTAAAGGTCGAGATATACCGTTTCTTAAACCAAATTGCATAACTTATATTTAGTATACTCAAATAACATAAAATCAGCAACAGATTTTTTGGAGGTATTTTATTGTAATATAAACCAAAGTATGATATTTTTATATTAATTACTAATCAAATGAAATTTTAAAATAAAACGAAAGGAGAGATGAGGTATTTGAACAATAAAGTATATTCTGTTTCCATGGAGATTGCAGGGAATACAGCTTTATGGACAAGACCCGATAGTGGTGATTCACCCAGTTCTTATGAGGCACCAACCTACTCTGCAGTGCGAGCGTTATTTGAGGGAATACTTTGGGGACCTGCGGTACTAATAATTCCTCGAAAAGTAGAGTTATGTAAGCAGCCACAATACCATACTTATGTAACAAATTATGGGGGTCCATTACGTAGTTCTAAATCAGTAAAAAGTGGAAATAATTATCAACTTTTTGCAACTGTTCTGGTAGATGTGTGCTATCGCCTTTACGCTGATGTGGTGGCAAATCCAAATAAAGAAATGTTACCAGACAAGGCAAGCATATGGGAGCGACGGACAACGTCGCCAGGTCACGCATATCAAGAAATGTTTAATCGCAGATTAAAATGTGGGCAGTCCTACGCCACCCTTTTTCTGGGATGGAGTGAGTTTACTGTGTCCTATGTAGGACCCTTTCGGGAAAAAACTCAAGTGTGTACAGATTTGCCGGATATTCCTATTCCTTCTATGCTCCGAGAGGTGTTTCCGGATGGGTATCGCTCATCATATCGGGCCGTATATGACAATGACTTGTGTATCCACAGGGGAACGTTGGTTTACCCGGAAAGAGGTGCCTGCCTATGATTAACGAATTGTACCAGCTTTCTAATGCAATGGAAAAAGCTGAAATACATGCCCAAAGCTGGCATCGCAAATACAAGCCTATTCCAAATATCAGAGCAAAAGCACCGTGTATACGCATCTCTTTACATCATGGGAAAGTGACCGGTATTTCTGAGGTTGACAGTGAGTTGGGGGCACAGCTGCGTAAATATGGTTCAAATCAAGGCTCATATCCATGTATGAACCTTGTGCCGCTTTATCGGATAACTGACGAGAATGTAAAGAAAAGAATTTCGGAGCTTTTACCGGAAGAACTGGATGATTCCGAAATTGAAATGATAAGAAGCTGGTGTTCAGAGGATAACTGGGGGGCAAAATTTCGAAATAAATATAGGATTTCCATGGAAAGCGTTCCGCAAGAGCTCCAAACTATGCTTGGAACTTTTAGATATAAGCCTTTAGAAATTTTAATGGAAGAAACTTTTGGCTTTCTTAAACCGGAATTGCTACATAAAGAGTTGGAAGATTTATTGTTTCACATGCTACGTCACAAAGAGAATGTAGCACTTGCCCTTTTGGTATTGTTTCATTTTGGAAGCTCCCGGAAAGCGGCAGGGGACGATACGGGTTCTCTTTCTGTTGTGTTTGAAAGTGAGGAATTAATTCATAGGGGTATTCCTGTGGTCAGTGTACGGTTTACGGAAGAATTAAATGCAGCATTGTTAAATGCAGATGCAGCTGAAGAATGCATTACGAAGGACAGTATAACAGATGCATTTGGGATAAGCTTTATGCCAATAGAAGAGCCCATGCCAGAAGTAAAATTGGCGGGAGGATTTGACGTTAAGCTTCGCACAATGTTTAAAGAGCAGTATTGCCAGACACGTTATGGAAGAATTGAAAATGCCAGTTACCCTATTTCTCCGGCTATGCGAAAAAAATTACAGGCAGCATTAAATTGGCTTGGTAGTAGTGAGCAGAGAGAATTGACTTGGATTAATATAGGTAAAAATGAGATTTTATTTGCATATCCTTATGAAATTCCCCAAGGAACGGGAGCTATTAGCTTTATCCGAATGTTTAAAAGGCAGGAAAGTAAAGAAAACTCGTTCGAAACACAGGCAAAGCGGTTTATATTGGAACTGAAACAGGTTCGGAAGCCGGGAACAGATTCACATGCGGAGAACATACGGATATTTATTTTGCGAAAGATTGATAAAGCAAGAACAAAAATAATTTATAGCCGTTTGACGAATGCTTATGAATTGGAACAATGCAGTGAAGAATGGGCGATTGGATGCGGGGACAATTTGCCCAGGTTTTCTTTTGGGTCACCCAAAGTTCCCTTTCCCTTGGAAGTGGCAGATATCCTTAATCGTATATGGAAGCAGGATGGGACATTGGCGAGTAATAAGTTTGAGGCATATCCAAAGTATTATGGTATGAAATTATTGATGGAACAGGAACTGTCAACACAGAAGGACTTGCATATTTTAGTGCAGGGAGCAGCAGCGATTGGGGCTTATTTGAGCAGGCTAAGTATGGAAAACCCGCAAGATCCGATTTGGTGGAAAGTAAAAGATATGCTTGCACTTTTGGGACTGTTACTTTATTGGGAGAATATAAGAAAGGAGCAATATATGGAAGATTATCCTTATATGTATGGGCAATTATTAAAAGCATTTGATGAACTGCATGCATTATATTGTATTGTGGAAAGAGACGGAGAATTGCCGTTACAACTGGCAGGGGGAAGTGTGTTCCAGGCGGCATCAGATGCTCCGGTGCGTACTTTGAATCTTTTAGGGCAACGAATGGGTCCCTATCTTATGTGGGCAAAATCCTATCGGACGAAGGAAGTGGAGAAAAAAAATAAGGAAAGCTGGCGTGCCGGATGGCTGCTTTTTCTGTGTGAGAAAATAGCTCTCAAGATTCATATGCATTGGAAGGAGGAAATCCGGCTAACAGATGCGGAAAAGGCTCAATTGTTTATCGGATATTTAGCAGCTTTTCCCAAAAAGGAGCAGATGGAAGATATAGAACCTATTATTGATAAAATGGAGGAGGAAAGTGAAAATGAATAATGAGATAAAGCGTGCCACAGGTCTTTTGGTTATCGAGGTAGTGAATTCAAATGCCAACGGAGATCCGGATCGTGAGAGCGATCCCCGTCAACGTCCCAATGGCTGTGGAGAAATTTCGCCCGTATCTTTTAAGCGAAAATTGCGTGAATTGGTGGAGGATCATGATGCACCATTTTTTAAATCCTTACCAGATAAATTTCTTCAACATTCAGAACGCTATTGGATTCTTGAGCATAGAGGGCG
This sequence comes from Candidatus Merdisoma sp. JLR.KK006, assembly GCF_036941035.1. Lineage (NCBI taxonomy): Bacteria > Bacillati > Bacillota > Clostridia > Lachnospirales > Lachnospiraceae > Candidatus Merdisoma > Candidatus Merdisoma sp. JLR.KK006. The sequence continues at coordinate 322,674 of NZ_JAYMNS010000002.1, read as the reverse complement.
TGATCGAAAGTTGATTGCTTCGGAAATGGGGACGAATCCCGACAAGTTTATGGAGAGTGAATTTGTACATAAATACTGGGATGCTCGTGTGTTTGGAAATACATTTCTTGAAGATGGGGGAAATAAAGGGTTTATAAAAACCGGTGTTGTGCAGTTTGGCATGGGAGTATCGATTGCTCCAATTAATATACTGCGTCAGACAAACACAAATAAGGCGGGTGTACAGGAAGGAAAAAATGCAGGGATGGCACCGCTGGCATATCGTGTAGTAGAGCATGGAGTGTACTGTATGCCTTTCTTTGTAAATCCTAATTATGCACATAAAAGTGGTTGTACGGCAGAGGATATTGAGCTGTTGAAATTGCTCATTCCGAATGCCTATGATATGAACCGATCTGCAATACGTCCGGATGTCCGTCTTCGCCATGCTTGGTATGTGGAGCATAAAAGCATGTTAGGAAGCTGTCCGGAATATCTTCTTCTGGAAGCATTGACCCCAACACGTATAGATGCGAAGAATGAGCCATCTACCAGTTGGGCCGATTACCAAGATGTGAGGGAGCTTCCGGATTCAGTGTTGGAACGAATAGACAATATTGTAGATTTGGTAAATCTGTAATGACTTATCTGGCACATAGTAAAAAAGACAATTCTTCTCCACAGACATATGCGGATCATGTTAAAGGAGTATACATAAGAGCTGTTAAATATGCAAAAGAGGCAGAAGCTTATGCTTGCAAAACAAACGGGTTGCTTCAAAGTGTGGCTGGTAATAGTGCTATTTGGCATGATTTGGGGAAGCTGGATGATGAAAATCAAGCAGTTTTGCAGGGAAAAAGCTTGGGCAGTCATTTACCGGTAAATCATGTGGATGCCGGAGTTGCGGCGTTAATAGAGCAAAAGTGTTCATATTCAGCATTGAATGTCTTTGCACATCACAGAGGACTTCCGGAAATTTGCGAAAATGCTACGTTCAGAGATGAACATCCTGCAATCCGTAAACATGTTGATGAAACTTTAAAAATAATGCTTATACGGCATCGGCAGGAAATAACATTATTGGACAAAGGCCAAGAAGAAGTATATGATTTTAATGGAGAGCCCAATCTGTTATTGCGTATGATGCTATCTTGTCTGGCTGATGCAGATCATATGGATACTGCATTGGCATATGGACAGGCACCGGAAAATGAAGAACTGCCCAAGTTACAAGCAGAAGAAAGACTTGCTTTATTAGACAGCTATGTTTCTGAATTTAGAGGAAATGATGAGCGTAGCAAGCTTCGGAGGAAAATGTATTTTGATTGTCGTAATTCAAAGACAGAAGGAGGATTTGCTGCGTGTGACAGCCCGGTAGGTTCAGGAAAAACTACAGCTATTATGGCACATTTATTGAAACAGGCCATAGACAGAAAATCAAGGCATATTTTTGTGGTTCTTCCTTACACAAGTATTATTACGCAGTCTGTTGATATTTACAGGAAAGTGCTGGTTCTGCCGGGTGAAGAGCCGGAACAGGTAGTAGCAGAACTCCATTATCGTGCGGATTTTCAGGATATGGATGTGCGGTATTTGACATCTCTTTGGCGTGCGCCTATTATTGTAACAACAGCAGTAGCATTTTTTGAAACGTTGGCATCTAATAAGCCTTCTGCTTTAAGGCGGTTGCATGAATTACCAGGCAGTATGATTTTTATAGATGAATCTCATGCTGCTTTGCCGGCAAAGCTTCTTCCGCTTGCATGGCATTGGATGAATGTTCTGGCAGATGAATGGGGCTGCTATTGGGTTTTGGCATCCGGTTCATTAGTTCACTTTTGGGAATTAGAGCCTTTGTGTTCTATAGGTATTGAATGCCCTAAAGTCCCTGAACTTGTTAATGCTTCATTGCATGAAAAATTAATGACATATGAAAAAAATAGGATTGCTTATCGATGGAATCCGGATTCGTTAAGCAGAGAAGAATTATGTGAATGGGTACAAAGTATGCCAGGGCCACGTTTGCTTATTTTAAACACGGTGCAAAGTGCCGCAGTTATTGCAAATGATTTATGCCAGAAGTTCGGTCGTGAATGTGTAGAGCATCTTTCTACGGCGTTAACGGCGTCAGATAGAAGTGCAACAATTGAAAGCGTGAAAGCACGATTGAGAAATATGACAGATAAAGATTGGACTTTGGTGGCGACTTCTTGTGTTGAGGCAGGTGTTGATTTTTCCTTTTGTACAGGTTTCAGAGAAGTTTCGTCATTGTTGTCTCTCCTGCAGGCAGCGGGCAGGATTAATCGTCATGGTAATATTCCATGTGCAGAAATGTGGAGTTTTACTATGCAAAATAATTCTATGCTAAAGGGAAATGATGCATTAGAAGCATCAATTAATGTCTTGACAGACTATTTCAGGAGAAATGTTTCCATTACTCCAGAGCTTAGTACTTCCTTTATGAAAGAAGAAATTGTGTATAATGATATTTGCCTAAAAGCGATGAAGAAAATGTTGGAAGCTGAATGGACCATGCAGTTTGAAACAGTGGCAAAACAGTTTAAAGTGATCGATTCAGATACGGTAACAGTGGTAGTAGATCCGACACTTGCGGCTCGAATTCGGGATGGAAGAGGAGACTGGATTCAACTTCAGAAACATGCAGTATCTATTAGCAGAAAAAAGATAAAGGAATGGGGATTAATAGAGATTGCAAAAGGCGTTTACCAATGGACGTTATCGTATGATTCATTTCTTGGTTATATGGATGGTGTACTTGGGATTGAGCGAGAAAGAAAAGATTTTTTGAATTTTTAACAGAATAAAGAAAAATTCTAAGACACAGTATTTATGAAAATGGGATATTAAAATGATGAAAAGGATTTTAGAAATAATATGTATTTGGAAAGGCTAGATAAATATAAAGAAGAGGATTATCTGATGCTCTCCGGAATTCAACATTTTTCATTTTGCAGAAGACAGTGGGCGCTCATTCATATTGAACAGCAATGGGATGAAAATCTAAGGACTGTAGAGGGAAATATTTTTCACAAAAGGGCTCATGATGGTTATTCATCAGAAAAAAGAAAGGATGTTATCATATCCAGGGGAATGCCGGTATTTTCCCGCACACTTGGAATCAACGGCGTATGTGATATTGTTGAATTTTGCCGAGATGATAAGAGGGGCGTTTCTTTGCATGGCAGAGAAGGCAGATATTTAGTTTATCCGGTAGAATACAAAAAGGGACAGCCGAAAGAGGATGAAGCAGACATTCTTCAGATGGCAGCACAGGCTATGTGTTTGGAGGAAATGCTGGAAGGTGAGGTTGAAAAGGGATATTTATTTTATGGAGAAATCCGACGGCGCATAGAGGTATCCTTGAATGAAGAAATCCGGCAGAGGGTGAGAGATACGTTTGGGGAAATGCATCATTATTATGAACGCAGATATACGCCGAAGGTAAAGAGGACGAAAGCCTGTAATGCGTGTTCTTTGAAAGATTTATGTCTTCCAAAATTGATGAAAGAACGATCTGTAAAAGAATATATTTCCAAATGGGTAGAAGAGGAGAACGAGGATTGAAGAAGCTGCTGAATACACTTTATATTACTTCCGCAGACAAATATCTATCTTTAGATGGGGAAAATGTAGTTGTACTGTCTGATAAACAGGAAGTGGGCAGAGTGCCGTTACATAATCTGGAAGCTATTGTGACATTTGGATTTACAGGAGCAAGCCCTGCTTTGATGGGAGCATGTGCGAAAAGGAATGTGTCACTTTCTTTCTTGTCCCAATCAGGGCGTTTTTTGGCCAGGGTTTCAGGAGAAGAGCGGGGAAATGTTCTGTTAAGAAAGAAACAATATTTTCTATCAGAAGATGAGAAAGCCAGTTTGAATATTGCTCAAAATTTCATAATTGGGAAAGTGTTTAATGCCAGATGGGTGCTGGAACGTGCAACACGGGATCATGCGATGCGTCTGGATGTGGAGCGAATGAAAAGAGTTTCCGGGCAATTAAAGAAATCATTAAGTTCTGCCCAAAATTGTGATTCTATAGGAACTTTGCGAGGGATCGAGGGAGAAGCGGCAAGCTTGTATTTTTCCGTATTTGACGAAATGATTTTACAGCAGAAAGAGGATTTTTCTTTTCGTATAAGAAGCAGGCGTCCTCCTTTGGACGCAATAAATGCATTACTTTCTTTTACCTATACTTTGCTGACACATATGTGTGTGGCAGCATTGGAAACGGTGGGAATGGATCCTTATGTGGGATTTATGCATACGGATCGTCCGGGAAGAGCATCTTTGGCTTTGGATTTGATGGAAGAATTGAGGCCGGTGTTTGCAGATAGGTTTGTCCTTTCTTTGATTAATAAGCGGATGGTATCCTCCTCCGGATTTCGGCAGAAAGAAAATGGGGCGGTTATCATGGATGATGATACCAGAAAGAATGTTTTGTCGGCATGGCAGATGCGAAAGCAAGAAGTAATCAAGCATCCCTTTTTAGAAGAAAAGGTAGAATGGGGGATGGTGCCATATACACAGGCATTGCTCCTGGCACGCTATATTCGGGGAGACTTGGATGCATATCCGCCATTTATGTGGAAATAAGAAAATGTTTGGCAGTATGACAAGAAAGTGGTTTTAGGGGGATTGAAATGCTTGTGCTGATTACTTATGATGTAAATACGGAGACGGATGCAGGAAAAAAACGCCTGCGCCGTGTGGCGAAGCAATGTGTGAATTATGGAAAAAGGGTTCAAAACTCAGTTTTTGAATGTGAAATGGATGCAGCTAAATGTAGAGAGGTGAAAGCAATTCTGGAAGAGATTATTGATGTTAAGAAAGATAGTCTGCGTTTTTATTATCTGGGGAACAATTACAAAAATAAAGTGGAGCATATTGGTGTAAAAGAAAGTTTGGATGTGAATGGTCCTTTGATTTTTTAGTGCGAATCGTAAGTGAACATAAAAAGTGTGGGGATTCGCACTGGAATTTGTGGGGGGTTTTGTGGATTTAATTTTTTTAAATATGGTGAATAAGTAGTAAGATTAGTTATTTTTGTGAAAATAGTCAGGAGATTGCTTTTGGGTTGGCATTGTTTTGGCTGTTTTTGCTGTCATCCTCCACACGGAGGATGTGGATTGAAATTATACAAAGGCAGAGTGGCACAGGTTCGAGGAGTGTCATCCTCCACACGGAGGATGTGGATTGAAATATGGACGCACTGAACGGAACGGCGGCGGAAGTGTGTCATCCTCCACACGGAGGATGTGGATTGAAATATACCAATCCCATGGTATTCAAACGACTTTCGACGGTCATCCTCCACACGGAGGATGTGGATTGAAATTAGTTCATCACGGCGTATGTTTTGAACCATCTCCGTCATCCTCCACACGGTGGATTGAAATAATGATATAGGCTGAACCCGAAGCGCAAAACGATTGTCATTCTCCAATGATAGTAATGATAAAGTAGAAATAAAAGATTAAAAAAGGAGACCCACCCCATGGAAGCAACAATCTTAGTAGACAACCTAACAAAAAATAACCTATCCCCCGAATGGGGCCTGTCCGTCTACATAGAATACGGACAACACAAAATCCTCCTGGATACGGGAGCTTCCGGACGCTTTCTGAAAAATGCAGAAGCCATGGGAATCCCTCTTGCAGAGGTAGACTGCGGTGTGCTGTCCCATGCCCATTACGATCACGCAGACGGCATGGGCGATTTCTTCGCCTGCAATCCCAATGCAGTTTTTTACTTAAGAGAGGGAGCAAAGGAGAACTGCTATGGAAAGAAATGGTGCTTTCGCAAGTACATAGGCATTCATCGGGGCTTCTTAAAAACATACCGAGAACGGATAAAATATGTTTCAGGAAATTGCAGGATTCTGCCAGGCGTTACCTTAGTTCCCCATAGCACAAGGGGATTAGAAGAGATCGCAAAACGAGTAAATCTGTATGTAAAAGAGGGAAGAAGGCTCCGGCCGGATTCCTTTTCCCATGAGCAAAGCCTGGTTTTTGATACAGAAAAAGGACTTGTGATTTTCAGTAGCTGCTCTCATGGGGGAGCAGACAACATTATTCGTGAAACTGAGGCCGCATTCCCAGGAAAACGGCTCTATGCTATGTTGGGCGGCTTTCATCTCTACAAATCCTCCGATGCAGAAGTAAGGGCCTTGGCAGAGCGCATCCGAAAGACAGGAATTCAAAAGATTTACACAGGGCACTGTACAGGACAGAGAGCATTTGATATATTAAAGGAAGAACTGGGGGACTGCGCAGAGCAGATCTATACTGGGATGGAAATAGAATTGTAACTTTGACAACGTTCAAAAAGAACAGAAGAATATTCTGCATGATTTCCCTGTTGCTAACATTTAAGTATACGAAACCACATGCATCCCCATTATTGCACCACCATAAATGAAAGTCCGTAGTAGCGCATCGGGCATCCCTGAATTCAGTTTTTCGCTATGCAAAAAAGGAGCTTTCATAGTAAACCCACATGCACCCCATTGGCGCACCACCATAAATGAAAGTCGGCAGTGGCGCATGGGGCATCCCTGAACTTAGTTTTCTGCTGCGCAGAAAAGGGTACTTTCATAGTAAACCGGGAGGAAAGAGATGAAGATAAAAGCAGCTTTTTTTGATATTGACGGAACCTTGATTTCCCATAAGCATGGAAATATTCCGGAAGATACACGAATGGCCCTGGCTCAGCTTCGAGAAAAGGGAGTTCAAATTTTCACCTCTACAGGCAGGCACATTCTGGAATTTGCTCAGCTTCCGATTAATGATATAGCTTTTGACGGTTATGTTCTGCTGAACGGTCAGCTCTGCCTTGATCACAGAAAAGAGGTTTTATCTGGTTCTCCAATTGAAGAACAGGATATTTTGCGCATTCTCCCCCTTTTTGAAAAACGGGAGCTTCCCATTGCCTTTGTGGAAAAAGACAGGATATATATTAATTATATAGATGAAAAAGTGGAGCATGCTCAAAAGGCCATTTCCTCTGAGCTGCCGGATTTGGGGCAATACCATCCGGGAGAGAGGGTATACCTGGTAAATGTATTCTCCGACAGGGAAGAGGCTTATAAAGTATTGGAAGAGATGCCTCATTGTAAGCTTACATGGTGGACAGAGTACGGGACAGACATCATTGCAAAAAGCGGCGGCAAGGTAATGGGAATAAAGCAGATGCTGGAATTCCATGGGATACGGCCAGAGGAGATCATTGCCTTTGGAGACGGGGAAAATGATACAGAAATGCTGGAATTTGCCGGAATTGGCGTGGCTATGGGAAACAGTGAGGATTATGTAAAAGAACGGGCCGATTATGTGACAGACGATGTGGATGCAGGAGGAATCCTCCATGCCCTGCAGCATTTTGGAATTTTGTGAATATTACGGAACTGGAAACAGTAATATTCAGCCAGTGCACAAATCAATTTACAGGCACGCTTTTTGTGGCTGGGAATTGATTTAAACTTGGTGTGCTGGAAGAATATTACGGAACTGGAATAGGAGGACACGATGTTATCATTTGAGAGCGATTACATAGAGGGAGCCCATGAACGGATTTTACAGCGCCTGGCAGAGACTAATCTGGAGCAGCTAAGCGGCTATGGACAAGATCTTTATTGTCAGCGAGCCAAGGAAAAGATACGGGAGGCTTGTGAATGTCCGGAGGCTCAAATTTTCTTTTTGGTGGGCGGTACACAGACCAATACAGTTGCCATTGATGCCTTCTTAAAATCATATGAAGGAGTTGTGGCAGCAAAAACAGGCCATGTGAGCACCCATGAAGCAGGGGCAATCGAATACCACGGCCATAAGGTATTGGAACTTCCGGAGCATCAGGGAAAAATCTGCAAAAAAGAATTGGAAGTCCTATTGAAGAACTTTTGGCAGGATGAGAACCATGAACATATGGTGTTTCCGGGAATGGTTTATATTTCCCATCCCACAGAATATGGCACCCTCTATACAAAGGCGGAATTGGAGGAACTTGCGGCTATATGCCGAAGCTATGAGATCCCCCTTTACATGGACGGCGCCCGTCTGGGGTATGGGCTTATGAGCCGGGATACGGATGTAACTCTTCCTGTGATAGCAGAATACTGTGATGCCTTTTATATTGGCGGAACCAAGGTGGGAGCCTTGTGCGGGGAAGCCCTTGTGTTTACAAAGAAGAATATGCCAAAGCATTTTCTGGCTATTGTAAAGCAGCATGGAGCGCTTCTGGCAAAGGGGCGGCTTTTGGGAATTCAGTTTGATACTTTATTTACAGACGGACTGTACTATGAAATCAGCCGCCATGCTATAGAGATGGCGGAGCTTCTGAAAGAGGGACTGGACCGAAAAGGATATGTCCGCTATCTGGAATCCCCCACCAATCAGCAGTTTGTTGTTTTGGAGAATAAGAAGTACCAGGCTTTGCAAAAAGAGGTTGTTATGGGATTTTGGGAAAAGCCGGATTCGGATCATACCGTTGTCCGTCTTGCTGCAAGCTGGGCAACAAAGCAGGAGGATGTGGAGAGGTTTCTGGAGCTTTTATGAAAGAATAGGGATTGATTGGATTCTATCTCGAAAAGGGCTTGAACATTTTGTAAATGTATGGTAAACTGTATTTTGTTTGGCCGTAGGAGGTGTGATAATGGGCATTTTGAGGATTATTCTTACAATTGTATTTGTTTTGGTAAGTTTAGGTTTGACTGTAATTGTTTTGATGCAGGAAGGGAAATCAGCAGGTTTGGGTGCTATAGCAGGCGGCAATTCTTTCTGGGAGCAGAATAAGAACCGTTCCACTGAGGGAAAGCTTGTATTGGCGACAAAGATTTTGGCGGCGGCCTTTATTGTACTGGCACTTTTGCTGAATATGAGTTTTATCTAAAGAAGACAGGTAAAGAAGCACTTCCGGATTTGGCCGAGAGTGCTTTTTTGTTATAATTGGCATCAGCATTTAATTTTTCGTTTTTCTCTAATATTTAGAAAAGTTTTGGAATTTTCCCATAAGATGAAGGCTCTCTGGGTAGAATTTTGTAGTAGAGGTATTAAAATTAGTTTTAACGGAGTGTTTATGGACAATCGGAGTTTGGAAGAAAAGAAAAAAATTATTTATGAATTTATCTGTGATACCCGCTATGTTCCTATGAAGCAGAAGGAGCTGGCTGTATTGCTGCAGGTAGAAAAAGAACGGAGAGCAGAGCTTGCGCAGGCTTTGGAGGCTCTTTTGGCGGAGGGGAAGATTCAGCTTTCAAAACGGGGACGTTATTCAAAAGCAGAGGCAAAGATGGTCACAGGCGTATTTACCAGTCATGCAAAGGGCTTCGGCTTTGTGTCAGTAGAGGATCAGGAAGAGGATATCTTTATTGGAGAGGATGACACCAAGGATGCATTTCTGGGGGATACGGTGCAGGTGGCCCTCAAAGGGAAGTCGGGAGGGAAGCGCCAGGAGGGTGTTATTGTTCAGGTCTTGTCCCATGGCATCACAGAGGTGGTAGGCACCTTTGAGAGAAGCAAAAGTTTTGGTTTTGTAGTGCCGGACAATCAGCGGATTACCAGAGATATTTTTATTCCTCTGGAGTATACCAAAGGAGCGGTTACCGGGCATAAGGTTGTGGCAGAGATGACGGATTACGGCGCCGGACGGAAGAATCCGGAGGGACGTATAACGGAGATCCTGGGACACGGCAACGATCCGGGTGCAGACATTCTGTCCATTGTTCGAGCCTATCAGATTCCCATGGAATTTCCGGAAAGGGTGTTAAATCAGGCAAAGCGCAATGCAAAACCAGTGTCCGAGGCGGATATGCAGGGACGTCTGGATCTGAGGGATGAAGTCTGTGTCACCATTGACGGGGAGGATGCCAAGGATTTGGATGATGCAGTTTCTGTGCGGAAGGAAGGAGAGAATTACATCTTAAGTGTGCACATTGCAGATGTGACCAATTATGTGCAGGAGAACAGCGCTTTGGATTGGGAAGCTTTTCTTCGGGGAACCAGCGTGTATCTGGTGGATCGGGTGATTCCCATGCTGCCCCACAGTCTTTCCAATGGCATCTGCTCTCTGAATGCGGGGGAGGATCGGCTAACCTTAAGCTGTATTATGACAGTGGATCCAAAGGGGAAAATCATCGATCACACCATAGGGGAGACTGTGATCCGGGTCACAAGGCGGATGAGCTATACCAGCGTAAAGAAGATTCTGGAGGATCGGGACGAGGCGGAATGCAGAGAATACGAAGAGCTGGTTCCTATGTTTGAAGAGATGGACAAGCTTGCAGGGCTTCTTCGCAGACGGCGGAGGAAACGGGGCTCCATTGACTTTGATTTTCCGGAGTCCAAGATTTTACTGGACGAGCTGGGGCTGCCTGCGGAGATTCGTCCCTATGAGCGGAATACGGCTACCAGGATTATTGAGGATTTTATGCTGGCGGCAAATGAGACAGTGGCGGCGGATTACTATTGGCAGGCACAGCCTTTTGTATACAGAGTTCATGAAAAACCGGATGCCAAGCGGCTTCACAAGTTGGGGCTTTTTCTGCAAAACTTTGGATATTCTCTGCGTGTAGGAGGGGATGAGGTGCATCCGGGAGAGATTCAGAAGCTGCTTGATCGGCTGGAGGGAACACCGGAGGAAGCTATGCTGAGCCGGCTGACTCTTCGGGCCATGCAGAAGGCGAAGTATTCTACGGACTGCACCGGGCATTTCGGGCTGGCAGCGGATCAATACTGCCATTTTACATCTCCTATCCGCAGGTATCCGGATCTGCAGATTCACCGGATTATTAAGGAGAATCTGCGGGGGCGCTTAGATGTCGGACGGACGGAGCACTATGAGACGATTCTGCCGCAGGTGGCAAAGCATGCCAGCGAGACGGAGCAAAGGGCTGACGAGGCAGAACGGGAGACAGAGAAGCTGAAAAAGGTGGAATATATGGAGCAGCATATTGGGGAAATCTTTGAAGGGGTTATTTCCGGGATTACCCAGTATGGCTTGTATGTGGAGCTGTCCAATACAGTGGAAGGGCTGGTTCATGTGAATTCTCTGGAGGATGACTATTATGAGTATGCGGATGATGCTTATGAGCTTAGAGGGCAGCGAAGCAAAAAGGTCTACCGGCTGGGAGATCGGGTGCGAATCCGGGTGAAAGGAACAGACAGGTTATGTAGGACCATTGATTTTGAACTTGCATTGAGCACAGGGGAATAACTCACTGGGGAGTAAAGGATATAAAGGAGAATGGGAGATTATGAGTAAGGAAGCAGTAAAATTAATTGCGAATAATAAGAAAGCGTATCATGATTATTTTATAGATGAGACTTATGAGGCTGGTATTTCTTTGGCGGGTACGGAGGTGAAGTCTATCCGTATGGGGAAATGCAGTGTGAAGGAGTCTTTTATTAAGATGGAGAAGGGGGAGCTGTATATCTATGGGATGCATATCAGCCCCTATGAGAAGGGGAATATTTTTAATAAGGATCCGCTTCGGGTGCGCAAGCTTTTGATGCATCGGTATGAGATTAATAAGATTGGCGGTAAGGTGACGGAGAAGGGGTATACGCTGGTGCCGCTTAAGGTTTACTTGAAAGGGAGTTTGGTGAAGGTGGAGATTGGACTGGCCCGAGGGAAGAAGCTTTATGATAAGAGGCAGGATATTGCTAAGAAGGATCAGCGGAGGGAGGCGGAAAAAGAGTTTAAGGTGAAAAATCTTTATTAAGTGGGGCGGACGGGGCCAGCCAAAAAACAGGCCAGCCGACATTTCCATATCCTGGCAATAAGGAATCCTCCCACTTGCGTGGGTCCCTCCTTATTACAACGTTCGGACGGTTCACGCACACTCCATATGCTCTGAACGTACATTGCCCTTGGAGGGTTTCGACAGTTATAAGTTATTAAGGGCAATGTTCGTTCATATCATACGGAGTGTGCGTGAACAACCGGACACTTGATATTGGAAATGCCGGCTGGCCTGTTTTTCGGCTGGCCCCTGTTTGTTGGCTGAATAAGGAGATTTTTAAATTTTTTTCATATGGGAGAATGGGATGAATGTTATAAAATGTTATGTTTTTGTTAAAAATGATATATTTTGTTAAAAAAACGTGAATTTGGGCTTGATTTCTTATCAGAAAGTATTACAATAGAAATGGAGAGGACAGCTCTTTGCCGGCGTGTCAGTTTTGTCAGTGGGGGATGTCTGTACCAGAAAGGGATATAAGGAGAGGATACCATGATTATCACACAGAAAAAGCCCATTGAAGAATTGATGGCAATGATTGGGGATGCGAAGAAGATCGCAATCCTTGGCTGTGGCAGTTGTGCTACGGCTTGCGCCACGGGCGGCGAGAAGGAGATTGGGGAACTCAAGGCTTACTTGGAGTCCAAAGGAAAGACAGTGGTAGCTGCCGGAATGGCGGATTACTGCTGTATGAACATGGGAGTGAAGACTGCCATGAAGAAGCTGAATGCAGCAGAGCCGGATGCAGTTGTCTGTATGTCCTGCGGTGACGGTGTGCAGGTGGCGGCGAATCATGCCAAGGCGCCGGTTTATCCGTCAAATAACACGATGTTTTTAGGAGAAGCTGTGCGGTTTGGTCTTTTTGAGGAAGCCTGTCATCTCTGCGGAGACTGTATGCTGGGAAGTACGGGAGGTATCTGTCCGATTTCCAGATGTGCCAAGTCCCTGGTAAATGGACCCTGCGGCGGACAGAAGAACGGCAAGTGTGAGGTGAATCCGGAGAATGATTGTGCATGGATTCTGATTTACAAGCGTCTGGAGTCTCTGGGAATGCTGGATAAGCTGGCTAAGAGACGTGATGATAAAGGATATGAGAAGGTTTCATATCCCAGAACGATTAATATTAGGGGGAACAAGTAATGGGAATGTTAGAGAAAGCGCTGGAAGGCGGAAAATTTGGTGTAACCGTTGAGATGGCTCCTCCCAAGGGATATGATTTTACTGAACAGATGGAAGCGGCGGAACTTCTGAAAGGCAAGGTACATGGCGTCAATGTAACTGATATGCAGTCTGCCTGTCTGAAGGCTTCTTCCTTGGGACTCTGCATTAAGCTGAAGGAAGCAGGATTGGAGCCGATTATCCAGGTGACAGGCCGTGACCGCAGCCGTATGGGAATTATGGGCGATATGCTTTCTGCGGCGGCTTTTGGAATTGATACAATGCTGGCTTTGACGGGAGATCATCCTATTGTAGGTGACTGTAATCAGTCTAAGCCGGTATATGATTTGGATTCTGTAGGTATTCTTCACATGCTGTCTGTGATGGAAGCGACCGGAACAGACTGCGGCGGAAATGAGCTGCAGGGCGGTGCGCCGGAGTTCTATAAGGGTGCGGCAGTAACCCCGGTTTACGAGCCCCTATTCCTGCAGATTAATAAGCTTCGCCAGAAGGTAGAGGCTGGAGCGCATTATATTCAGACCCAGGGTATTTTTGATCTGGAAAGCTTTAAGCGTTTTATGGATGAAGTGGACAAGGCGAATATTAAGACGCATATTATGGCCGGCATCATTCCTTTGAAGGCAGCAGGAATGGCTAAGTACATGAATGAGAACGTGCCGGGAATCGCAGTTCCTCAGGAGATGATTGACCGTCTGGCTGCTGCAGCGGCAGAGGGCAAGGAGAAGGGCGTTAAGGGCCTGCCCACACAGCTTGGCATTGAGATGGCGGCTGAGATGATTGCCAAGATTAAAGACGAAGGTCTCTGTGACGGTGTACATATTATGGCCATTGGTGCGGAGAAGAATGTTCCGAAGATCCTGGAGAAGGCTGGGATTACGATAGAGTAGAGGCTTGCATTTTTTTGCAGAGCTTGTTATGAAGATAGTATCAACAAAACAAATGGGCTGTTGCCAGAGAGAATTAATTCTTCTCTTTGGTGACAGCCTGTTACCTTGATGATTACAGTTAAAAAGGTGTAAAGTCCTTCATATTTCGACAGACCTTACACCTTGTTCTGTGTAACAGTTATACAATTTTATAAATCCAGATCAGTTGTTACAATACCGAATGATTCAAGCTTCGCTTTTAATATTTTTAATTGATAATCAAGTTCTTTTTCGGTATCATTTGCCTTTTTAATACGCTGCAAATTGGTATAATTATCAATTAAATTATTGATCATTTCCTTATCACTTGGCATATAATCACCTGCTTCCTATAATTGTGTATTGTATTATTGTGCTATAAATAGTATAGCATAAATGAGGCAGGAAGTCCATTCATTTAAGATATATGCGTACATTTTCAAGCAACAGTTGAATTGCTTGGCAGCAGCCAAATTAGAAATAAGAAAATTAACAGTATACAAAAGCTGACGTCCAGCTCGGGAGGCAGATATGTTAGGTTCAGTAGGAGTATTTTTATCACAGACCTTTGGCAAGCAATTCTTTTTACAGTATTTTTTCTCCAAGGGTTTGGACAAATTCGGGAATACCGTAGGGAAAAAGCTTTCAAAAGCCGGGCTTAAGGAGCTTTTTGAGGAAACCTACAAGTGTTTATGTGAGGAAAATGGCTGGGAATATGATATTGATGCAGTTTACAATTCCCTGCAAAAGAACAGACTTGGCATAGACAAGTTAAACGATATAGTGTACATAAATAACTTTTTATGCGAAATATTAGGAAAAGACTATCAGGAATATTATGACATAGATATAGCAGAACAGTGGTATCAATGCCTGCGCAGGTGCATGCTGGAGCCAAAGTTTGAAAAGCTTCGGGAGACCTTTCAATTTAAGAAGATAGAGAACCTGGAAGAAAAATTTGACAATTATACAGCAAGTGAAGAAGCCTGGAGAAAAAGGGAAGCTGAGGAAAAAAAGGAAAAGAAAGCGCTCAAACAGAAAAAGGCACAGGAATTTCAGCAGAAATTAGAATTTGAACTGGCGGATAAAGCACTGGATGCCGGAGAATATGAAAAGGCGATAGAAGGATTCCGGAAGGTAAGCATATGGAATACAGATGATCAGATAAAATATATGTGCATTTACAATGAGGCTTACTGCTACGCTGAGCTGGCGGGGGATGCAGAAGGTTATCAGAAAGCCATCCGATTCTTTCAGAAAGCAGAAAAACTGTCAGATCCTTCCAGGGATGATGTGGTACTGCTGTATCGGAATATTGCATTGTTGTTTATTTATCTGGGCGAGGAACAGAACAAAGTTCTAAACTATAAAAAAGCCAATGAATATCTGGAAAAGATTTTACAATGTGCAGGGGAAGAGGATGAATATTATGTCATTGATGTGATTCTGCATATAGCAAGAAATTACATGGATATGTGTGATGAGCTTCCCTTCGACGAGGTAAGAGACAGCCTGCATCTTGCACTGAATCTGATGATGGAAGTATACATGGTGAGCGGAGACGTACTCAGTGAAGAGCACGCATATATATTACTGCATAATATGGGAAGAGTACTTTTCCATCTTGCGGAGAAAGAAGAGCAGCCGCAGCTTCTTAAGCAGGCCAGAGAACTGTACAGAGAAGTTCTGAAGATGAACCTTATAAAAAAGGACAATGAGCGTCTGGCCAGGGTGAATCTGAATATGGGAATGGCGTACCAGTGTGATGCTTCCGAAGAAATAGAGAACTTAAACAAGGCACTGGCCTATTATCAGACAGCCCTTGACCTTTATCAGAGTTCTGAAAAGAAAAGCGCCTGGAATGCATGGAATGTGTGTCTGAATATAGCAGAGGCATGCGGCAGGCTGTATGTGCTGACAAAGGAGAAAAAGTGGTTTGAGAAGGCAGAGAAGCAGCTGCAGGGTATTGCCGATAAGGTGAATGCCGCACCTGGCAATTCTCTCTATCTCAGGGTCAACCTGTCTTTGATGAAGTTATATAACAACCGGCTTGCATATACAGAGGATGAAGCAGAAAGAGAAGATTACCTGGAAAATGCAGAGGCTCTCAGCCGCAAAATAGATATAATTTTGGAAACGGCAGATTATAAAAAGTATCAATATACCTATCAAATATTGAAAGCAAGGCTCAAACTATACAGGATAGATGAGACAGCAGATGTTCAAATGCTTGTGGATGAGAAGGAAGGACTGAAAAAGCTTAAAGATGTCCTCAGAGACGGCAATGAGCATCTGTATCAGGCGGCAGAGGAAGTAGTGGAGGATTATGAGACAGCGATTGGCTGGATTAGAGAATGCAAAAGATGACGGGTTAAATAAAAATGTAACAAATTTTTTTGCTTGAAAGTATAATAATTATGAAGATATCTGCCGATATACGTTATAGAAGTGGATATTTTTACGAAAAGAGTGTAGAGGCATATCCAGAATGCGGTTTTTACAAAAATATTCTTGAAAGCATTAAAAAGATCTATTTCGACGCTTCCATTTCGACAAATTTTTTGATAGAATGAGAGTAGTTGTAATAGATAGCCGGCGATTCCTAAATTAAGGAAAGAAATTGTCCGGTTAGGAATATCGAAGCACATGCTTGGAATAGGTATACCATAGAGGGAAGAGGCCGTTCGTCTTAAAGCGAAGCAGACTATGGTGTGCTTTTTGAGTGTACAATAGTGCCCGATACATAAAAGGAGTGAATGGATTCATGAGTAAATGGGGAAAATGGTTGAAACGATCCACATTGATGCTGCTGGGGGCTGTCGTGATCAGCAGCTCGGCGGGTATCTCTGCTTTGGCGGCAGATGCGTCTAAGCCGGAGGAACCAGTGGAAAGCACGGAGTCTGCTGGTAATGAGGCGGATGCGGGAAACACTGAGAGCAGTGAGTCTAAAACAGACACAACGCTCATCATTACTAATTTTGCTTCTTTAGATCAAGATATACGGCTCCAGGAATTGGAAGAAGGAGAAGAACCGAACCTTCCGGATAAATTGGATGTAACAGTTGCGATCAAAGAAAATAAAGAAGGCGAAGCAACGACTACTGCAGGAGCAGGTATATCAAATGTAGTTATGACCGTAGGTGAAGTTACTCAGCTTCCGAAAGGTAATACCACGATTAGCGGCCTGACATGGGATATGGTGTCTACTTCTCAAACAAATGACCGTATCACAGATACCTATGTGCCGGTAATGCCAGCGGCAGATGAGTATGGGAACAATCTGGTACTTATGAACACTATGACACAGGTGCCGGTGATTCAGACTACAAGAAGTGTTGTACAAAATGACCAAGATAATACTGCGAATGATACTGGTAGTGCAGGAAGTGAAAATGATATTGTAACTTATGCAGATCCGCCTGATGGAAAACCGGTGCTTGTTAATTATGGAATATATGCGATCGGGCCGGAAAATGGTATAATATGGTCTTCAATTAGCAAGCGTATACAAATTACAACACCAGGAAAGTATCGTATTACAGGTACTTTAACGGATATACCTCTGGATCTCCAATCAACAAATGAACTTATTGAATTAATGCAGCCTGGTACCTATGAAATTATTCTAACAGATTTGAATATTGATATTAGTGATAAGGGATATGGTACTATTTTTTCTATTCCATCAGGCGCAACTGTAAATTTGTCAACGGTGGCTACTGACGTAAATGAAGTAAATTTGACGAATTCTGTTGGAGGATTTGATAGAGTCATTAAAAATGAAGGGATATTAAATATCAATAAAGATGTTAAAATGACCTGTACAGGTGAATTTGAAAATATAGGAACTATGTCAATGAAGGGGGCAAGTGAGATTATCAATAACGGCCCATTTACAAATAGTGGGACAATGACAATATTAGAATCTAGCAAATTAGGGACCTTGGATTTTGCCAATGATGGAAAAATTGAGATTGGAGGAAAGTGGGAAGGTAATAGTTCAAATGTAAGTACTTTGACTGCACAAGGTAGATTTAAAAATGGTAGTGGAAAGACTGTTGTAATTAGCGAGGGCGGTTTGTATGTCAATGAAGGGACTGTTATAAAAGATGACAAGACGAAGGATTGGCTGATTGACAACAGTGGAACAATAGAGTTGCTTAATGGAGGTAGTGCGGAAGCAAGGGATATTATAAACAGAAGTGGTGGAATTATATCTGTTACAGGACAAAATAGTAGCTTGAAGGCTGATAAAGACGGGCAGGTGGGAATTTTAACAAATGAAGGAGAAGTGTCAATTGATGATGGGGCAAAAGCGCAGGTAGGGATGCTTCAGAATAAAAATAAGTTAATTATAGGAAGTAGCTCAGAGAGTTCTGGTGCAGTAACAATTAAGCGTTCTCCAAAACCGGACGATCCGGATAATTACAATTTAAATACAGGAACAATTGTAATTGAATCTGGAAGTGTTTTGGAAAAAGAAGATACGGCTAATGTGACACTTACAAATGACGGCTCCTTAACAATTAAAAACAAAAATTGTTTAGGAACGGGCAATAGGCAAATTAATCTGGCAGGGGGAGGCGAGTTTATTCTTGCCGGGCTCAGTGCGGATATGCTGCATGTCCCTACAGGATATGAGCTTGCATATAATGGTGAGGTCCGTACGCAGGATGTAGCTGGTAATATGCGTACAGTTGACAGCACAGTAGAGGTAGATGATACGGAAGATTCAGGCGACACGAGTGATACAGATGTTACAGACAGTACAAAAGGTGTAGTTACGATTGACAAAGAATGGCCTTATTCTTTAAATGAAGATATTAAATTTGAAATCAAGGTAATTGCAAAGCTTACAGAGATTAGCCTGTTTAGGGAAGGGAAGTCTGAGGAGTCAACTGGAGACAATTGGAAACCAGGGATAGAGGATGCGGATCCTGTTCCGGGTAATACTACTCATACAGCCATTATGGATGAAATCAGAGATCCGGGAGATTATACACTTGTTTATACAGATACAAAAACCGGTGAGACGGCTTCTGTTGGATTTACAATGACACCATGGAGTATGACTATTAATACAGACAGAGGCGATGATGAGACAGCAAAAGGGATATATGGAGCTGATAAGTCTGCAGTATATGAAAACAAGGAGCGCATTACAGGTAAAGTTCAGGTTGCCATATTTAATGAGAAGGCTGCTAAAGGCGGCAAAACAAATGGAACAGTAACATTGTACTGGAATGCTGTTGATGCAAAAAATCTTGATGATGACACTATAAAGAAAGTAAAACCTCTTACAATAGAACTCGATGACAGAGGGGTAGGCACAGTACCCTTTACAATTGAGACGGCGGACCAAGATTATATTTTACCGCCGCAGCTTGATGAAAGTAATCCGGCTTCATGGGATAATGAGGATTGGGCGTATAATCATCCTTACTGTCTGACCGGAGTATATGAGACGGCGGGAGGAAAGGTATATTATTCCGGCAGTCCTGCGACGGATTCTCATCATGTGACGGCTGGCGTTAGTAAGAACTTGGAAGGTTGGTATGCAGATAAAAAATTAATTATTATAAGACGTATATCCACTATTAATTTTACTAGTGATTATTATAGTCTGCCCCATATTTACGATGGCGAGCCTTTACAGATGCCGGTAAAACTCAAAGATGTTATGATTGGAAATACCAATGAGGATGAGCCGGAATATCTGTGGTATAAAGGCACTGAAGCAGCTGTAAATGAGGCATATGATAAAAAGTCGGTTACAGGAGTCTCGGGACTGGATCCTATAACGGATCAATTAAAAGCGGAGGACTTAGAGGCACCCATAGATGCAGGATGGTACATTATTGAAGGGACCTTGCCTTCAACAAAAGAATATATGGGTTCCAAGCAGCTTAAGATCATAAGAATCGAGCCGAGAAATGTCACTGTATCTGTAAAGGACCAGCATAAAGCTTATGGTGCAGATGATCCGGCTTCCTGGCGAGCGTTTGATGTGACAAGTGAGACAAATGATCTTTATGTAATTGAAGGCGGTATTTTGCCCAGAGATGAGAAAAAAATAAAGGGTGATATAGCAAGACAGGACGATAAAGGTGAAGCATGCGGCAGATATGAGATTAAGATTGAAACATATGATGCTGACAGCACCAAGCCTGCAAGGGATAATTACAGATTCACACAGCGTTCAGGTTATTTGACCATTGACCAGCGTGAATTGGACTGGGATACAGAAAAGATGTTTATGGTAATCACAGATGACAATACTGTTTCTGTAGTGGGTGGTTTGAAGACGGAATATCATCTGAACGACGGCGAAGATTTGGAAGCTATTCAGAAAAACCTTGCAGATGATGATGTGCTTGTGGTTTATGATAAACTTGATTTGAGTGCGGATCAGACGAAAGTAACCATTGATAAGCCAAGACTTAGCGGCGTTGCCTGTGATAACTATGTGATTCAAAGCAAGAGTATTCCGGTATCCGTCAGCAATCTGTATAAGGTATCTGTGAAAGCAGGCGGTGTTGATTCTACTACTTTAGAGAAGCTGAAGGATTCAGGATTTGATACTGAAAATCAGATTATAAACGAGATGGAGTCACAGCTTATAGGTCAGGGAGTTCCAAAAGGAAATATTGCAGTATATGATATTCTGCTTACAAAAGCAGATGGAAGCCAGTTGACTGATGAAGAAATAAGAGATTTCCCGTGGGGAGCATTGACTGTTACGGTGCCATATCCAACAGGAACTTCAAGAAGAACTTCCTTTATGGCGGCTCACATGTTTACAGAGGATCTTGCTCTGGATGGTCCTGGCATGAAGCGAGGCAATGTGGAAACACGAAATTGGAGTGAGGTGGCAGCTATGGAAGAAGGTGTTCGCTTCCAGGTAACCAGCTTATCTCCGATTGCGATAGGATGGTCGGCAACAACCGCAACTAATCCGGGTGACACAAATAATCCCAATAATCCCAATAATCCAAATGACCCGAACGGCGGCACTAATGGTGGTGACGGAAACGGTAATGGAACGAACGGCGGGACTAATAGTGGTGACGGAAATGGTAATGGAAGCACTAACGGTAATGGAACCACTAACGGTAATGGAACCACTAACGGTAATGGAACCACTAACGGTAATGGAAGCACTAAAGGTAATGGAACCACTACAACGAAGAATGGCACTACAACCACAAAGACGACATCTGCCAAGACGGGTGATACAGCACAGATCGCCTTTTATATGATAGCAACCTTGGTAGCATGTCTGCTGTTGATACTTATCATTGTACTGATAAGGCTTCAGTTCCGTAAAAAAGAATAATTATTAAAGCAATACCTGCCATAGTGCTTTTGCACTGGCAGGTATTTTGCTTATATGTTTTACAAAATGCTCATGCACAAAAGAAGGAATTATATGTGGATATAAAACAGTTTCTTTTTGCATATAAGCTTTACACTTTAGGAGCTGATTGCCTGCATTTTAAGAGGCAGACAAATCATTGAATCCACAGTCCAAAGCTGATATACTATTATCGAATAGGATTATGGATTCAGTTTATATAGGAAAAATTCAGGTAAGAATCTGTATAGAGAGATGAAAGAGGGCATAGGTATGGCAAGGACTGTGGGTATAGGGATTCAAAACTTTGAAAAAATAAGAGATAATAATCTCTTCTATGTGGATAAAACAAAATTTATAAAGGAATGGTGGGAAAATGGGGATGATGTAACTCTGATTACCCGTCCCAGGCGATTTGGAAAAACTTTAACTATGAGTATGACAGAGCAGTTCTTTTCTGTAAAGTATGCAGGGCGGGAGGAATTGTTTCAGGGGCTTACTATTTGGGAGGATGAAAAGTACAGAGAATTGCAGGGGACTTACCCGGTAATAAGCCTTTCTTTTGCCAATGTGAAAGAAAATGGTTATGAAAAGGTTCGCTATAGAATATGCCAGATACTTAGAGATTTATATGTGCAGAATTACTTTCTTTTGGATGGAGAGTTGTTGACGCTGGGGGAAAAGGACTATTTTAATCGGATATCGGAGACCATGAACGAAGAAGATGCTACCATGGCGATTCATTACCTGTCTTCTTTTCTGTCCCGGTATTACGATAAAAAAGTGATAATTCTCCTGGATGAATATGATACACCTATGCAGGAGGCCTATGTAAATGGATATTGGGAGGAACTGGTCTCCTTTACAAGAAGTCTGTTCAATTCGACCTTTAAGACAAACCCCTATCTGGAACGGGCCATTATGACAGGGATAACACGAGTGAGCAGGGAATCGATCTTTTCGGATTTGAATAATCTTGAAGTAGTAACGACTACTTCTGATAAGTATGCGGATAGTTTTGGGTTTACGGAGGAAGAAGTATTTGCGGCATTGGACGAACTTGGAATGTCAGATAGGAGACAGGAGGTTAAAAACTGGTATGATGGTTTTACTTTTGGAAATCATACAGATATTTATAATCCCTGGTCTGTTTTAAACTATTTGGATAAAAGGAAATTAGGAGCATACTGGGCCAATTCCAGCTCCAACAGTCTGGTAGGAAAGCTGATTCGAGAGGGAAGTGCAGATATTAAGCAGGAATTTGAAGACTTGATTTCCGGTCAGTCGATTATAACACCGATAGATGAGCAGATTGTGTATGGGGAACTGAATGGAAGTGAAGAAGGAATCTGGAGTTTGCTGTTGGCCAGCGGATATCTGAAGGTACTTCATTATGAAGAGGACCCGGAATCCGTAGATGTGCCTGATTATGAGCTGACCCTTACAAACCGTGAAGTGAGGCGGATGTTCTGCATCATGGTGCGGGACTGGTTCCGCAAGAGCAGAGGTGAGTACAACAGATTTATTAAGGCTTTGCTGGCAGATGATTTGAAAGCCATGAATTACTATATGAATAAGGTAGCATTGGCTACTTTCAGCAGCTTTGATGTGGGAAATAAACCCTCCGAAATTACGGAGCCGGAGCGTTTTTATCATGGCTTTGTATTGGGGCTTCTGGTGGAACTGGCTGACCGCTATACAGTGACCTCAAATCGTGAAAGCGGTTTTGGCCGGTATGATGTGATGCTGGAGCCGAAGCAGGGGGATGATGGAATTATTCTGGAATTCAAGGTACAGGATCCGGAGGATGAGAAAGAATTATCCGATACGGTAAAGGCAGCTTTGCAGCAGATAGAAGAGAAGAATTACAAGGCCATACTTATAGATAAAGGAGTTCCCAAAGAGAAGATAAGAAAATATGGTTTTGCCTTTTGCGGAAAAAAGGTTCTGATTGGAACAGAGAGTTGAAAATATGGAGAATGTATGGCATGGTTATATTGCCGAAGAACAAAATATGTATTCCAGGAGGTGCCTTTTGCATCTCCTGATTTATTATTCCAGAGAATCAAAGCTTTATTCTCTGATACTATGCAGAAATTTCAGAACCGTTTGAGACAATGCTTTTCCACCAGATTAATAATCTGGTACAGGATCATAGCCATAATACAGAGAATGACAATGGACATCAGCACCATGTCTAGCTGGAAGAGACGAGTGGTGCAGCTGATAGAAAGGCGGATGCGAAAAGGTACTGGATAGCAGGCGGGAACTGTGATAAGATATGGACATAGAGGCATAGAGGCATAGAGGCATGGAGGTGCAGCATATGGCGAGAACTGTAGGGATTGGACTGCAAAGCTTTGAGACAATACGGGAGAGACAATGTTTTTATGTTGATAAAACAAAGTTTATAAAAGAGTGGTGGGAAAACCAGGATGATGTTACCTTAATTACCCGTCCCAGGCGCTTTGGGAAGACATTAACTATGAGTATGACAGAGCAGTTCTTTTCCGTAAAGTATGCCGGACGAGGAGATCTGTTTGAGGGACTTTCTATCTGGAAGGATGGAAAATACAGAGAGCTGCAGGGAATCTATCCGGTGATTAGCCTGTCTTTTGCTAATGTTAAGGAAAATGGCTACGAAAAGGTTCGCTATCGAATCTGTCAGATACTTCGGGATTTATATGTGCAGAATTATTTTCTGCTGGATGGAGATTTGCTGACCTCCGGGGAAAAGGACTATTTCAACAGGATATCAGAGACCATGAATGAGGAAGACGCCACCATGAGCCTTCACTATTTATCTTCTTTTCTATCCCGTTATTACAATAAAAAGGTAATTATTCTTCTGGATGAATATGATACTCCTATGCAGGAAGCCTATGTGAATGGATATTGGGAAGAATTGGTATCCTTTACCAGAAGTCTGTTTAATTCGACATTTAAGACGAATCCCTATCTGAACAGGGCTATTATGACAGGAATCACACGGGTGAGTAGAGAATCTATCTTTTCTGATTTGAATAATCTGGAGGTGGTGACAACTACTTCGGATAAGTATGCCGATTGTTTTGGATTTACGGAGGAAGAGGTATTTGCCTCATTGGATGAATTTGGAATATCAGATAGGAAGCAGGAGGTTAAAAACTGGTATGATGGTTTCACCTTTGGAAGCCATACGGATATTTATAATCCCTGGTCTGTTTTGAATTATTTGGATAAAAGAAAAGTAGGAGCATATTGGGCCAATTCCAGCTCCAACAGCCTGGTAGGAAAACTGATTCGAGAGGGAAACAAAGAGGTTAAGCAAAGGCTTGAGGCCCTGATGCGTGGAGAAACCTTCCGGGTAGAGATTGATGAGCAGATTGTTTATGGGGAATTAAATACAAAAAGAAATTCTGTCTGGAGTCTTCTTCTTGCAAGCGGTTATCTGAAGGCTCTTCAGGTAGAATATATAGAAGCAACAGGCCGCTGGTACTATACTTTGACCCTGACGAATCGGGAAGTACGGATGATGTTTGAGAATATGATTCGGGGATGGTTTTCAGAGCAGGATGAAAACTATAACGACTTTATCAAAGCATTATTTTCGGATGATTTGAAAGCGATGAATTATTATATGAATAAAGTGGCGCTGGCTATATTCAGTACTTTTGATGCAGGAAACAAGCCCTCAGAGACTGCGGAGCCAGAGCGCTTCTACCATGGTTTTGTATTGGGGCTTCTGGTGGAATTGGCTGATCGCTATACAGTGACCTCAAATCGTGAAAGCGGTTTTGGCCGTTATGATGTGATGCTGGAGCCAAAGCAGGATGATGATGGAATTATTTTGGAATTCAAAGTGCAGGATGCGGATGATGAAAAAGAGTTATCTGATACGGTAAAGGCAGCTTTGCGGCAGATAGATGAGCGAAAGTACGAAGCCGCACTTATATCAAAGGGTGTTCCAAAAGAGAAGATACGAAAATATGGGTTTGCTTTTTGTGGGAAAAAGGTTTTGATCGGCTAATGGTGATATTAATAGGGGTGAAGTATGGCGAGAACTGTAGGGATTGGACTGCAAAGCTTTGAAGTCATAAGAGAAAATGATTGTTTCTATGTAGATAAGACAAAGTTTATCAAGGAATGGTGGGAAAATAAAGATAGTGTAACATTGATCGCCCGTCCCAGGCGTTTTGGAAAGACATTGACTATGAGTATGACAGAGCAGTTCTTTTCCATAAAGTATGTCGGACGAAGAGATTTGTTTCAGGGGCTATCTATCTGGGAGGATGAAAAGTACCGGGAATTACAGGGAACATATCCGGTGATTAATCTTTCCTTTGCAGGAGTAAAGGAAAAGGATTACAGAGGGGCTAAGCGTTCTATTAACCAGATCATAGAGGATCTGTATAATAAAAATATTTTTTTGCTTGATGGAGAGCTTTTGACAGAAAATGAGAAAAATTATTTTCAAAGCGTAACCAGTCATATGGAGGACACTACGGCGACATGGGCAATTCATAAGATGTCGGATTTCCTTTCCCGCTATTACAATAAAAAAGTGATTATTCTTCTGGACGAGTATGATACACCTATGCAGGAGGCCTATGTAAATGGGTATTGGGAAGAGTTGGTATCCTTCACTAGAAGTCTGTTTAACACAACTTTTAAGACAAATCCCTACCTGGAACGGGCCATTATGACAGGGATTACAAGAGTGAGCAGGGAATCTATTTTTTCTGATTTAAATAATCTCAAGGCAGTAACAACGACTTCGGATGAATATGCGGATTGCTTTGGTTTTACAGAAGCGGAAGTTTTTGCAGCATTGGACGAGTATGAAATGTCCGATAAAAAGCTGGAAGTAAAAAGGTGGTATGATGGATTTACTTTTGGGACCCATACAGATATCTATAATCCTTGGTCTATTATAAATTATTTAGACACAGGGAAGCTTGGGGCTTACTGGGCGAACTCCAGCTCTAACAGTTTGGTAGGAAAGCTGATTCGGGAGGGAGGCGCAGATATAAAGCAGGAATTTGAAGATTTGATTTCCGGCCAGTCTATTATAACACCTATCGATGAGCAGATTGCATATGGGGAACTGGATGGAAACGAGGAGGGAATCTGGAGTCTTTTATTGGCCAGCGGATATCTGAAAGTACTAAATTATGAAGAGGACCCGGAATCCATAGATGCGCCGGACTATGAGCTGGCTCTTACCAACCGCGAAGTAAGGCGGATGTTCTGCATCATGGTACGGGACTGGTTCCGTAAAAGCAGAAGGGAGTACAATGAATTTATCAAGGCCCTGCTGTCAAATGACTTGAAAGCCATGAATTATTATATGAATAAGGTAGCGCTCACTACCTTTAGCAGTTTTGATGTGGGAAATAAACCCTCCGAAATTACAGAGCCAGAGCGCTTCTACCATGGTTTTGTATTGGGGCTTCTGGTGGAATTGGCTGATCGCTATACAGTGACCTCAAATCGTGAAAGCGGTTTTGGCCGTTATGATGTGATGCTGGAGCCAAAGCAGGGGGATGATGGAATTATTCTGGAATTCAAAGTGCAGGATCCGGAGGATGAGAAAGAATTATCCGATACGGTAAAAGCGGCATTGCAGCAGATAGAGGAGAAGAACTATGACGTTGTACTTGTATCAAAAGGAGTCCCAAAAGAAAGGATAAGAAAATATGGATTTGCTTTTTGCGGGAAAAAGGTTTTGATTGGCTGATGGTGATATGAAAATGAACTGGCGCCTGAAGAGGCAGATGCAGGGCTTAGTGAGGAAAGGATAACACAAAAGGTATGGAGATGAAATAATCTGACGGAAAATACCGCAGATTAAAACATCCCATACCTTATTTAATTTGGAGAAAAACTGGGGATTTTGGTTCAGATAAACTAACGAATAACAACTTTTAAGGCATACTCGTCATTTTTGGAAAATTTGGCCCATAAAATTTATGAAAACGAATCGGAAAGATTTTATGGGCCATATAAGAAAGGAAAATGAAACCATGGCAAATGAAAAAAATCGGATTTTAAAGCATATTGCGAGAATTCTTGTGGAAGAGAAGCAAATCACATTCCAGGAACAATTTCGTATATTAGAGCTTCTGCGGAGGAAATAGCCTAGATGGGTGACAGACTGCGCGCCGTTATCTACAACCGCTGCAGCACCGAGGAGGAGAGCCAGAAGGATGCCCTGATAAAGCAGGTCAGAGAATCAGAGGACTGCGTCAAACATCAGGGCTGGCTTCTGGTGGGCAGCTATGTGGAGGCTCGGAGTGGAACAACGGCGAAAGGACGAAATGAGTATAACCGTCTGTATCAGGATTTACAGACCGATAAGTTTGATATTATCGTGATCAAATCCTTAGACCGGCTTATGCGGAACACCAAAGACTGGTATCTGTTTTTGGATTGTATGCAGAAGAACGGGAAAAGGCTTTACATGTACCTGGATCATAAGTTTTACACACCGGATGATTCACTGATTATCGGGATCAAGGCGATTCTGGCAGAAGAATACAGCCGGGAATTGAGTAAGAAGATAAACAACGCCCACCGGAATCGCCAGAGAGAGGGCCGCAGTTTTGTCATCACCAATAACACCTATGGAATTCGGAAACTTCCGGATAAAAGCATTGTATTGGATGAACAGGAGGCGGAAATGGTTCGATTGCTATTTCGTCTCTCGGCCGAGGGCTACGGAACCTATAGGATCTCACAGATTTTATATGAGAAAGGTTACCGGAACCATAAAGGTGAGAAAATCAACGCTTCTGTAATAAGGAAGATTATCCGAAATCCCTTGTACAAGGGCGATATAGTTCAGAATCGGGAACATTATGATTTTGAGAGCAAGAGGCAGGTAAAGAATCCGGAAAGTGAATGGCTTATCCATGAAAAGGTAATTCCAGCCATTGTGAATGAAGAACTATTTGAAGCTGCCAATCGCTGTATGGATACCCGTAAAAATGAAAGAAACTGCGGCGGAATTTACCGAAAATACAGCAATAGGGGACAGTATGATTTATCTGGAAAGATGATATGTGGTTTATGTGGTCAGCCCTTTTATCGGACAATTCGTCATAGGACAAAGGAAAAGGTCATTGAGTGGAAATGCAAGAATTACCTGGAAAGCGGAAGAAGACAGCAGAATGGATGTAAAAATATCCATTTGAATGAAAACAAGGTTTTTGCGCTATTGAATAATATTTGTAAAAAGAAGGATGCCAACTTGCAGATTGGGAAGGAGGAATTGTTAAAGGAAACGCTTGCTATTTTAAGGAAAGCTTTGCAAGATAATGGTGTAGAGAAAAAGAAGAATGATTTGCAAAATTACATGAAGCAGATATTGAAGAAGAAAGATATTTTACTACAAAAGCTTTTGGATGGAGTGCTTTCAGACCAGGATTTTAAGCGAAAAAATCAGGAATTTGAGAATCAGCTTGAGAGCATTCGGGAGCAAGAGAAGGAACTTGAGAACCAAATGCGGCAAAATGACCAATTGGAAAGACGAATGGAAGATATTAAGGGGAGATTAGAAGGAGAAATTATCGAAAAGGCAAAGACGGCGGATATGATTGACAGTATTCAAAAAATAGAAGTTTTTCCGGAATATCTGGATATATTCTTTGACTCCTGGACGATTTTGGGATGGGAAGATACGAAGGATGCCAGACTGTTGTCAATCAGAAAAGAAACCGATCAGCTAACTGTTATCCGGATTCCCCAGGAATACGGCACTTCGCCGCAATTTGTAATAGAAGAGGAGAAGAAGAGAATTTTGCAATATATGAAAGAAGAACCTAAAATAACAGCCAAGGCACTTGCCGAAAAAATGGAGGTAAAGCTGTCTAGGATACATAGGCGAATCAATTGTTTAAAAAAGGAAGGAAAAATCCGGTACAGTACTCGCAATGGCAGAGGGTATTGGATAGTTAAAGAAGAGGAAGGTGTCTATTCTTAAGAGTGGGCGCCTTAAACTTTGTAATTGTAAAAAGTCCGGAGATTCGTTGCTCCTTTTGCTATTCGGATACATAATTCTATCGGTTACACGTCCAGTCTAAATATCTGACTCCCATAAATAATCAAATACCCCAGCCCCCGCCGGCTTCCGATAAACTCCCCAATCACTACCCCCACCAGGCAAAGGCCGATATTCACTTTCATGGTATTGATAAAAATAGGAATCGAACTGGGAAGAACCACTTTCCAGAGCACATCACGCCGATTGCCGCCTAAGGTATAGATGAGCTTCACCTTTTCCGGATCCACTTCTGAAAATCCTGTATAGATCGTAAGAATACTGCCAAACACAGCCACAGACATTCCGGCTGCAATGATAGTCTTCATATTAGCTCCCAGCCACACAATCAGAAGCGGGGCCAGAGCAGATTTTGGCAGGCTGTTGAGCACCACCAGATAAGGCTCCAGGACCTTGGAAAGACTATGAAACAGCCACAGTATAACAGCAGTCAGCAGACTGAATAAAAAAACCAAAAGAAAGCTGACCAGAGTTTCCGCCAGAGTAACCCCCATGTGCAGAAAGATAGAATGGTCCGATACCATGGAAACAAACATTCTATAGACTCGGCTGGGGCTGCTGAAAATAAAAGCATCAATCAGATGCAGTCTGGCGCTGGCTTCCCAGATAAGCAGGAAGAAAAGAAAAATAAAAATACGGGCAAAGGTAATAGCCCTAAGCCTGCGTTTTCGATTCTCCAGGAAGCTCTGTTGAGCAAGGGATGGTTCAGCCACTTGTATTCAGCTCCTTCCATATGAGATTAAAATATTCTTTAAATTCCGGTGCATTTCTGGAACGCATGGGTGTGCGGTCCTCCATAGCAAAGGTCACAGGGACCAGCTTCTGCATGCGGCCGGGCCGCTTGGAGAGCACCAGCACCTGATCCGCCATGCTGATAGCCTCCGACAGATCGTGTGTAACCAAAATGGCCGTTTTTTCCTCTTTTTTAATGATAGAGGAAATGTCATCACAGACCGAGAGCCTTGTCTGGTAGTCCAAAGCAGAAAAAGGTTCATCCAAAAGCAGCAGATCCGGTTCCAGCGCCAGAGTGCGTATAAGAGCGGCACGTTGGCGCATTCCTCCGGAAAGCTGGGAGGGCCTTGCATCCTTAAAGGAGGAAAGTCCATAGGTTTCCAGCATAGTGTCCACAGAGGACAGATGATCCGGAGTTAATTTTTTCTGTATTTCCAAACCAAGGGTGACATTGCTGTATACGGTACGCCATTCAAATAAATGATCCTTTTGCAGCATATATCCAATATTAGCGGCGGCCTCTTTAAGAGGCTTTCCAAGAAAAGAGATAGTACCCTCTTCCGGCTCCAAGAGATTGGAGATAAGCGAAAGCAATGTGGATTTTCCGCAGCCGCTGGGCCCCACGATTGCCAGGAAGCTGCCGGCTTCCAGCGTAAAAGAAATATCGGACAGGGCAAGAGTTTCGCCGTTCACGTCATGGTAGGAGTAGCTGACGTGATGAAGCTCCAGTAATGGATTCATAAGCATGCCTCCTATTGTAATATATTGATATTTTATGAGATTGACGGGAATTGGTGCTTTTCTCCTTGGCAGGAAAATAGAAGCCGGATGTTTAATTTGAAAATTAGAGACAATTTTGATGCAATTATGATACACTAATGATGTAAATTTTTCATGGAAGGTTAAGAATAAACCGGTACAACGGCAAGTCAAACTGCCAATAACATCTTGCTTGTTGTACGATTATAGATTTCCGAGTGACAGCATGGAGAGCGTTTTTTGGTAGAATCACAGTTATGCATATGGATGTGACAAACTTACTGAAAAGAACGCTTAAGTAAGAAAAAGAGGGAAAAATATGATACAGATTTTAGTAGTTGAGGACGAGAAACCAATATCCAATCTCATAGCCGTCAATTTAAGAAAAGCAGGCTATTCCTGCCACTGCGTCTTTGACGGCATGGCGGCCGCAGACGCCCTGGACAAAAGCAGATACGATCTGATCCTCCTGGACGTTATGCTTCCCAAGGTAGACGGTTATGAATTGATGAATTATATTGCGCCTTTGGAGATTCCCGTGATTTTTCTCACGGCTAAGGCTTCTGTCACAGATCGGGTAAAGGGCCTTAAGCTGGGAGCGGATGATTATCTCACAAAGCCCTTTGAGATCATTGAGCTTTTGGCACGGGTGGAGACGGTGCTTCGCCGTTATCACAAGACGGAAAATATCTTAACGGTCCATGATTTGGTGATTGATACAGCCTCCCGAATCGTAAAGCGAAATGGGGATCCCATTAATCTTACAAAAAAAGAGTATGAGCTTCTGCTTCTTTTTGTGCGGAACAAAAATGTTGCCCTCTACCGGGAGACTATTTACGAGCGGATCTGGGGCGGAGAATATATGGGCGACAGCCGCACGGTGGATCTCCACGTACAGCGGATGCGCAAAAAAATAGGCTGGGAGGATAAGATCGTCACGGTCTACAAGGTCGGATACAGGCTGGAGGGATAGGCAGGATGAAATTTTCCTGGAAAATGTGTTTTTCAACCATTATGCTGAGCCTTTTCATCTTTAGCATCGGCGGATACGTTCTGATATCCGCCTTATTTCAGTCTACCTACGAACGGGAGATTGCCAATGCGGGGGAAGAGAATCGGATGCTGCAGTATTCCTTTGTGGCATACTGGAGCGCTGCCATACAGGATATGAATTTAAACCGGGAAAATGTGCGGCAGGTGGCAGATGCCATGGTAGAGGGAATGGCCGGAAGTGAGCTGCGGATACGAATATCCGATGGCACAGGACAGATTTTTTATGATAATGCAAAGGCAGATCCGGATAATGGACTTTTGGAGACGATTACAAAGACCAGCCGGGGACATATGCTGCGAAAGACGGAGGATGGCTACGAGCTTCAGACTGCAAGCATGGTCTGTTTAGGAGAGGATCAGTTTTTGTATCTGGAAAGTATTCGAGAGGTGACGGAGCTTTTTGAGGAGAGAGAATCCCAGTATCATATTTACCGGCAGTGGCTTACGGGGCTTTTGATTGTGCAGAGCATTCTCTGCTATCTGATGGCGTCCTGGCTTCTGCGCCCGCTACGTAGGCTTAGCAGAGCTGCAAAAAGAATGGCAGGAGGCAACTTAAGTGCCAGGGCCCGGATGGAAAGCCGGGATGAGATAGGAGATTTGGCGGCAGACTTTAATCATATGGCGGACAATCTGGAGCAGCAGTTTCAGGAGCTTGAGGATGCGGCCAGACGGCAGGAGGACTTTATCGGGAGCTTTGCCCATGAGCTAAAGACGCCGCTTACCTCCATGATTGGCTATGCGGACATGCTTCGGTCTACGGAGGTAACTCGGGAAGAGCAGTTTGAGGCGGCCAATTATATATTTAAAGAGGGAAAGCGTCTGGAATCCCTTTCTTTCAAGCTTTTGGATCTGATGGTCGTAAAAAATCAGGAGCTGGAATTAAAACCCGTAAAGATCCGCTGGCTGGCGGAGGATATTAAGGGAATGCTTAAGCCCTCCTTAAAAAAAGCCGGGATTGTGCTGAAAGTAATTGTGGAGGACGCCCTCCTGATGCTGGAGCCGGACTTGATGAAGACGGTGCTTCTCAATCTTCTGGACAATGGGCGCAAGGCCATGGACGGAGAAGGAATACTATACCTGCTGGGGCGAAAGGAAGAGGATGGCTATGCCGTCTACGTGCGGGATACGGGGAAAGGCATGCCGGAAGAAGAGCTGTCACGGATTACGGAGGCGTTCTATATGGTAGACAAATCCAGATCCAGGCAGCAGGGAGGCGCAGGACTTGGCCTGGCCATCTGCCTGGAGATTGTAAAAAGGCATGGAGGAACGATGACATTTAAGAGCATTCAGGGAAAAGGAACCATGGTGCGTATTTTCTTGGACGGTAAAGTCACAAAGGCGTACGAGAGGAACTTTCATGAGAGCCCTTTTGAATGAAAGTTTCTCTCATTAAGGGTGTGCCGAAGTGACTTTACCCTTTAGTGCCATTGCGCAGCAATTTTGATAGGAGGACATATGAAAAATTATATTATTGCAGGATTTCTTCTCCTTTTTCTGTCTGCGGCAAGCCTCTTTCTGCCATCTTACGTAATGGAATGGCAGGATGAGCAGCGGACGGAGAAAAGCCAGGTGGAGGAGGTACAGGAGGTTGTACTAAAGGAGCAGGTTTCCATGACCCTGTCAGAAAAGCTGAAGCTTAGGGAACAGGAGGCCGTGAATGCCCTCAATTTGGTAAACGGTAAAAATTATAATCAGGATACAATCGATGAGCAGGTGCGAAAAGAGATAGGGATTCTGGCGGAGCAGGGGCTTTTGCTTGATTTTGATATGGAGCCATTGAAGGTATCAGAGGCTGTCATATACTTTTATGTGGATATGGAGGATAGTGAACGTTCTATTATGATGTGGGAGGTTTCTGCGGAAACGTTAAAATATCATTTGGTTCTTACTATGGATGATGAAACGGGAAAGATTCTAAGCTTTTCACAGTATGGCTATGATTGGGACGGAGTCTTTGGAGAAGCAGTTGAACAATATGATGCCCAGTCAAGCAGTATATCCATTTCGAAGAGCTCATCGGATTCGTATATAGGAACAGAGGAACTGCAGGAAATGGCAGAACGCTGGGGAGATTATTTGGGATGTGAAGTGACAGAGAGCCATATAACCTGGCTGGGGGAAAGATTTGTATCGGACACGGAAGAATTTGCAATGAGGGTGGAAAATATGATAGTTAAGGGATACACCAGAGAAGAAGCAGAGATGAAAGTAGCCAGTGAATATGGACTTGACATCTCAGAAAGGCTGCTCTATGCAGGTTTGGAGGATGAAAGCGGGCAGATAGGGTATGCTTTGTGGCCGGGAAAATATTTATTTCGCATAGAGCCTATATTGGAGTAAAATATTTTTTAAATTGATGCTTTTTTGATGCAACCCACCTCTATGATAAAAATCAAGAGGTGATGAATATGCGTAGATACAGAGAATATGAGCAGGAAAACAGGGGAGCAAGAAAAAGAAGACGGAAGCAGGCCATGCAGCGGAAAATCTTAGGCTTCTGTGTCTTTACCTTTTTACTGGGAGTATTGTGCGGAAAAATTGTATTTGCCAAAAGCCCGAAAGAAGAATCGGAAAAGATGACGGCTGAATATACAGAAAATACTAAGGAATTGTCAGAACAAAATTCAGACAGCCCTGTTTCCGATGGAATCGCCGGGAATCTGCTGACAGCAGGAGAAGCGGCCGGCGAGGACAGGGATGAAGCCTGGAAGCTGACACTGGTGAATAAATGGAATCCCATGGAAAACGGCTACAAGCCTGCGGTTGCGGAGATTGAGAACAACTATTATTTTGATGCAAGGGCGGTTGGCTATCTTCAGGAAATGCTGGCGGACGGCCGGAGGGCAGGACTTGACTTTTGGGTCTGCTCGGCATATCGTACCATTGAGAAGCAGACACAGCTTTTTGAAGATAAAGTGCGTCGGGTGACGGCGGAAACAGGACTTACGGGAAAGGCGGCCGAAGAAAAGGCAGGCACGGAGGTGGCTTATCCGGGAACCAGTGAGCACAATCTTGGACTGGCTGTGGATATTGTGGCAAGGGATTATCAGATTCTGGATGAAAAGCAGGCCCGGACAGAGGAAGCCCAGTGGCTTAAGGAGAATTGCTGGAAATACGGCTTCATTCTCCGCTATCCTACCGATAAGACAGAAGAGACGGGAATTATTTTTGAGCCCTGGCATTACCGGTATGTAGGTGAAAAAGCCGCAAAGGAGATTATGGAGCAGGGCATCTGCCTGGAGGAATATCTGAATCGGGTACAGGCTGATTGACGGAGCAGTTTTATGATTTTATGAAACCGAAAGACAGGATTACGGTAAGTTCAGGCAATGACAGACAGAAAAAAACGTATTAGAAGAAAACGCAGGAAAAAAGAAATTAAAAAAATAAAGCGTATGGTGATTGCCTATTCCGTAAGGGCCCTGGCAGTTATGGGTCTGGCGCTTATGGTGATACTGATGATATGCGGCTGTCTGTATATCTATGAGCATGTGTTTCAAAAGAGGAATGTGCAGGAGGCAAATGCCTATTATGGAGCCCTGGCCCATGTGGAGGGAAAGGACAAAGAAACTCTCAGCAGGGCGGAGGCAAGATATACGCTGGTCCTGGATGCAGGACACGGCGGCAATGACGGGGGAACGGAGGAAGGATCTGCCGTAGAAAAGGAGATTAATCTTGCTGTTGCATTGAAAATGAAAGAGCTGCTGGAGGGTGAGGATATTCGTGTTATTCTTACAAGAGATACGGATATTTACGTAGGACTTGACGAGAGAGTCCAACTGGCCAATAAGGAAAATGCGGATTTGTTCGTAAGCCTTCATTGCAACTATTATGATAAAGACAGCTCTGTTTGCGGATTGGAGTGCTATTACCCCAAGGACTCGGAGAGAGGAAAGTATTATGGGGAGAAGCTTATTAGGGAAATGGCGGAACGAAAGAATATCACACCAAGAAATGCAAAACCGGGCAATTATCACATTTTGAGAAATGCGCAGGTTCCGGCGGTATTGGTGGAGATGGGGTATCTTTCCAACTATGGGGAGCGAAAGGAACTGATGTCCGGCGAGTATCAGGAAAAGCTTGCCATAGAGCTTGTAAATGGGATCTTAAAGGGATTTCAGGGTATTTGAGATACATTTCATTTGGGAATTTTCATCGTAAACCCGCATGCACCCCATTGGCGCACCACCATAATTGAAAGTCGGCAGTGGTGCATGGTGCATCCCTGAACTTAGTTTTCTGCTGCGCAGAAAAGGATCTTTCAACGTAAATATGAGACAAGGATGTGTGAGTGCTGTGAATCAGAGAAATTATCAGAGGGAATTGAATCAGACTATAGAGCGGCTTGTAAAAGAGGGGCAGGTGCCCCGGCTTTTACTGCATAGCTGCTGTGCTCCCTGCAGCAGCTATGTGCTGGAATATCTTTCGGAGTATTTTTCTATTACGGTGTTTTATTATAATCCGAATATATTTCCGGCTGAGGAGTATGAAAAACGGGTGAAAGAACAGGAAGCGCTTATCTCCAGGCTGCCGGCAAAGCACAGGATTTCCTTTTTGGAGGGGCCCTATGAGCAGGAGCGGTTTTATGAGACGGCGAAGGGGCTGGAGCTTGAACCGGAAGGCGGGGAGAGGTGCTTCCGATGTTATCACCTGCGGCTTTTGGAGGCGGTCCAGATGGCAAGGGCCGGGGAGTTTGATTATTTTACTACGACTCTTTCTATCAGTCCGTTGAAGGATGCGGGGAAGCTGAATGAGATTGGGGAGAGGCTGGCGAGAGAATATGGTGTTGCATATTTGAACAGTGATTTTAAGAAGCGGGATGGGTATAAGAGATCCATAGAGCTGTCGAAGGAGTATGGGCTTTATCGGCAGGATTACTGCGGGTGTGTGTATTCCCTTCAGGAGAGAAAGAGAGGGGCGTGATACATGGAGGTGCTATGTTATGGAGCGTTTTGAAAGCAAATTTCAGGGCAAAATATACAATAAATATGATTGAATTTCGGTAAAAATAGATAAAATAACGAGAAAATCAAAAAAGTAATTGACATATATGGGAAGAATGATTATAATAAAATCTGTAAACGTTTACAGAATGGAGCAGATAAATGGGCACGATGGGAACAAGCACGTTGAAAGATATTGCAGAAAAGCTGAATCTGTCAGTGGCAACGGTTTCAAGGGCAATTAATAATAAAGAATATGTCAAGGAGGAGACACGGGAAAGAGTTCTTCAGGCTCTCAAGGAATACAATTATGTGCCAAATGAGATTGCCCGTTCTCTAAAGCTTCAATCCAGTAAAACAGTTGCAGTCATTGTACCAGACATATGCGAAACCTTTTTTGGTAAGATTATTAAAGGAATTGAGCGGACTATCGCACATAGAGAATACAGCATCATTGTGGCTGATACGGATGAGAAAAAGGAGAATGAGAAAAGATATCTGGATATGTTTTTTCAGAAACGGATCGATGCTCTGGTATTTGCAACCGTGGATCTGTCCGGAGATTATGTGAAGAATTATTTTTCGTCCTATCCGATAGTTTTTATTGATAATATTCCTGAGCTTAAGGATGTGGATTGCGTAGCCATTGATAATGTAAAAGCCAGCCATATGGCTGTGGAATATCTGATTGAAAGAGGGCATAAAGAGATAGCGGTTATTATAGGCTCTGTGAAAGAAACCACCGGATATGCCAGAAGAGAAGGGTATCTGAATACGCTGAAGCGGCATCATATACCGGTAGATTCGGATTTGATCCAGTATGGGAACTATAAGGAGGATTCCGGATTTCAGTGCATGGAGACTCTGATTAAACAAAGGGAGGAACATCCTTTCAGCGCAGTTTATGTAACCTGTGAAATGATGACCTTTGGAGCAATCAAAGCCATATATGCCAGCGGGCTTCGGATTCCGGAAGATATTTCTTTGGTGGGCTTTGATATTCAGGATAAGGCGAAGCTGATATTTCCGACGATTACAACCGTACGTCAGCCGGAGAGTGTGATTGGGCGGAAGGTAGGAGAGCTCCTTCTAAAACGTTTGGATGAGAAGGACTTGGAGAAAAGAAATTCAGAGAAGATATTGCTGGATCCCTATATGGAAGAGGGAGAAAGCGTAAAAAGAATAAATTAAGAAAAAAGTCCGGCTAAGAAATATCAAGTGTTTATCAGAAATATTTTCTGCCGGATGGTAAGGTCACAAAGGTGCACGAGAGGAACTTTCAAGAGTGCACTTTTGAATGAAAGTTTATCTCACTATGTGTGTGCCCAAGTGACTTTACTCTTTCATGCCGCCTGGCAGCAACTTAAAATCGTAGTAGGAGGAATAAGATGATAGTGAGAAAAGATTTCAAAAAAGAAGCATTTTAAATTTATGTTTTTTTACCTGTTTCTGTAAACGTTTACAGAAACAGGTAAAAAGAAAAGCTGGAATCTCAGGAAAGAGGTGAAATGATTTGCAGGAATATTTACTCAAAATGGAAGGAATATGTAAGGCATTTCCGGGTGTTAAAGCTTTGGATGAGGCAGGTATCCTTGTAAAAAAGGGTGAAGTTCATGCCCTGATGGGAGAAAACGGTGCGGGAAAGTCAACATTGATGAAGATACTGAACGGATTGCTGCAGCCAGATAAAGGTGAAATATGGCTGGAGGGGGAGCAAATTAAGATTGAGAATCCGGCAGCCGCACTGAAAAAGGGCATCGCAATGATTTACCAGGAGCTGAATCCCATTCGGGATATGACGGTTGCGGAAAACATTTTTATTGGCAGAGAATTTGTAAAAGGAATTTTTGTAAATAAAAAGAAGTCCAGGGAGGAGGCAAAGAAACTCCTTGAACGGTTCGGACTTGCGATAGATCCGGGTGCTATGATGCGTTCTCTTTCCATTGCACAAATGCAGATGATAGAGATTATGAAAGCCATTTCATCAGGCGCAAAGCTGATTGTCATGGATGAGCCTACCTCTTCTCTCACGGATGAAGAGATTAAGGTGCTTTTTCAGAAGATAGAGGAGCTGAAGAAGGAACAGGTTTCCGTTATCTACATTTCTCATCGCCTGGAAGAAACCTTTACCATTGCAGACACAGTGACCGTTATGCGTGACGGCAGATACATTGATACCAAAAAGGTAGAGGAGCTTAATAAGAATACCCTCATTCATATGATGGTAGGGCGGGAGCTTTCCAATATGTATCCCAAGGAAGCAGTGGAAATCGGAGAGACGGTTTTGGAGGTGAAAGGCTTAAGCGGCGGGAGG
Organism: Candidatus Merdisoma sp. JLR.KK006; assembly: GCF_036941035.1. Taxonomy (NCBI): domain Bacteria; kingdom Bacillati; phylum Bacillota; class Clostridia; order Lachnospirales; family Lachnospiraceae; genus Candidatus Merdisoma; species Candidatus Merdisoma sp. JLR.KK006. Next base: position 283,664 of record NZ_JAYMNS010000002.1, on the reverse strand, counting down.
TTTCAGGATGTTTCATTTGAAGTCCGAAAAGGAGAGATCCTTGGATTCTATGGCTTGGTGGGAGCGGGGCGCAGTGAGGTGTTCCGCAGAATCTTCGGCATGGATTCCGGCAGCGGCGGGGAAATTCGCCTGGAGGGAAAGGCGCTTTCTATCAGCCGTCCATACCACGCAATACAAGCCGGGATTGTTATGGTGACAGAGGATAGAAAAGAGGACGGCCTGGTTTTGTGCAGATCCATTCAGGAAAACATTGCTCTGCCCAATTTGGAAAAATATAAAAAAGGACCTTTTTTGGATGGTGAGAAGGAGAAGAGGGAGTGCAGGGAGATTGCGGGAAGAATGTCTGTGAAAATGAGCGGCATGCATCAGCTTGCAGGACAGCTTTCCGGCGGAAACCAGCAGAAGGTGGTTCTCTCTAAGTGGCTGATGGAACAGCCCAAGGTTCTCATCCTGGATGAGCCCACCAGAGGAATTGATGTGGGAGCAAAGGCAGAGATTTATACGCTTATGTGTGAATTTGCGAAGCAGGGCCTGGCGATTGTTATGATTTCTTCGGAACTCCCGGAGGTTATGGGCATGAGTGATCGGCTGATTATCATGGGGGAAGGCAAAATCAGGGGAGAGTTTCAGCGTGAGGAATATGCACAGCATGAAATATTGAAGTGTGCTCTGGGAGGAAAGGAGAAGGAAGAAATATGAAAACGGAAGGCAGGATGTTGAAAAAAGAAAATGTAGCATTGTATGTGAGGAATTATGCGTTGGCAGTTATCTTTATCTTTGTCTGTCTGGTATTTGCCATTGCCTCCCCGACGTTTCTGACCATGACCAATATCATAGGCGTTCTGCGTCAGGTATCAGTGAATGGAATTCTGGCAGTAGGGATGATGATGGTAATTATCACAGGGGGAATTGACTTGTCAATAGGTCCCCTGGCTGCCACGGCAGGGGTGGTATCCGCTCTGATTCTTGAAAATAATGAGAATCTGTTGGCTCCGGCTATTCTGGCAGGGATCGTATCTGCAGCTATTGTAAGTATGTGGACGGGAATGCTGGTGGCAAAGATGAGAATAGCGCCCTTTATTGCTTCTCTGTCAACTATGTCCATTGCAAAAGGCGTTGTACTTGTAATTGCGGACGGAGTGCCCCACACAATCAAGGATAAAACTTATACAAATATCGGAAATGGCTTCCTGTGGGATCCGGCTAAGACAGGCGGCTTAAGCATTCCCATTCCCATCGTAATATTTGCGGCTGTTGCCGTCCTGGTTGGGATAGTACTTTATAAAACAAGATATGGCCGTCACATTTATGCGGTCGGAGGAAATGAGCATGCAGCCATTGCATCAGGAGTGAATACGACAAAAGTAAAGTTCTGCACCTATGTATTTAATGGTGTTTTGTGTGGAATTGCAGGCATTGTGCTTGCGGGAAGAATCACATCCGGACAGCCTACGGCGGCTAACGGATATGAGATGGATGCGATTACCGCAGTAATTGTAGGGGGAACAAGCATGACAGGCGGTATAGGCAGAATCAGTGGAACAATTATTGGCGTACTAATAATCGGAGTCCTGAATAATGGACTGGTTCTTATGGGAGTGTCCTCTTATTACCAGCAGATTATCAAAGGCGTCATTATTGCGGCAGCGGTGTTGTTAGATATGAAAACCAAAAAAAATTAGCAAAGGAGAAGGATTATTATGAAGAAGAGATTATTAGGTTTATTGTTGAGCTTAACCCTGGCGGCAGGTATGCTTGCCGGGTGTGGATCTAAGGCCCAGGAGCCGGCAGCACCGGCAGAGAGCGGGCCGGCACAAGAAGAAGCAAAAGAGCCGGCAGAGACACCTGCAGAGGGCAAGGTGTACCGCATTGGGGTATCTACACAGGCATGGAAGTATGAGTTTATTAAGAACATGGTCAATGCACTGAATGCATTGGATGATGAGATGGATAACATTGAACTGATCCTGGTGGACAGTGAAGATTCCGTAGAAAAGCAGTTAAGTGATGTGGATACCATGATTGCCCAAAATGTAGACGGAATTCTCCTGAACTGTTTAAGTCTTGAGGGAAGCTCTGCGGCAGTAGAGGCCTGTAAGAATGCAGGGATCCCGCTGGTAGAGTTTATTTCCTATACGGAAAATGAAGACTATGCCACCTTTGTAGGAACAGACGTAAAATCCTCCGGAATCATGGCGATGGATATGGTAGCAGAGACAATCGGAGAGTCCGGAAAGGTATTTGAGCTTCAGGGAATCGTAGGGCATACGGCACAGATCAACCGTGGAGCCGGAATTGCGGAGGCATTGGAGAAATATCCGGATATTGAGCTTGTTGAGACTCAGAGCGGTGAGTTTGACAAGAACAAATCTATGGAGGTTGTAGATGCATGGCTGGCAAAATATCCCGCAGGTGAGATTGATGCCATTGTAGCACATAACGATCAGATGGCTTTGGGCGCAATGAACGCTTGTAAGGCGGCTAACAGAACGGAGATCAAGATTGTTGGAATTGATGGTGACGGAGAGGCTCTGCAGGCTGTAATAGACGGAGAGATGGCAGGAACTGTTCTGGATTACTGTGAGGAAGAATGCAGACTTGCGGTGGAAGAGATGGTAAGCATTTTGGAAGGCAATGAGCCGAAGAAACAGATTCTTGCGGACTATGTTCCGGTTAGCACGGTAGAGAAGGCGCAGGAATTTATGACCCTGCGCTCCGGCGAATAATTTTTAAGGGAAAAGGACACTCCCATAGAACAAAATAGAAAGGAAAGTGGAAAATGAAAATATTGGAAGGTTCCTTTCAGTGTGAAGCAAATACGTTTTGCAGCCAGCGGGCAGGAATTGAAGACTTTGAGAGGTATGACGGGGAAGCGCTGCTGACTAAGATGGCGGCAACACCTATATTCCGGGAGGCGGGTGCACAGGTAGTACCGCTGCTCTACGCAAGCGCTCTACCAAGCGGAATGGTAACACGGGAAGCGTTTGAATATTATAAAGAGCGTTTTGTGGAAATGATAGAAAGAGAAAAGGATGCAGACGGCATTTACCTGTATCTTCACGGTTCCATGTATGTAGAAGGACTGGGAAGCGGGGAAGAATGGCTGGTAAAAGCAATCCGCCAGGTAACAGGAGAGGGAATTCCCATAGCAATAGCTCTGGATTATCATGCCAATCTGTCAGAGGGGTTTCTTGGGCAGGTAAATGCGGTTCAGGGATTTCGTACCGCTCCTCATACGGATCATGACGATACGGAACGGCGTGCGGCAAGATCACTCCTTGCATGTATCCAAAAGAATGTATGTCCCCATCCGGCAGTATTTCGGATACCATTTCTGGGAGGTGATGCATCAACTACGGACAAAGAGCCTTTTGTGAGTATTACAAAGCGTCTGCAGGAATTAGATGGAGAAGAAGGAATCATTTCCTGTGCGTTTTTCAATGGACAGCCATGGTATGATTCCGCCTATACAGGTAACTGTGCGGTAGTTTCCTGCCTGGATTCAAAGCGTGCACAGAAGGAGGCCATGAGCCTGGCAAAGATGTTCTGGGATGGAAGAGAGAATCTGAAACTGGAGCATGCAATGACAGTTAAGGAAGCAGTCAGGGCTTCCCTGGAACAAAAAGAAGGGCTTCTGTTTGTAACAGATTCCGGTGACAATACTACGGCGGGAGCGGATGGAGAAGGTACGCTTTTGCTTAGGGAATATTTGAAAAAAGATACCAAAGGTGTTTTGGTATGCGGTGTTCTTGCCGCAGATGTGGTAAATGATCTGTTAAAGGAAGAGATAGGTACCATAAAAGAAATTTGTTTATGCAAAGGCTGCCGGGAAAAGCAGAGAATTGAGACAACCTGTCAGGTGATTCTGAAAAAGAAAGGAATCGTTTATGGATGGGCCGGAGATGAGGTAGGAGAAGGAGTTCTGCTGGCGGCGGGGAATACGGATTTGGTGTTAACTAATGCACGTGCGGCATTTACAACTCCGGAGCATTTTGCCAGGATGGGTGTCAGCTTAGAGGATTATCATGTAGTTGTAATTAAAATGGGATATCTTTTCCCAAAACTAAAAACGTTTACGGAAAACTTTATCTTTGCATTAACTCCCGGGGTAAGCAGCAATGACTTTGCGCAATTGGAGTACCAAAGACTGAAGAAAAGGATGTATCCCATTCATATGGATATTACCTGGGAAGAAATTAAAAACCAGCAGGAGGTGAGATTATGAATTTACTTTTACCGGAAGTTAAACAGATGGAATGCAGGGAAGGATATACAAAGACATTTCATGGTTTTTCCTTGTCTGGTGACGCTGCATTTTTGGAAGAAGCACGGGAGATTCTGCCATGGAAGCTTTGGAATTATGAGGAACTGAAAAATGGAAAGGGAAGCATGGAAATAAAGCTTCGGGGGCTTGAACATGCGCCAGGGAAGCCGGAGCCTCTTCCGGAATTATTGGAAACACAGGGTTATGTTTTGGAGATTCAAAGAGAGGAAATTCAGGTGTATGCCGGCACAGTGGAAGGCTTTGCATATGCATTGTCTACATTGAAACAGCTTTTAGAGGAAGAAGACGGATTCCGGCTGCCCCTTACAAGGATCATAGACTGGCCGTCTATTGAGTACAGAAGCCTTTCCACCACATTTGCGTGGTATGCGGGATATGGCCGGTATGGATTTGATATGCAGCTCTGGGGGCTTCCAAAGTGGAAGCAGTTCCTTTGCATCTGTTCTGATTACAAAGTAAACCAGCTTAATCTGTGTTTGTATGGTTATTGGCCGTTTCCCCTAAAGGATTATCCGGAGGCGGAATTTCGGGGAATCCGGATGCGTCTCTGGAACCCGGAAAGTGAGAACTGGGTGGAGGTAGAGTATATGCACCCCAATCTGGCGGAAGAATTTCTTCCGGAACTGATTGCATGGGGGCATAAGCTGGGAATTCGGTTTTATGCATACATTGGTCTTAACAGCTACAGCGGCGGTTATGCCAATGCACATCGGGAAAAACGGATGAAAAAGCCGGCAGACAGTCATTTTATCAATGATTTCGACAGTCTTTGCCTGAGTGATGAGACAACGCTGGAATATCTCAAAAAGAGTATGCGCAATATTGCGGCCCAGGGATTTGACGGAATTGACTTTGAAGAAAGCGAGGAAGCCTATTGGTACTGCGGATGTGAAAAATGTAAGTCTACCTTCTGGAAAGGTGCAAGCACCCCTGAGGAGACCCTGCATGCAGCCAACAGCTTTTTGCTGAAAATTCTTTATCAGGAATTGAAGGAGGCAAATCCCAAGCTTACCATTGGCATTCGGGCCTGGAGACAGCCGCCCCTTGTGCGTTCTGAGGAATTGATTGCAGAGATGAAAGGAAGTGTTCCGGAGGATGTGGTATTGTTCTGGGCGCCTGGCCAATACGTAGAGGATACGGAATTTGATAAATGGATCCAGGCGTTTGGCAGAAAGCGGATTCGGGCGAGAGATACGGAAGCCATTGGTTTTGCCGCAGGTCTGGGAAGGCTCATACGGCCTTGCAGGTGCAATGGACTTCGGACGGAAGAAGAACCGATTACACAGTATATTGAGGAAGACATACGCCAGCATAAAGGATCTGTGGAACGGAATGTGGCTGGAATTAATGGGTATCAGTTTGAATGGTATGGCTTTTTTATGGCATTTTTTGCCCACGCTTATTATAGCTGGGGCGGAAAAAGGGAAACGGATGATTTTTATCATTATGCTCTTGAGGCTGTTTTCGGGGAATTGGCGGAAGATATTTACTTTGTAATGACCCATATGCTTACCATTCATGAAAGCCAGATAAATATTTTTGAGCTGGAGTTTCCTTTTGCAAAAAATAAGGTGGAAAAGAGAGATATTCCGAGAATCCGGGAAGCCATTGAGATCTATCCGGTTTTGATTGAGAAGCTGAATCGCATTATGGAGACGCTGCGGGGGGACAAGCGGCGATCTGCTTTTACACTGCATTTTAAAAAATGGAAAGTATCTGTTGAACGCTGCCGGATAATCTATGATATGGCGCTGGAGTCTTTGAAATATGAAGAGGCTGAGACAAAAGAGGAGAAGCGGCAGCATTTGATGCAGATGTATCTGGACAATGAAAGGGAATTTGCTATTATCCGGGAGAATTATTTTGATGTAAATCCCATTACGGAAACAGGTGTGGCATCTTGTATGATTCCTTATCATGAATTGAAACGGTGTATTTTGAACCGTTTGGATCCGGAGCATAAGCAAGAAGAGCCCATATATCTGGGTGTAGAATCTTTGGGATGGATGTGGTGTGAATGACACGGGTAGGAATTTATTTCAGAGTAAAAGAAGGGCGCAGTGAGGCATATGCCAAAGCCCATGCAAATATCTGGCCCGGGATGCGGGAAGTGCTGAATGAAGCCGGAATTTGCAATTATTCTATTTGGAATCTGGGGGAAATGCTTTTTGCCTATTATGAGGTGGAGGATATGAAGCATATGAATCAGGTTCTTGCATCAAGTGAGATTTATAAAAAATGGCGCATCTATATGGAGGATTTCATTTATATAGAAGATGGCACCGGCCGGAAGGAATGGCCGATGGAAATGGTATTTTTTAATCAGGGGAACAAAGTGTAATTTTATTTTTAAACACAAGGAGAGGAGAAAGAGTATGTCTTATTTTAATCAGGAAGAAACAAACAGGAGGATTCAAAAGATCAGAGACATTCTGACAAAAAGGGGACTGGATGCAGCACTGATTTATTATGATGAGCTGAATATTGCAAATGGCTGGTATCTGACCGGCTGGTGTCCTCAGTTTGAGAAGGGGGCTGTATTGCTGCCGCTTTCCGGAGAGCCGCTGCTTTTGGGAGGACCGGAGAGCGAGCCTTTTGCAAAAATGAGCAGTGCGATTCGGGAAACACGGAATTTCAGTGTTTTCATGGTGCCGGATGAGGAGTATCCCAATGCGACGATTATGGATTTTGAAAAGCTTTATGAGGAGCTGAATCAAAAGGGGATTTCTCTGAAGAAAATCGGTATTGTAGGCACAACAATTATTCCCCATGCGGTATATACACAGTTCGAGGCAGGATTTGCAGGTGTTGAGCTTGAGGATATTACAGATGAGTATGAAGAGCTGCGTTCGCACAAATCTCAGTGGGAACAGGAAAATGTAAAGAAGGCGGTACGACTGTCTTATCAGGCATATCTGGCTATGAAGGACATGGTAAAGCCCGGTGTATATGAGCATGAAATAGCAGCAGCAGGAGAGTTTGAATGCCGGAAGAACGGAGCTAACAGCTTTGCATATGCAACGATTGTGGGAAGCGGTGAGCGCAGCAACGCAGTGGTACCTACGGGTATTAACAAAAAGCTGGAGGAAGGCGAGTGGGTAATGCTTGGAATCGCACCGAGAGTAAATGGCTACGCCGGAACCTTTGGTGAAACGCTTCCGGTATCCGGTACTTATTCAGAGGAACAGAAATGGGCGATCAATGTGCTGAGAAGAGTACTGCGGGCGACCCGTGACATGCTAAAGCCGGGCGTTTCAGGAAAAGAGATTGATGTCCCGGGCCGGGAGATTTTTGAGAAGGAAGGACTTTTGCGGTATCTGGTCTGCCCATTTGCCCATACCATTGGTTTGATGGAAGCGGAGGGACCATTCTACGGACCGAACTCCACAGATGTTCTGGAGCCGGGAATGACCGTATGTGTGGATATCAGCTTTTTTGGACATCCCACACTGCATGGGGCAAGAATTGAGACAGGATACCTGATTACGGAGGATGGCTGTGAGCCTATGTGCCCGGAGCTGGATGCCTTATTTGAAGAAGATGTAAACTAGTCCGGCTAAGAGATGTCAAGTATTGAATATAAATTTTTTCAGCTGGACGGTAAAGTCGCAAAGGCACACGAGAGAAAGTTTCATGAGTGCCCTTTCGAATGAAACTTTTTCTCGTTAGGTGTGTGCCGAAGTGACTTTACCCTTTAGTACTGTTGCGTAGCAACTAAAACAGCAGAACGCAGATGGTGCATAGAAGAATTTACGGACACATGTACTTGTGGCCGGAAATTTTTCTTAGTAATGATGTATCATCTGTGTTATGCGGAACTAAAATTAGGAGGAATGAAAATGGAACTTGGAAAAATGACATGGGTTTTCGCAGACGGAGATTTACCGCCCCAGGGAAATGAGGAGCCGTTTGGACACGAGGCGCTGATGGTTGTAAATTATGGGGATACGGATGCGGAGCTGACAATGGATTTGCTTTTTGAGGACAAAGATCCGAAAGAGGGAATCAAGCTTTGCGTGCCGGCAAAGAGGGTAAATTGCTTCCGCATGGATTTCCCTTTGGGAGAAGAAGGATATGAGATTAAGCCGGGGCAATTTGCAGTGATATTAAAGAGCAGTGTGCCGGTAGTGGCAGTATACGGCAGACTGGACAGAAGAAAGGATATGGCTTATTATCCGGTAGCAGGATATAGTGTATAAATAGGTATATCCTGCGGATACCCCGCAATGCATGCCCTTTCAGGGCGGGCGGACTTCGTCTGTTAATATATACCCTACGGGTACCCCATTAATGCATTCCCTTTCGGGGCTGGTGGACTTCATCCATTAAGGTATGATTTTTAGGAGCGTTGCTATATAGGTGAACGGGCACTTATGGAGCAGCGCTCCATTTTATATACAAATCTTGAATACGAATGAAAACTGTGCTATATTGAGGAAAGTTAAAATTACAGGAAGGTTTCATGAGCGGAATGGCAGGAAACGGTTTCTGAGAAAGATGAGGGAATATCTATGGCACAGCTTTGGGGAGGTCGCTTTACAAAGGAGACAGATCAACTGGTCTATAACTTTAACGCATCCATTTCTTTTGACAGAAAGTTTTATAAACAGGACATGCAGGGCAGTATGGCCCATGTGCGGATGCTGGCAAAGCAGGGAATTCTTACGGAGGAAGAACGGGATGTGATTCTGTCCGGTATTGAGGGAATTCTTAAGGATGTGGAGAGCGGAAAGCTTGAGATTACCAGTGAGTATGAGGACATCCACAGCTTTGTGGAGGCGAATCTCATTGACCGCATCGGAGATCCGGGGAAGAAGCTGCATACAGGGCGCAGCCGGAATGATCAGGTGGCTTTGGATATGAAGTTGTATACGAGGGATGAGGTTTGCGAGATTGACGGCCTGGTGCGTGAGCTGCTTGTGATTTTACAGCGGCTGATGGAGGAGCATACAGGAACGGTTATGCCGGGATTTACCCATCTGCAGAAGGCCCAGCCCATTACGTTGGCTCATCATCTGGGGGCTTATTTTGAGATGTTTAAGCGGGATCGGGATCGGCTTTCGGATATCTATGATCGGATGAATTACTGTCCTTTGGGGTCGGGAGCTTTGGCAGGAACTACGTACCCTCTTGACAGAGAGTATACGGCGGAGCTTTTGGACTTTCAGGGGGCTACGCTCAATAGCATGGATTCCGTGTCCGATCGGGACTATCTGATTGAGCTGCTGTCAGCCCTCTCAACAATTATGATGCATTTAAGCCGATTCTCAGAAGAAATCATTATCTGGAATACCAATGAATATCGTTTTGTGGAGATTGATGATGCCTACAGTACGGGAAGCAGTATTATGCCCCAGAAGAAGAATCCGGATATTGCGGAACTGGTACGGGGAAAGACGGGACGTGTCTATGGTGCGCTGATTTCACTGCTTACTACCATGAAAGGGCTTCCTCTTGCTTACAATAAGGATATGCAGGAGGATAAGGAGCTGACCTTTGATGCCTTTGACACGGTGAAAGGATGCCTGGCGTTATTTACGGGGATGCTGGATACCATGAAGTTTCATAAAAATCAGATGGCGGCAAGTGCAAGAAACGGGTTTACCAATGCAACGGATGCAGCGGATTATCTGGTGAATCATGGGGTGCCATTCCGGGATGCCCATGGGGTGATTGGACGTCTGGTGCTTTATTGCATTGAGCAGGGGAAAGCCATTGAAGAACTGAGTCTTTCGGAGCTTAAGGAGATTAGTCCTGTGTTTGAGGAGGATGTTTTTGAGGCCATCAGTATGGATACCTGTGTAAATAAACGTCTGACTCTTGGAGCGCCGGGGGAGAAGGCTGTGAAGCAGGTGATTGCGAAGAATAAGGAATGGCTGGAGAAACATCGTTCATTGTAAAGTCAGGTTATTAGAGCAAACTGGCATGTCCAGTTGACTGTTGGAGGTTGATAGGGGGGAGCCGGCGTTCAGCCGGCTTCTTCAGTTGTGAATTTATACCCCATCCCCCAGATGGTCTTAATCAGCTCCCCTTTTTCACCAAGCTTGCTCCGCAGCTTCTTTACATGGGTGTCAATCGTCCGGGCATCTCCAAAATAATCGTAATTCCACACGTTATTCAGAATCTTTTCCCGGGAGAGAGCAATTCCTTCATGTTCCATAAAGTAAGCCAGAAGCTCAAATTCCTTAAAGCTGAGATCCAAAGCAACTCCGTCAAGCGTCACCAGGTGAGCCGCTTTATTCAGTTCAATGCCGCCTGCTGTGAGAACATCGTCCACACTTCTGGTAGTGGTTCGGCGGAGAATGGCTTCAACTCTTGCCACTAGAATCTTAGGGCTGAATGGTTTGGAGATATATTCGTCCACACCCAGCTCAAAGCCCTGAAGCTCGTCCCGTTCGTCTGATTTGGCAGTGAGCATAATAATGGGAACCTTGGAATACTCCCGAATCTCCCGGCAGGTCTGCCAGCCGTCCATTTTGGGCATCATGATATCCAGAATTACCAGTGCAATTCCTTCGGTTTCAAAAAAGAGATCCAGAGCTTCTGCCCCATCACCGGCTTCCAGAACCTCATAATTCTGCTTTACCAGGAAATCCTTTACCAGCTTGCGCATTCTGCTTTCATCATCTACTACCAGGATCTTTAATTTATCCATAAGACAGCCCTCCGCTTATTTCAATATCTGTCCATAGTATAGCAGAGAAATATGTTTCTTTTGTGAACGAACAGAGCGGATTGCGAATATTTATTCCTGCGGGCAACGAGCCAAGCGGACATGCTGGCATGTCCACTTGACTGTGTGCATTACTCTCATGGGACAGTTGGTATGTAATTTGTTCATAAAATTGATTTTTGACTGATTTTGCTCTATAATGAGCAATAGTTAAATGTGAAGGATATAAAGAAAAAGAGATTATATGAGTAAAAATACTGTAAAAGATGTAACTTAAATGGATTTTCCGTTGTAACTGTGAACTGAACAGTTACGAAAAGATTAAAGTATAGAAGGATACCGCATACAATGAAGCATTCTATCAAACGCCAGATGGCGGCTTGTTTTATTGGGGTCATGGCTGTGACGCTTATCTGCTGCTGGCTGGTTAATCGATTTTTTTTAGAGAATTATTATATTGAAAATAAAAAGCATGTGATTCTAAATGCTTATCATGTGCTGAACAATGGTGTGTCTGAGGGAAGGCTGGAGGAAAGTGAATTTATCACAGAACTGGATCAGATCTGCGCCACTGACAATATATCTCTCTTTGTTATGGACACCAGCGGCAATCCCCGCCTTTACAGCAACCGGGATTATAAAACACTCCAAAGAAGGCTTTACGCTTATATTTTTGAACTGGAGACGCCGGAGACGGCCCGGGTGCTGGTACAGGGAGAGGGGTATGTCATCCGGGAGAGCAAGGACTTTTTGACTCAGGCGGACTATCTTGAGCTGATTGGAACTTTGGATTCCGGGGAGCCCTTTATTATGCGTACAGCGGTGGAGAGCATTCGGGAAAGTGCAGAGCTTTCCAGCCGTTTTTTTGCCTATATTGGTGCGGCAGGAATTTTGGTGAGTTCCCTTCTGATTTGGTGGCTGTCCCGGCGGCTGTCCCAGCCCATGATGGAACTGGCAGAGTTATCTCAACGGATGGCGGATTTGGATTTTAATGCTAAGTTCGTTTCTCACCAGAATAATGAGATTGGCTTTTTAGGACAGCATATGAATCAGCTCTCGGAGACACTGGAGCAGACCATTTCCGAACTTAAGACAGCCAATAATGAGCTGCAGAAGGATATTGAGCATAAGACGCAGATTGATGAGATGCGCAAAGATTTTCTTTCCAATGTATCCCATGAGCTGAAAACGCCAATTGCCTTGATTCAAGGCTATGCGGAAGGATTGAAGGAGTGCATCAATGACGATCCGGAAAGTCGGGACTTTTACTGTGAGGTCATAATGGACGAGGCCGGAAAAATGAATACTATGGTAAAAAACCTTCTTGCCCTGAATCAATTAGAATTTGGAAATGATATAACATCCATGGAGCGGTTTGATATTGCAGATTTGGTGCAAAATGTTCTGAATTCCGTAGGAATCCTCATGGAGCAAAAGGGGATCCATCTGATTTTTAAAACGAATGAACCTCTCTATGTGTGGGCAGATGAGTTTAAGGTAGAGCAGGTGGTGACTAATTACGTCAGCAATGCTATTAATCACTGTGACTATGATAAGATTATAGAGGTGAAGCTTGTAAGAAATGGCGGATCTGTTAGAGTGTCTGTGTTTAACACCGGCAATCCTATACCGGAAAATGATCTGGACAAAATCTGGATTAAGTTTTATAAGGTGGATAAAGCTCGGACCAGAGAGTATGGCGGAAGCGGTATCGGATTGTCTATTGTAAAGGCAGTAATGGAGTCTATGAATAAAGAATACGGCGTGAAAAATTATGACAATGGCGTGGAATTCTGGTTTGAAGTGGATGGTAAAGTGAATTAAGGAAACACCCTACGGGCAAGGTGAATTTGCCGCAAGGCAAAGAGAGGGTGCCCTGGGGCATATCCCTTTATGCACAAAGAGCATGTGCAAATTCAAGGAAAGGAGGCAACGGTATGGTACGAAAGCATTTTTATTTTTCTGGGAGAGTTCAGGGAGTGGGTTTTCGCTTTCAGGCATCTTGGGCGGCCAAGCAATTGGGGTTGACTGGCTGGGTTCGGAATCTGCCTGACGGACGAGTGGAGATGGAGGTTCAGGGAGAGCCTTTTGAGGTAGAGAAGATGGTTGAGCTTCTAAAGGAGGCTATGTATATTCGGATTAACAAAATAGACAGTGCAGATGTGCCTGTGAAGGAAGGGGAGCGGAAGTTCCGCACAGAGTACTGATATCGGCTATCTTAATTTTTCATTAAAATGATTCACAAGCTACATGGGATATGGTAAAATTTCCATAGATATATCCTGTGGGTGAAAGAATTTAAATACAGACAACCCCCCATTTTTGCAAAACTATAGAGGAGAGAGGATAAAAGCATGAGAGGTGTCTATACAAATGTAGTAGAGATTCGCCAGAAGATTTTCACGGAAGTGGCCCGCATGGCCTACGAAGGCGGCAACTATTCCCGGATTATTGATCTGCCTTACAAAATCATTCCCGGTGAGGTGGCTACCTATCGGGAGAGCGTGTTTCTGGAGCGGGCTATTGTAGAGGAGCGTCTGCGTCTGGCCATCGGCCTGCCTTTGCGGAAGATGACGGAACATGCTCCCGTGTCTCAGGGCATTGAAGAGAGTGCCATTGCAGAAAAATATTACGATCCGCCCTTGGTAAATATTATTAAATTTGCCTGTCATGCCTGTCCGGATAAAGAGGTACGGGTAACGGATGCCTGTCAGGGCTGTTTGGCTCATCCCTGTAAGGAGGTCTGCCCCAAAGATGCCATTTCCATTGTAAACGGACGCTCTGTGGTAGATCAGGAGAAATGTATCAAGTGCGGAAGATGTATGAAGAACTGTCCCTACGGAGCCATCGTGCAGATGGAACGTCCCTGTGCCAAGGCCTGCGGCGTGGATGCTATTGGTACGGATGAATTCGGCCGGGCCGACATAGATTATGACAAATGCGTTTCCTGCGGCATGTGTCTGGTGAACTGCCCCTTTGGAGCCATTGCGGATAAGAGTCAGATTTTTCAGGTTATTCATGCCATCAAGAGTGACATACCTGTTTATGTAGCCCTTGCTCCGGCTTTTGTAGGCCAATGGGGCAAAGATCTTCCGGCAGAGAAGATCAAAGAAGCATTTCGGCAGCTTGGCTTTGCGGATGTAATGGAGGTGGCTGTGGGAGCGGACCTCTGCACCATAGAGGAAGCAAGGGATTTCCTGGAAGAAGTACCCAAAAAGCAGCCCTTTATGGGAACCTCCTGCTGTCCGGCCTGGTCTGTTATGGCGAAGAAGCTGTATCCTGACTTTGCGCCCTATATTTCCATGGCATTGACGCCGATGGTACTTACCGGCCGTCTTCTGAAAAAAGAGCATCCCGGCTGTAAGGTCGTATTTGTAGGTCCCTGCGCTGCCAAGAAGCTGGAAGCCAGCCGCAGAACCATTCGAAGCGATGTGGACTTTGTTCTCACCTTCGAGGAGGTTATGGGTATGTTTGAGGCAAAGGAAATAGACTTCGGCGCCATTACTCAATCGGAGAATCTGAAAGATGCAAGCGGCGACGGAAGGGGTTTTGCAGTAACCGGAGGTGTGGCTTCTGCAGTAGTGAACTGTATCCATGAGATGGAGCCGGATCGGGAAGTCAAGGTACAGAGCGCTGAGGGTTTAAGAGCTTGCCGGGAAATGCTGGATTTGGCGAAAAAGGGCCAGTACGACGGCTATCTTCTGGAGGGCATGGCCTGTCCGGGCGGCTGCGTAGGCGGAGCCGGAACCTTAAAGAGTCCCACAGCGTCCAAAGGACAGGTAAAGCTCAGCATGAAGAAGGCCGGAAGCCAGAGCGTATTTTCCAGCGGTTATAAAGAGTATTTGGAGATTTTGGAGGAAAAAAATCAATGAAAATCATGATTGCATCGGATATCCATGGAGCGGCAGGCTTTTGCGAAGAGATGCTGGCAGCCTACGATCGGGAGCAGGCAGAAAAGCTGCTCTTATTGGGGGACATACTCTATCACGGTCCCCGGAATGATCTGCCGGAGCAATATGCACCGAAGGAAGTTATTGAAATGTTGAATGCCAGAAAGGAGGAATTTCTGTGCGTTCGGGGAAATTGCGATACGGATGTGGATCAGATGGTGTTGGAATTTCCGATTATGGCGGAATATTGTATTCTCTATGAAAAGGGCAGGATGATTTTTGCCACTCACGGACATATTTTTAATGAGCAGAAGCTTCCCATGCTGAAAAAGGGGGATATTCTGCTTCATGGTCATACTCATGTGCCGGTATGTAAGGAGACAGAGGATTACATTTACTTAAATCCCGGTTCTGTATCGATTCCCAAGGATGGGAGCTGGCATGGGTATCTGGTGCTGGAGGACGGAGTATTTACCTGGAAGGAGCTGGATGGAACTGTTAAGCAGGAGTTTTGCATTTGACAGAAGAGCCATTCGGCAGATTGTTTTGCAAAGACGGACTGTGTTATGGATAAAGGGCAGCATGTTCTTTTATTCAAAGATACTGTCATATAAATGGTTGGTGAGAGAATTTTGGAACAGACAGAACATAGATTGAGGCATAAGCTGCATACGCCTCGATTTTCCAAGGTACAGATTATAGCATTGAGCTTTCTGGGAATTATTCTGGTAGGGATGCTTTTGCTGCTGCTGCCTTTTTCAACCAGAGATGGGCAGAGTACCAGTCTTTTGGATGCAGCATTTACGGCAGTGAGCGCTACCTGCGTAACAGGACTGATTGTCCATGATACGTTTCAGCATTGGACACTTTTCGGACAGCTTGTGATCCTGGTGATGATTCAGCTTGGGGGGTTAGGACTAATGGCCTTCAGCGTCACTTTTTCCCTGCTTCTGCGCCGGAGGATCGGTCTTAAGGAGAGAGGGCTTTTACAGGAAAGCGTCAATACCCTGCAGATTGGCGGAATTGTGAAGCTGGTGCGGCAGGTACTTCTTGGAACCTTGCTCTTTGAAGGCGTGGGAGCTATCCTTTTATCCCTTCGGTTTGTGAGAGATTTTGGAATAGGGAAGGGTCTCTATTATGGGATCTTTCATTCTGTTTCTGCCTTTTGCAATGGAGGCTTTGATTTGATGGGTGTGCGTCAGGCCGGTAGCTCTATGACTTATTATGCAGGAGATCCGCTGGTGAATCTGACCTTGATTTCATTGATTCTGATTGGCGGAATTGGTTTTCTGGTGTGGGATGATCTGCTGAAGAATAAGTGGCATTTCCGGCAGTACCGCCTTCACACGAAGCTGGTGCTGTCTATGACGGTGATTCTTCTGTTTGGCGGAGCAATACTTTTTTATCTGCTGGAACGGGATGGAATCCTTGCCGGAGAGCCGGTAGGAAAGCAGGTTCTCTTAAGCCTTTTCCAATCAGCCACAACCAGAACGGCAGGTTTTAATACGGCAGATACGGCGGCCTTAAGCGACAGCAGCAAGCTGTGGATGGTGATGCTGATGTTTGTGGGCGGCAATCCCGGATCAACGGCAGGAGGCGTCAAGACCACGACGATGGCGGTTTTGCTGATTTATCTGCGCTCTACCCTGCGGAAAACCAAGGGGGCGGAGGTCTTTGGGCGAAGGCTGGAAGAGGATGTGGTCAAACGTGCGGCGGCCATTTTAACCTTAAGCCTGATGCTGGATCTGTTTGGCACACTGGCGATTACGGCACTGGAGCAGCTTCCGTTGGCGGATGTGCTCTTTGAGGTATGTTCAGCCCTTGGAACCGTGGGGATTTCTGTGGGAATAACAGGAAGCCTGACAGTATTCAGTAAGCTTATCTTAATGTTTCTGATGTACTGCGGCAGGATGGGAAGCTTGACCTTCGCTTTGATTTTTACAGAGAATCGTCAGGCATCTCCGGTACAGAAGCCTACAGAGCGGATTCTGGTGGGGTGACAGAATATTACGGAACTGAAACAGTAATATTGTGTCAATGCACAGATCGATTTACAGACGAATCTTTTGCCGGCTGGAAATTGATCTATATGGAGGTGTATTGACAGAATATTACGGAACTAAAGTGGAGAAGTAGAATATGAAATCTATTCTGATGATCGGTATGGGAAAGTTCGGCCATTTGCTTTGCATGAATATGGCTGAATTAGATAATGAAATTATGATTGTGGATGAGGATGAAGAGAGGCTGTCGGATCTGCTGCCGCTGGTGACCAGCGCTCAGATTGGCGACTGCACCAATGTGGAGGTGTTAAAAAGCCTTGGCGTTCGGAACTTTGACGTATGCTTTGTATGCATCAGCGGAAATTTCCAGAACAGCCTGGAGATTACAAGCCTTCTAAAAGAGCTTGGGGCAGGCTATGTGGTGAGCAAGGCGGAACGGGATATACAAGCTAAGTTCTTACTGCGCAACGGAGCAGATGAGGTCATTTATCCGGAACGTGACATTGCAGAGCGTGCAGCAAAGAAATTCAGCTCCAATCATGTTTTTGACTACCTGGAATTGACGGATGACTATGGCATCTATGAGATTCCGCTTCTTCGGGAGTGGATTGGAAAGAGCATCCGGGAGCTTGATTTCCGGGTTCGCTATCAGGTGAGCATTCTTGGAATCAAGACAGGTGAGGATTTGGATTTGCTTCCTTCGGCCGATCATACATTTGAAAAGGAACAGCATCTGATGGTAATTGGAAAGAAGAAGGATGTAGACAGAATTTTGCACAGAATGTAAAAGAGGAAGGGAAGACTTATTAAACGAGAGCAGAATGACAGAACAGGACAGAACAGGAGAATGAGCAGGAGAGAGTGGGAGCGAAGAAAAAAGCAGCGCAGAAGGAAAGTGATTCTGGTGCGGACTCTGGCTATGCTCATCGTACTTTTATTTGGAATCGGAATGGGCTATGGAATTTATGAAATCTATCGGAAGGCAGTCAGGGAACCAGTGGATCCGCCGGAGATGATGGAGGATTATCTTACGGAAAATCCTTATTCCAGACCGGGAGAGAAGCTGGAAAAGGTAAAGAATGTCTTTGTCCACTATACCGCCAATCCGGGGACAAGTGCAGCCCAGAACAGGAGCTATTTTGAAAATCTCAAAGATACGCAGGAAACATCAGCCAGTGCTCATTTTATCATTGGATATGACGGGGAGATTATTCAGTGCATTCCTTTGGAAGAGATTGCCTATGCGGTAAAGGGGCGGAATTATGATTCTGTTTCCATTGAGTGCTGCTATTTGTCAGAGGATGGGAAGTTTACGGATGCAACTTATCAGTCATTGATTCATCTGGTAAATTGGCTGTTGTACGAATATGATTTGAGACCGAAGGATGTGCTGCGCCACTATGATGAGGGCGGTAAGCTTTGCCCCCTGTATTATGTAGAGCATGAGGATGCGTGGAAGGAATTTGTATCAGAGTTAAAATAATTTTAACAGTTCAGTATTTTCACAGTTACAAATAATTCACATTATTTGGTTCACATAAATCTCTTGAAAATCTTGAAATATAAAAGGCTGGCAGTTATAATAAAAAATAGTACATAGAAACTAAGCGGCGCTGCTATACAGCATTGCAGCAATAAATATACAAATTTAGTGAGGATAGAATGAAGAAAATAAAAAAAATACATATCAGGGCCATAGCGGCTGCGCTGACTGTATGTCTCTGCTTTTCCATACAGGCATCAGCTACTGAGGCGGATCTGAAAAAGCAGCAGAAGGAGACCCAGCGTCAATTGGATGAGATCAACAACCAGATGAAGACTATTGAGAGTCAGCAAAGGGCAGTGCTGGCGGAGATTGATTCACTGGGTTCGGATCTTATGGAGCTGGTGATGAATCTGGAGATCCTGGAGGCGGACTTGGAGCTGAAGCAGGAGGAACTGGAACAGGCAAAGGCGGACTATGAGGCGGCCAAGAAGCGGGAAGAAGAACAGTATGAGGCTATGAAGCTTCGGATTCAATATATCTATGAAGAAGGGGAGGGCAGCTATTTAACCATGTTTTTGGAGGCCAGCAGCTTTGCGGACTTCTTAAACCGGCAGGAATATGCTCATGAAATTCACAAGCAGGACAGAGAGATGCTGACGGCTTATCAGGAGACCCGGGCTCAGGTTGCAGAGCTTCGGGATCAGCTGGAGCAGGAGAAGGCCGAGATGGAGACCCTTCAGGCAGAGTATGAGGAGGAAAAGGCAGCAGTAGAGAGCACACTGGCCCAGAAAAAGGCTCAGGAGGCTGATTATGAAAATCAGCTTGCCAGTGCTCAGGCTAAAGCAAAGGAATATAAGAATAAGATTAAGGAGCAGACAGCTCAGCTGAAGAAGCTGGAGGCAGAGCGCAGGAGAAGAGAGGCTGAGGCGGCTGCGGCAGCTGCAGCCGCAGCTGCGGCTAATAGCGGAGGTACTACCGGGACAATCACTGGAGGAGCGACTTCTGCCGGAAATACAGGTGGAAGCACCGGCGGAAGTGCAGGCGGGAACACCGGCGGAAGTACAGGCGGAAACACCGGCGGAGGAACGACTGTAAGCGGCAACAGCTCCAAAGGCAGGGATATTGCCAATTTTGCCTTGCGATATGTAGGAAATCCGTATGTGTCAGGAGGGACAAGTCTTACAAACGGAGCGGATTGTTCGGGCTTTACGCAGGCAGTATTCCGAAATTTTGGAATCTCTATTCCAAGAACATCGGATTCACAGGGGCGCGGCGGCCGGGAGGTCAGCTATTCAGAAGCTCAGGCTGGAGATATTATTTATTATGGCGGTCATGTAGCCATTTACTTAGGAGGCGGACGGATCGTTCATGCAAGTACGCCTGCTACCGGAATTAAGACAGAGAATGCTTTGTACCGGTCTATCCGGTCGGTGCGCAGATATTATTAGAAAATCGTTTGGCCTGAAGAGACATGTGCGCATGGAATATCTGTAGGATATGAATATAGGAGCGTTTAGGAAACCGTGAAGTGTGTGAAGCTTTGCGGTTTCTTTTTTCACTTTTTTAGAGAAAACGCAGAAAACATATTGACAATAATATATATATATGATATATACATTATAACAGATATGAACACATATACTCTTTGGTATACATACCTGTATTTCTGCGCAGAACATAAGAGGTGAAAGATGAACATTATAATCAGCAATTCCAGCGGAAAACCCATTTACGAACAGATCACCGCTCAGATCAAGGCCATGGTTATGAACGGCGCCTTAAGTCCCGGCGATCCCCTGCCCTCCATGCGTCTTCTGGCCAAGGAGCTTCGGATCAGCGTGATTACCACCAAGCGGGCTTACGAGGAGCTGGAGCGAGACGGTTTTATTACCACCATTGTGGGAAAAGGCAGCTTCGTTCGTGAGGCGGATCGGGAATTTGTCAAGGAGGAGCAGCTTAAGGCGGTGGAACACCATCTGCAGGCAGCCATAGACACGGCCAGACAGTATGGAATGTCACAGGAAGAACTGATAGAGGTTGTAAAAATGCTGTATGAGGAGATGTAGATTATGGAATATGCAATTGAAGTAAACGGACTGACCAAGCACTACAAAGATTTTACACTGGACAATGTGAGCTTTCAGGTACCGTCTGGCTCTATCGTAGGATTTATCGGAGAAAACGGAGCAGGCAAGAGTACCACCATCAAGGCGATTCTTGACTTGATTCAGGCAGATTCCGGAAGCATACGAATCCTGGGAAAAGAGAACGGTATGAGGGATCGGGAGCTGAAAGAACAGATTGGAGTAGTCTTTGATGAGAGCTATTTTCCGGATAACCTGAATATAAAAAATGTGGACACCATGATGCGGCAGATTTTCCGTCAGTGGGAGAGCGGGGTTTTTCGGGATTACTGTAAGAGATTTGAACTGGCGGAGGGGAAGCCTGTGAAAGATTTCTCCAGAGGAATGAAGATGAAGCTGTCCATTGCGGTGGCTCTCTCCCATCATACAAAGCTTTTGATTCTGGATGAAGCCACCAGCGGTTTGGATCCCATCGTCCGAAATGAGATTCTTGATATCTTTTTGGAGTTTATTCAGGAGGAGGATCATACGATATTTCTTTCCTCCCACATTACCAGTGATATTGAGAAAATTTCCGATTACATTCTGCTGATTCACAAGGGGAAGCTTCTGTTTTTTGAAAATAAGGACACCCTTATTTATGACTATGGGCTCATCCGTTGCGGTGAAGAAGATTTTGCAAGGCTGGACAGCTCTTTCGTGCTGGGAATGCAGAAGAACCGCTTTGAAGTGGAGGCATTGGTAAAGAACCGCAGGGAGCTTGAGAATCAGTATCCGAATCTGGTGATAGATCGGGTTTCTATTGAAGATATTCTGTTATATACGGTAAAAGGCATGGAAGCCAGGGAGCTTTAATCAGTTGCAATCCTGTGGGCGTAAGGAAATTCAGAATAGGAGGCGGAATAGTAATGAAAGGTTTACTGTTAAAAGATATTTACAATTTAAAACGGCTGGGAAAGCAGTATGTAATCACTTGTGCCGGAATGATGGTTTGGAGCGGATTTATGAAGAACTATTTTTTCTTTTCCATGATGATTATGTTATGCGGCGTTATGTCGGTGGTAAGCAGCTTTAGCTTTGATGAGGCGGCTCATTTTGAAAAATATGCCCTGACTCTTCCCGTCACGAAGAAGAATCTGGTACAGTCCAAGTATGTGCTTCTTTTGGCATTTCTTGCAGGCGCTTTTGTGATAGGAATACTCGGCAGTCTTTTGATGAGTCTGGTGCTGGAAGGCGGGATTGATGAGCTGGCGGAGCAGCTTGTAAGCGCAGCATCGGTAGCATGCCTTTTCCTGCTTGCCTTTTCTACTATGATTCCGATAATTTTTAAGCTGGGAGTGGAAAAAGGGCGGATGCTTTTGGTCGCTATCTACATGGGAATTTTTGTCTTTGTTTGGGGAGGGATTTATCTGCTGAAAGATCTTGGAATCCGGATTTCTGACAGTACTGTTTCAAAGTTTAGCGGTATTGGTGCGGCTGTAATCCTTGTGTTTCTTTTTATAAGCTATCGGGTTTCGGTAAGGATTGTGGAAAAGAAGGAATGGTAAGGATTAGAGGAAAATAAAAAAAGCCCCGCAGGAATTATGGCTTAATCATGCCATAGGTTTCTGCGGGGCTTTTATCCTTACTGCACCAAGAATTGAACATTATTTTACAGTGGAAGCAGAAGCTGTGAAACTGCAATAGCGGTGGCCCCAATATATTTTTTGTCGGAAAATGGCTGGTTTTTGATACACAGGTCAGGGGGGAGCATAGGATTAATCTGGTAAAGCTGCTCTGTAAACAATCTTGTAATGGAATCATGTTCAAACAGATCCCCCATAAGAACAAGCTTATCCGGGGCCAATATATGGATGGCATTATTGGTAACTGAAGCCAGAGCGTGGGCGCAGGTGGTAAGAAAGCTCCAGAGCACACAGGAATCACTTGCCCCATCCAGATATTGTGACAGATTCCTACGGGATGGAGCTCCAATCGTCTCCATCAGACGGGCAAGCTCTCCGGCCGGAGAGGATATGGTATTCTTTTGAATAAATTCTACAATTGCATCAGCCGAGATAGAAGGCTCTAAGCATCCGGTTCGTCCGCAATTGCATTTTTTCCCATTCTTTTCTGTAATCTGATTGTGTCCAATCTCCGTAGACTGGTAGTTATAACCCTTGTAGACCTGCCCCCGGATGGCCATGGCAGATCCGACTCCGGGCCCCCATTTCAGCATTAAAATATTCTGGGCTGTTGCCGCAATATTCGTGTACAGAAGTTCACTGAGAAGGTATGCGCATACATTGCTTTCCACAGCCGTCCGGAAAGGAAATTCTTCTTCAAAGTATTGTTTAATTGGAATCGCCTGTTCGAATAGACGGAAGGGATGCAGGGCAATGCCCTCATCCTGGTTTACCGGTCCTATGATTGTAACACCTGCTCCTAAAATCTTATCCGTAGAAATGGAGGATTCCCAGAGCATTTTAATACATTCCTTTGCAATATCAGAGCACAGGGTTCTGGGATCACTGCCTGCCGGTGTAAGAGAAGGGCGTTCTATCAGAATATCTCCCCTTAAATTCGTCAGCGCAATATTGATGTAATAAGAATGAATGTCAATGGCAAGAATGTATTTCCAGTCATAGTTGACAGCTAACGGCGCACGGCGCCTTCCGGCCCTGGGCTGGCTCTCGGGCAGAAAATCCTCCCTTTGAAGCAGTAAGCCCTCGTTTAAAAATTCATTGACAATCATTGTCACGGCAGCAGTCGTAATGTTCAGGAAATCAGCGATATCCGTTCTGGATAAGGTTCCATGTGAAAAAAGTAATTGCAGTGTCATTGAACGATTACTAGGCTTTAAGTTATTAGTATTCATTCCGTTTTTTTTCATTGGCAATTCCCCATATTAATTAAGATTTCTTATTTTTCTTAAAAATCGAAATATATATTAATTATATAAAAAAATAAAAAAATATGCAATAAGTATTTTGCAAAGAATATATTATGTAAGTTTTGCACAAAAATAGCTTGTAAAATATGTGAAAATGTTTGAATTGACAAAGGGTACACTTGTTGCTATGATGATCGTACAATAATTAATCAAGTTAGTTAATTAAAGAGCTGCCTCACAGAAGACCTGTTTGAGACAAGCAAAAGGAGGATGAAATGAAAAAAAGAAGTAAGAAGCTGATTAGTTTATGTGTGGCTGTGGGCCTGTTGGTATCTTCACTGACAGGATGCGGCGGTTCGGATAAGGGTTCGGACGCACCGCAGACAGATGCGGCGGAAAATGCGGAAACGGCCCCAGAGGGCAGCGCAGGCAAGGAGCTTTCCATTGCAGCCAGTCATCAGCCCTATAGCCATGGATTGCCAAGCTACATCGGAGAGCAGGAAGGAACCTTTAAGGATGCGGGATTGGACATGGAGATTCTCTGGTTTTCCGGCGGAAATACCCAGAATGAAGCTTTAGGCGCCGATGAATGGGAGGTTGGAGCTTATGGTTCCGCTCCGGCAATTGCAGCAGGTGTTGCATACAATGCAAAAATCATTGGTATTAACGTAGAGGATTCCGTGTCTATTGACTATTTCGTAAGGCCGGACAGTGATATTGCACAGATTCAGGGAGAAGTAGAGGGATATCCGGATATTTATGGAAATGCTGATACCTGGAGAGGAAAGACGATCCTCTGCGCTACCTCCACAAGTGTTCACTTTGGACTGGTTGCAACCCTGGCAAAAATGGGACTGACTCAGAATGATGTAAACATTGTACATATGGATGTGCCCTCTGCTTATGCAGCATTTAAGGCCGGTGAGGGAGATGTGGTAGCTCTCTGGGATCCTCAGTCTTACCAGGCGGAGGAAGAAGGCTGGGTTAAGGTATCCTGCGGAGAGGCGGCAGGAGAAGAATTCCCGACAATCTTCATCGCATCCGAAAAGGCCATTGAGGAGAACTGGGATGCTGTCTATACATGGCTGAAGACCTATCTGGAGATCTGCGACCAGTATAAGGATGATAATGAGGGACAGGCAAAGTACCTGCTGGATATGCAGCTTGACAATGGTATTGACACGGATGAAGGGCTGGCGCTGCGCTTTGTAGAGGACCGCCCCTTACCTACAATAGAAAAGAATATTGAGTACTTTAAGGGAGAGGCCGGTTCCAGAAAAATGGATGCAGTTATGGAAAATGTAATTGATTTCTTTGTGGATCAGGGAAGCTATACAGAGGAAGATAAGCAGAGCTTGAGCGACAATGGCTTTATTGACAGCGAGTTTATCAAGGCTATCGCAGAGGAAAAAGGACTTTCCATGGATTAATACGGATTATCAGCTTGAAAGAGACTGCCGCAGGGGATTTCGCTTTGCGGCAGCCCTTAATAAAGAACGGAAGGAACAGAAAGGTATCTCTATTTATGGAAAATAAAAAGAAAAATAGAATCAAGTATCTCAGTATGAGCATTGCGGGATTGATTGTCTTTTTTGGATTGTGGGAGATAAGCGTTCGTTTGGGATGGGTATCGAACCGTACATTGAGCCCTCCCTCTGCAGTCATTCAGACCTTTGTTTTTAAACTGACCAATGTGAATCCCGACGGCTCCACGTTGCCGCAGCACTTCCTGCAAAGCTTAAAGCTGGCTCTTTCCAGCTTCGTTGTTGCAGTAATTATAGGAGTTCCCCTGGGATGGGTCATGGGATATTACAAAGTGGCCAGCTTCCTTTTGAATCCCATTTTTGAGATTATCCGTCCGATTCCGCCCATTGCCTGGATTCCGATTATTATTTTAACCATGGGAATCGGTATGCCTGCAAAGATGTTTATTATCTTTGTGGCAGCATTTGTTCCCTGTGTGATTAATTCCTATTTGGGAATTCGGCTTACGGATCCGGTGAGAATCAACGTGGCCAAGACCTTTGGGGCAAGTGAATGGGAAATCTTTACGACGGTGTGCATTCCATCTTCCATGAATATGGTATTTACAGGAATCCGCCTTTCCCTGAATAACTCCTGGACTACATTGGTAGCGGCGGAGATGCTTGCGGCAACCAGGGGATTAGGGTATATGATTCAGCTTGGAAGAACCTTGATACGGCCGGATATTATCATTGTAGGAATGTTTACAATCGGAATTACAGGAGCGCTTCTCAATAATGTTTTGGCATTGTTTGAGAAAAAGGCAGCTCCATGGAGGTATCGAGAATGAATAGTACGGAGACGAAAAAGTGGTATTATATTCTGCCGGTTATTTCAATTGCCATTCTTCTTGGAGGATGGATGCTGCTGGCTCAGGGCGAGAACAGCATGATACCAACGCCATATGCCACATTGAAGAGGTTTTTGGACATCTGTGTGAATCCCATATCCAAAGCCATCCTTCCCGTTCACATGTGGGTCAGCCTAAGAAGAGTTCTCATTGCATTTGCCTTTGCAATTGTTCTTGGAATCGGCCTGGGCGTGGGGCTTGGATGGAGCGTGACATTCCATGCATTTGTGGATCCGGTGTTTGAGATTATCCGTCCGATTCCTCCTATAGCCTGGATTCCTTTGGTGATTTTGTGGTGCGGCATCGGGGAGCTTCCCAAGGTAGTGATTGTATTTATCGGCTCCTTTGTACCGATTGTATTGAATACCTATTCCGGAATCAAGGAGATTGATCCCCTGTTGATTAATGCGGGGCTGGTACTTGGAGCAAATCGGAGACAATTATTGACGGAGATTACACTTCCCGCCACAACACCGGCGATCCTGGCCGGGATCCGAACAGCCCTTTCCAGCGGGTGGATGTGCGTGGTGGCAGCAGAAATGATTGCTGCAAAGCAGGGAGTAGGTTTTCTGATTGTCCGTGGGCAGGAATCCGGAGATACGGCGCTTATTGTAGCCTGTATGCTGGTGATTGGTGTTGTCAGCCTTTTGCTGTCTACGATTTTAAGTAAGTTGGAAGGAGTACTTTGTCCATGGCAGTTCTCAAAAACAAAATAAGCTTGAAGCATATAAGTAAGACGTTCTACCTGAAAGATCGGATGGTAGAAGTATTGAAGGATATTACCTTTGATGTGAAAGAAAATGAATTTCTTGTCCTGCTTGGACCTGGCCAGTGCGGAAAGACGGTTATGCTGAACATTATGGCAGACCTGGAAAAACAGACCTCCGGAGAGATTGAATTTGATGGAGGAAGGCCGGCAATGGGCGATCTTGGAGTTGTATTCCAGAAATATGCCCTTTTCCCCTGGAAGACGGTTATGGGAAATGTAGAGATGAATCAGAAGCTCAAGGGAGTTGACAAAGAAACCCGCAGGGCAAAGGCTCAGGAGTACATAAACCTGGTAGGCTTACAGGGGTTTGAAGCCTCCCTTCCCAAGCAGCTTTCCGGCGGAATGAAGCAGCGTGTGGGAATTGCAAGAGCTTACGCTTCGGAATCTGACATTATGCTGATGGATGAGCCCTTTGGAGCCTTGGATGCACAGACCCGTTACCAGATGGAGGATGAAATCATTAAGATATGGGAGAAGAATAAGAGAACCATTGTATTTGTCACAAACAATGTGGAGGAAGCCGTATATTTAGGAGATCGGATTCTGCTTCTGGCATCCCGGCCGTCGTATATTAAGAAGGAATACATTGTGGATCTGCCAAGGCCCAGAAGCCAGACTGACAGAGCGTTTTTAGAGCTGCGCAATGAGATTGTAGCAAATACGGATTTGGATATCTAGGAAGGAATCAGGAGGAACGAAGATGAGTGAAGACGCAAAAGTAAAGGTGCGGGGTTTGACAAAAAAATTTGGAGACCTGCTGGTTCTTGACAATATCTCTTTTGATGTAAAAAAAGGTGATTTTGTATGTATTGTCGGGCCTACAGGGTGCGGAAAGACAACATTCCTGAACCTTCTTGTCAAATTGCTTGAGCCTACAAAGGGACAGATCCTGATTGATGACGAGCCGGCGGATCCCAAGAAGCATAATATGGCTTTTGTATTTCAGGAGCCTTCTGCTTATCAGTGGCTGACTGTAGAGGAAAACATTCAGTATGGCTTGAAGATTAAGAAGTATGCAAAGGAAGTGATTGAAGAGCGCACCAAAGAGATTATGGAGACGCTTGGACTGGAGGGAGTGCGCAAATCCTATCCTCATGAGCTGAGCGCATCCCTGGAGCAGCGTGTAGTGATCGGAAGAGCCTTTGCGCTTCATCCGGATCTGCTGCTGATGGATGAGCCCTATGCACAGATGGATATTAAGGTTCGCTATTACCTGGAGGATCAGGTCATCAAGCTTTGGCAGAAGACCGGGAGCACCGTGCTGTTTATCACACATAATATTGAAGAAGCCGTTTATCTGTCGGAAAAGTGCCTGATTCTCTCCAATAAGCCCACAACCATCAAGGAAGAGAAGAAAATTGATCTTCCAAGGCCCAGGGATATTGCTTCTCCTGAATTTATTGAACTGAGAGAATATGTGACAAGCCAGATTAAATGGTGGTAGCTATGGAGACAGGTAAGAAAAAAGTTGCGCCCATGCTGATACTTCCGGTGATCTGGGGCGGCTACTATGTGGCAAGCCAGCGGCTGGTGGGCTATACATCCGTGTTTACTTCCGGTGTGGGAATCCGTTTTCTGACCATGATATTCCTGACAGTTATCATGTGGAAACGAAAAGAACTGCCCTTATTGCTTCGGGTTCAGGGAGTGTGGAAGCGGCTGCTGCTTATCGGCACCTTTGGATTTTTATTGGATCTGACTGCTTTTATCGGACTGTCCATGTCTTCGGCCGCAAGCGGAACAGCGCTGCTTAAATGTGATGTTTTGATGGTAAATATTCTTTCTATGATTATTTACAAGCAGAAATTTACATGGAAATCCTGGGTGTGCACGTTTGTCATGCTGTTTGGCGTATTCCTGGTTATGGGCGTGGATTTTTCCAATTTTCAGGTAGGAGATCCGGGAAATCTGTTTTTTCTGCTGAGTGCATTTTTCGTATCTTTAAATGCATTTGTAATTAAAAGTGTGCAGCTGGATAAGAAGAATCCGGTGTGTGATGATGTGGTGGCATATTATAACAATTTTGTAACTATGCTTTACTTTACAGGAACCTCTCTGGTGATGGGAACCTTGGGACAGCTTAAGCTTGTCTTTTGGGAGAGGGATATTGGCCTGGTGCTGCTACTGGCGGCTCTGGGACAGACCTTGATCTATGTGGTTTATTATTATAACCTGCGGAATTACCCCGTTTGGCTGGTGAAAACATTTTTACTGCTGATGCCGCTGGTATCTACATTAATTACCTTTGTGCTGTTTCAGGAACGGATGATATCGGAACAGTACTTGGGAATGGCAGTAGTTATGGCCGGAGCATTCGGTATTTTGACGGAACACAAGCATACTTAAAATATTGCGGAACTTAAAACAGCAATTCCCTGACGGTGCCAGAAAGGGGATTGCGGAACTTAAAACAGCAATACCCTGACAGTGCCAGAAAGATTTACAGGCACATGCATCTGTGACTGGAAATCTTTCTATATGGATGGTGCTGGAAGGGGATTGCGGAACTTAAAATGGAGGAGAACAAGATGAAGGTAGTAATAGGCTCAGACAAATCTGGTTTTACATTAAAGGAAGCAGTGAAGGCTCATCTCACAGAAAAGGGCTTTGAAGTAGAGGACTGCGGAACTTTGGATTTAGATCATGTGAAGCCGTTTTTTGTTACCGCTGCGGCGCTGGCGCCGAAGATTCAGAGCGGTGAGTTTGAGAAGGGAATCTTAATCTGCGGAACAGGAGCCGGAATGGCGATTGTGGCAAATAAATATAAAGGTGTATATGCCATGCCCTGTACGGATATCTATGATGCAAGAATGTGCAGAGCCATTAATGATGCCAATGTAATGACCATGGGAGGCTGGAAGCTGGCACCGGAGGTAGGCTGCGAGATGGCAGATATATTCCTGGCTGCGGAGTTTACGGAAGGTTTGGAAGAGTGGCGTCAGGAATTTTTAAAGGGAGCTAAGGAAAAGGTGGCGGCTCTGGAAGATGAGATTTACGGCTGAGCAGAAAAAGTTCAATAGAAGGAGTAAACAAAAATGCAGAATATAAATGAAATTAAAAAATTTGCAGTTGAGATCCGTAAGGAAACCATAAAATGCATTGGGAATCTGGGAGTTGGACATATTGGCGGGGCATTATCCATTGTGGATGTACTGGCTGTTTTATATAGCGGAGTGATGAACGTGGATCCTAAGGATCCCAAGAAGGATGACAGGGATATGCTGGTGGTGTCGAAGGGACATGCCGGTCCGGCCGTATATGCTGCCCTGGCTTTGAAGGGCTATTTTCCAACGGAAATGCTGGATACCTTAAATAAACCGGGAACAAGCCTTCCAAGCCACTGTGATATGAACCGCACACCGGGCATTGATATGACAACAGGCTCTCTGGGGCAGGGAGCAAGCTCTGCCATGGGAATTGCCTGCGGCAATCGTTTGAAGGGCTATGATAATTATACTTATCTGATTATAGGAGACGGAGAGGCTGAGGAAGGCCAGGTATGGGAAGCGGCAATCTTTGCCCATGCGAAGAAGCTGTCTAAGGTAATTGCCTTTGTGGACTACAATAAGTGCCAGATTGATGACTATGTGGAAGACCTGTGTGCAATGGGTGATATTGCCGGGAAGTTTGAGAGCTTTGGCTGGTATGCTCAGAATGTAGAGGACGGCAATGATGTGGAACAGATTCTGTCTGCCATTGCCAACGCAAAGGCACAGGATGAGCGGCCCAGCGCCATTATCCTGAATACGGTAAAGGGAAAGGGCTACAGCAAGATTGAAGGCTTCCTTGGATCACATAATATGCCGGTGAGTGCCGAGATGGTAGAGGAAGCATTGGCAGAGCTTTGCATACAGGAAAAGGAGATTGGGGAATAGGAGGCTGTTTTAATGAGTGTGAAGATTGCAAAAGAGCATGTGACAGGTGATAAGGAGCTTAGAAAGGAGTTTTGTGAAACTCTGATATCAATGGCAGAACAGGATGAAAGGGTAGTGGTGCTGGATGCGGATTTGATGAATGCGGCAGGGACAAAGCCGTTCCGGGAGGCATTTCCGGAGAGAACATTTGACTGCGGCGTTCAGGAGGCCGATATGATTGGTGTGGCGGCAGGGCTGTCCTCCAGAGGATTTGTTCCGTTTACGCATACTTTTGGGCCATTTGCGGCACGCAGGGCCTGCGACCAGATCTTTATGTCCTGTGCATACGCTAAGCAGAATGTAAAGGTGGTGGGCTCGGATCCGGGAATCACTGCGACCCTGAACGGAGGAACCCATATGCCCTTTGAGGATATGGGAATTATGCGCACGATTCCGGAGATGACGGTTGTGGAGCCCTGTGACGCTGTGTCTGTGAGAGAGGTGACAAAGCTTGCGAAGGATACCTATGGAACCTGGTACATGCGCCTCAGCAGAAAAGCGGCGCCCGTAATTTACGAGGACGGAACAGAATTTCAGGTTGGAAAAGCCAATCTTTTAAGAGACGGAAAGGATGTAACGATTATTGCAGTGGGCTATCTGGTGGCGGAGGCGCTGAAGGCGGCAGATGCGTTGGCGGCAGAGGGAATCTCGGCAAGAGTTTTGGACATGTGGTGTGTGAAGCCTCTGGACGAGGAAGCAGTTCTGAATGCGGCAAAGGATACGGGAGCCATTGTGACGGCAGAAAATCATAATGTGGTAAATGGCCTCGGTTCTGCAGTTGCTTCGGTGCTGGCCCTCCATACGCCGGCGCCCTTGGAGATGGTAGGCGTGCAGGACGAGTTTGGCGAGGTTGGCCCTATTTCTTACCTGGCCGAAAGATTTAAGCTGACGGCAGAAGAGATTGCCGGGAAGGCGAAAAAGGCGGCAGGGCGCAAGTAAGAGAGCGATATCTAAGCAGAAATGGAGAAACCCATGAAGAATCGGATGATGAGGATGCCCGAAAAGGGACATCTGGTAGAAGTAGAAGAGGAGATGCCGAAGGCAAAGGGCAATGAGGTCCTTGTGAGAATAGAATACTGCGGAATCTGCGGATCAGATATGCATTTCTTTCAAAACGGCGCTATTGGAACAAGAAAGGCTCCGCCGGATTTTATCCTGGGACATGAATGTGCGGGAACGGTCATGGAGACAGGAGAAAATGTAAAGACGTTAAAAGCGGGGGATCGGGTGGCGTTAGAGCCTGGGGTTCCCTGCGGAAAATGTGAATTTTGCCGGAAGGGGAAGTATAATCTGTGTCCGGAGGTTCACTTTATGGCGGCCGCCATGCCGCCTGCGGACGGAGCGCTCAGACAATATATGGCTTATCCGGAGGAATGGTGCTTTAAGCTTCCGGAGCATGTGTCTTCTTTGGAGGGGTGTATGATCGAACCCTTAGCCGTGGGAATGCATGCGGCCAGAAGAGGGGAAGTGGAGCTTGGAAAGACCGTATGCATCATTGGTGTGGGAACCATTGGCTTTATGACCATGCTGGCCTGTAAAGCCATGGGAGCCGGCAAAATTATTGTATCGGATGCGCTGCCTAACCGCCTTGCCATGGCAGGGAAAATGGGGGCGGATGTTGCGTTAAATGCCAAAGAGGAGGATGTGGAAGCCAGAGTTTTGGAGGAAACAGGCGGACTTGGCTGTGACATTGTGTTTGAAGCGGCGGGAAGTCCCTACACTCTGGCGGATACCTGGAAGTATGTAAAGCGTGGCGGTGTGATTGTGAATGTGGGCAATGCCGGCGGCGAGGTGCCTTATCTCTTTGGCGAGCTTGCACGCAAGGAAGCGGATATCCGCCATGTGTGGCGTTACCGCCATATTTATCCGGCGGCTATTGAAGCAGTCAGCAAGGGGGCGATTCGCTTAAAGGATATCAATCCAACAATCTTTCCCTTTGAAAAGTCTCAGGAAGCCTTTGAATTTGCTTTTGAGCAGAGAAATAAGGTGTTGAAGACAGTGATTAAGATGTTTGAATAGGTAAAGTCGCAAAGGCGCACGAGAGAAATTTTCATGAGTGCCCTTTCGAATGAAAGTTTCTCTCATTACCTGTGTGCCGAAGTGACTTTACCCTTTCGTACCGTTGCGCAGCAACTATAACTTAAGATAGGAGGAACTTTTGGCTATGATGTGGGAGTATTTGCAGCCTGTAACCATACGGTTTGGCGAGGGCGCAGCAGGTGAACTTAAGCAGGCGGCAAAGGATCTAGGCTGCAGTAGAGGACTTTTGGTCAGCGATCCGTTTTTTATGAAAAGCGGCCTTGCAGAAAAAATTGTGGAAGCAAGTGAAGGTGTTTTGACGGGAATTTACAGTCAGGTATCACCCAACCCGGAGGTTGCGGAGGTAGATGCCTGTGCAAAACAGATTCGGGAGAGCGAGATTGATTTTCTTGTGGCTTTAGGCGGAGGAAGCGCCTTAGACTGCGCAAAGACGGCAGGGTCCATCTGCTTTACGGAGGATTCCATCCGTAAATATCATGGAACGGGCGAGCCTATGCCAGAGAAGCATCTGCCTTTGATTGCAATTCCGACAACGGCAGGAACAGGCAGTGAAGTGACCTGTGTGGCAGTACTGAGTGATAAAGAATTGGGAAAGAAGGGCCCCATTGTATCCAATGGATTTTATCCTTCTATTGCATTGATTGATCCGGAGCTTACTTATACGCTTCCCCCTTATATGACAGCAAGTACAGGAATTGATGTACTATGCCATGCACTGGAGGGCTTTTGGAGTAAGGGACATCAGCCGATCTGTGATGCATTTGCACTGCATGCCTGCAGGCTTGTATTCCAATATTTAAGAATAGCCTGTAAGGAGCCTGAGAATAAGGAGGCACGCAGGAAGATGGCAGAGGCTTCTGTGATTGCAGGGCTTGCTTTTACCCTGCCCAAGACGACCAGCTCACACGCCTGCTCTTTCCCGCTTACGAATCTATTGCATATTCCCCACGGGGAAGCCTGCGGATTGACCCTGGATTACTTTGCCCGAATCAATGCAGATGCTCAGGAAGGAAGAGTGCATGGGTTTGCAAAGGAGCTGGGCTTTAGGGATATGTATGATATGGCGGATGCCATTCACCAGTTAAAGGCGGATATTGGACTTCGGACAGATCTGAAGGAATTTCATTTGACAGATGAGCAGGTGGCGGAGCTGGTGAGAATCAGCAGACATCCGAACCTGTATAATAATCCGGTGGATATCACAGATGAAATGCTGGATGAGATGTATCAGTCTATGCGGTAGTAAAAATGTTTGCAAACCTTTCAGATAGAACCCATTTTGCTGATTGAAAGGCGGAAAAAAGGCGAGAAAATACTTGGTTAAGTGATTCCCGCCTTTTTTCCATTTGGAATAAATATGTTATGTATGTTCTTTCAATATAAATTATGGTAAACCAGGAATGGGAAGGAAGCAGAGTAAGAAATTATTAAGAATTTTTTTCCCAAATCACTTGCTTATAGGCATCTTTTACTATATACTGTAGTAGAAATTGAGTTTTTTTCATAGATATTGAGGAAAAGAGATTGAGAGCAAATGACAAGAAGACAGAAAAAAAGACTGATAAATTTCCTGGCAGGTGTACTTTGCTTCCTTTGTCTGGGAATGGTCATAGGAACTGTGTATGCAGGCAATCTGAACCGTGATGCCGCCAAAGCACAGGCAGCAGAGCAGGAAGAAAAGCTGGAGAAAAAGACTGTTCCGGTGGCAGAGACGGAGGATGAGACAAAAGAGGAAGATGAGATTCTGGAGGAGAACCTTCCAGATGACTGGAATCTGATTCTTGTGAACCGGACACATCCCCTTCCGGATGATTTTGAGGTAGAATTAAAGAGTATTGGAGGCGGACACAAGATTGATGCCCGGGCTTATGATGATTATATGGCTATGGTGCAGGCAGCCCGTAAGGATGGAGCCTACATATATGTAACCTCATCTTATCGGACCATGGACAAGCAGATAGCCCTTCATGAAGCGAAGATTGAAGAAGGCGTAATGATGGATTATTCCTATGCGGAAGCCAAGGAACGGGCAGCTGAAGTTGTGGCGGTTCCCGGAACCAGTGAGCATCAGGCAGGGCTGGCTCTGGACTTTGTATCTGCCGAGTATCGAAGATTAGATGAGAAGCAGGAACAGACCAAAGGCTTTCAGTGGCTGAAGGAAAACTGCTATGATTATGGTTTTATATTGAGATATCCCAATGGAAAGACTGAGGTTACAGGAATTATTTATGAACCCTGGCATTTTCGCTATGTGGGAAAGAAAGCAGCCTTGGAGATAAAAGAAAGCGGTCAGACCCTGGAGGAATACCTGGGGGCCATCCCCATTTCCAAAGGGACACCGGTGGAATATGACAGTTCTATGGCGGATAGGAAGAAACAGACGGGCAAATCAAATACAACTGCGCCCGTACAGGAGACGGTTCCGGAAAATGTGATGCCGCCGGAAGGCAGCGAAGGAGACGGGGGAGCGGATTACAGCAATCCGGCGCAGTCTGAGCCTCAAGTACCGTCAGCACCCGCAGTTCCGCCGGCTGAAGAAACACCTGTAGTTCCGGTTGAACCAGTACAGCCGCAGCCAGTGGAGCCGGTTGAGCCAGTGGAGCCCCAACCGGAACAACCGCCGGAGATACCGGCAGAGCCGCAGCCAGAGATTCCTCAGCCGGAGGTACCGGCAGAACCTGAGCCCCAGCCGGAGGTACCGGCAGAACCTGAGTCCCAGCCGGAGGTACCACAGGAATCCATATAGCAGTATAAGTTTGAATTTTAGGAATGCATTCTAAGTCCCTCATCCAATACCCTGACAGTAAGTATTTGGATGGGGGATTTTGCGGGAAAGTAAAAATACGGCACTTTAACATAAAATGTGCAAAGTATTAAAATTTTGTGAAATAAGACAGTAAACTTGGAAATAGATGAAAAATGTGGTAGGATGAAGGGGAACAGGAGAGAAAGGAATATGTTACGGAAGATATTAAAGCTGCTTACAAGCAGACTGGTGTTTTTTGGAATATTGCTGTTGCTTCAACTTGTGTGGTTTCTGACTTTTTTGACCAGGTTGCTTACATATTCTACAGCCATCTCCATTATATTTACAGTATTGAGTCTGCTGGCAGTGCTTTGGATTATTCACCGAGGCGAGAACCCGGCTTATCAGATGGCATGGATCATTTTTATTCTGGTATTTCCATTGCTGGGCGGCCTGTTTTATCTTTTTGTAGGCAATAAACAGCCCTCAAAGAAGATGCGCCGGAAGCTGGAAGCAGAGCAGAAGCGTACGAAGGAAGCCTTGATTCAGGAAGAGGCAGTTTTAAAGGGGGTGCAGCAGACAGATGCCCGAATGAAGGGACAGTTTGCCTATATGTCACAGACCTGCGGTTTTCCCGTATATCGGAATACGCAGGCCAGCTACTTCAGTCTGGGCGATGAACTGTTTCCGAAGCTTTTAGAAGAGCTTAAGAAGGCGGAACATTTCATTTTTATGGAATACTTTATCGTGGAAAAAGGCCGGATGTGGGACAGCATTTTGGAGATTCTGGAGGAAAAAGCAGCAGCAGGACTGGATGTACGCTTTCTCTATGATGACTTGGGAAGTGTTTCCCTGCTTCCGCCAGGGTATGATCGGCAGTTGGAGGCCAAAGGGATTCGCTGCATGGCATTTAATCCGTTTATTCCTCTCTGGTCACTGGTGATGAATAACCGAGACCATCGGAAGATTACGGTGATTGACGGACATACGGCTTTCAGCGGCGGTGTGAATCTGGCGGATGAGTATATCAATGAGAAAATGCGTTTTGGTCACTGGAAGGATACGGGCTTTATGCTGAAAGGCGAGGCTGTATGGAATTATACAGTGATGTTCTTACAGATGTGGAATGCGTTTCGCAAAACGGATGTTTCTTATGAAGCTTTTCGGCCAAAATGCTACCATCCGGAACCATTTGAGTCTGACGGCTTTGTGCAGCCCTATGGGGATTCGCCGCTGGACGATGAGATTGCGGCCGAGAATGTTTATCTGAATATTTTAAATCAGGCAAGGGATTATGTGTACATTTTTACCCCATATCTGATTATTGATCATGAGATGGATACGGCTCTGCGTCTGGCGGCCAAACGAGGAGTGGATGTGCGGATTGTTACCCCTGGAATACCGGATAAAAAGGTGATATTTCAACTGACCCGTTCCTATTATCCCTCTCTGTTAAAAGACGGAGTACATATTTATGAATATACGCCGGGATTTCTTCATGCCAAGTCCTATGTCTGTGATGACGAGACGGCAGTGGTGGGGACCATCAATATGGACTTCCGGAGTCTATATCTGCATTTTGAGTGCGGTACGCTGTTTTACAGGAATTCCATTGTGGCGGATGTGAAGCAGGATTGCCTGCAAACCATAGAGCAGAGCCGGGAGATTCAGCTAAGGGATACGAGGCAGGGATTTTTCGGCAGCCTGTTCTGCGCTGTTTTGCGAGTATTGGCGCCGCTGCTGTAAAAATCGAATAAAGATGTACAAATAATATTCTGCGGAACGAATAATAGAAAGGAACGAACCAATGAACATATTGTTTTTTCTGAAGCCTAAGGGTGAGCTTGCCTATCTCTATGACGACAGTACCTTGCGTCAGGGGCTTGAGAAGCTGGAGAGAAGCGGATTTACAGCAATTCCTCTGATTAATCGAAATGGTGAGTACATAGGAACCATCACAGAGGGGGATATGCTCTGGACTTTGAAAAATAAGTTTTCGCTGGATCTGCGTGCGGCGGAGGATGTGTCGATTCAGACAGTGAGGCGCAGGGCAAGGTTTGAGCCGATTTCCATTGATTCCAATATTGAGGATTTGTTTTCGAAAGCCATGAATCAGAATTTTGTACCGGTGATTGATGACAAACAGATTTTTATCGGGATTGTGACCCGGAAGGATATTATGGGCTTTTGTTATCGAGAGTTCATTTCCGTGAAGAACGAGACAAAGTCAGGCTTGTAATAAAATAGATAGTAAAATAACAGAGCTGGCACAAAGTAAGAAGGAAGGTTTTTCCAAAATATTGATATGGAAGGCCGTAGGGGTTACTTTGTGCCAGTCTTTTTATGTGCATACACAGATATAGGATAATTCCAGGCTTTTGACAGATGATTCAGCCTATGCCAGTTCTTCCCATTGTTCGTAGAGGAGATCCAGACGCCTGGCTATAGCCTCCTTTTCCTGATGAAGCTTTAAGCACTCGGCAGTGCTGGTATAGATTTCTTCCTGGGTAAGCAGTTCGTCGATTTCCTGATCTCTGGTTTCCAGTTCAAAAATCTCTGCCTCCGTCTTTTTTAAATCGTTTTCCCGTTTTCGAATTCGGGCCTGTTCTTCTTTTTGCTGCTTCCAGTCCAGCTTTCCGGCAGAGGAGGCTTCGGATTTGGAACTGCCGCTATTTTCAGAGACAGGTGTCAGCGCCTCCCGCTTTTCCAGATAATAGTCGTAATTGCCGATATAATTCACTAATTGACGTTCTGTCAGATCCAGAATTCGGGTAGCGGTGGTATTGATAAAATAGCGGTCGTGGGACACATACAGTACAGTACCCGTATAACGGTTCAGGGCTTCCTCCAGAATCTCCTTAGACACAATATCTAAATGGTTGGTAGGTTCGTCCAGAATTAAAAAGTTGGCTTCAGAAAGCATGAGCTTTGCAAGGGAAACACGTCCCCGTTCGCCGCCGCTCAAATCCCCGATTCGTTTGAACACGTCATCTCCTGTAAAGAGAAAGGCTGCCAGAGTGCTGCGGATCTTGGTATTGTCCAGATTCGGGTAGGCATCGGAGATTTCTTCGAAAAGAGTTTTCTCCATATGAAGTACATGATGCTCCTGATCGTAGTAACCGATCTTTACCTTGGCGCCCAGACAAAAGGAGCCTTGGTCTGCATCCAGAAGTCCATTCAGGATCTTCAGGATTGTGGTTTTTCCGGTTCCGTTATTTCCGATTAATGCTACCCGTTCGCCCCGTTTTAGCTCAAAATTCAGATCTGTAAAAAGGGTTAGAGGGCCGAAGGATTTGGAAAGTCCTTCTACAGTAAGCACATCTTTTCCGCTTACAATCTCAGGTTCCAGGCAAAAGTGCATCTCAGAGCGGACTTCCGCAGGTTTTTCCAGAACTTGGATTTTATCCAGCATTTTTTCCCGGCTTTCTGCACGCCGGATGGATTTTTCACGGTTAAAGGATTTTAGTTTTGCAATAACTTCCTCCTGATGCCTGATTTCTTTTTGCTGATTCAGCCATGCACTCATCAAAGCCTCGCGAAGCTGAGACTTTTTGGCGGCATAATCTGAGTAATTCCCCTGAAAGGCGGTTACTTGTCCATTATCAATCTCAATCACTTTTGTGACAACCCGATTTAGGAAATATCGATCGTGTGCCACGATAATTACGGCTCCATCGTAGTTCAAAAGAAAGGTTTCCAGCCAGGCGATGGAGGCCATATCCAGATGGTTAGTAGGCTCGTCAAGGAGAATGATATCCGGGCGGGAGAGCAAAAGCTTTCCCAGGGAAACTCTTGTTTTTTGACCTCCAGAGAGGGTATTTACCTGTTTTTCAAAATCTTCCTCCGAAAAGCCCAGTCCCTTTAGAACACCAATGACTTCGCTTTTGTAGGCATAGCCGTTTTTTTGTTCAAATTCGTGATTGAGACGGGTGTAGGTGTCTAAAGCTGTCTTAAGGGCGCTGCCCTCCAATGATTTCATCTCCTGTTCCAGAGTGCGGATGCGGCTTTCCAGATCGATTACTTCACGCTTCATCTCTAAAAGCTCTTGATAGATGGTGCGTTGGCTTTCCAAATCCTGGTGCTGGGCCAGATATCCCAGCGTGCGTCCTTTTGCCAGCACTACCTCGCCGGAATCCGGCGTGAGCTCATGAACAATGATTTTCAGCAGGGTGGATTTGCCTGCGCCGTTAATGCCCACGATGGCGGCCTTTTCACGCTCTTCTATATG
This sequence comes from Candidatus Merdisoma sp. JLR.KK006, assembly GCF_036941035.1. NCBI lineage: Bacteria > Bacillati > Bacillota > Clostridia > Lachnospirales > Lachnospiraceae > Candidatus Merdisoma > Candidatus Merdisoma sp. JLR.KK006. The sequence goes on along the minus strand of NZ_JAYMNS010000002.1, from coordinate 244,300 downwards.
AAAGGATGCATCCTTTAAAATTACGTTGGTGCCAAATGAATGATGGATGCTCTGACATGCCAGTATCATAGTAAATAAAACCTCTGCTTTCCTGTATCTGCCCTTAAAGGACACGGTTATTTTTTATTATAACGGAAGCCGGGGAAAAGTCAAATAGTTTGTGAAAAATCCTACAAAGTCATTGACAACCCTCTGGGCGGCCGATATAATAAAAACAGAAAAATATGTGACGGGACGGTGTTTCAATGGAAGAACGGGAAATCTCAAAAGCAGTCATCAAAAGGCTTCCGCGTTACTACCGATACCTGGGTGAGATTATGGAAAGCGGCGTGGAGCGTATTTCCTCTGGGGAGCTGAGCGACCGGATGCATGTGACGGCATCCCAGATCCGGCAGGATCTGAATAATTTCGGCGGTTTTGGGCAGCAGGGCTACGGATACAACGTTGCGCATCTGTATGAAGAGATTGGAAAGATCCTGGGACTGGACAAGAAGTACAATATGATCATTATAGGAGGCGGCAATCTGGGTCAGGCCTTGGCAAACTACGTATCCTTTGAAAAAAGAGGTTTTGTGATCAAAGGAATCTTTGATGTGAATCCTGTATTAAAGGGCTTAAGCGTCCGGGGAATTCAGATTTATATGATGGAGGATCTGGAGGACTTTATTCGAGAGCAGGACATTCAGATAGCAACTTTGACGCTGCCTAAGTCTAAAGCGGCGGAGACGGCTGAGCTTTTGGTGAGGTACGGCATCAAGGCTATCTGGAATTTCGCTCATGTGGATCTGCAGGTTCCGGAGGATGTGCTGGTGGAGAACGTACATTTATCTGAGAGCTTGATGCAGCTGTCTTATAATATCAATCGGTATGAAAAGGAGCATTCTTAGAAAATAGTAAGGGGACTTAAAAGTCAGGCAGGCTTTTGGTTCCCTTTTGTTACTGTTGAGAGCAACTTTCTTTTCGTGTGCGGCAAATATGGTTCGGGAGTGGCTGTGAATCCCAATAGACATATAATATAGTTAGAAGGGAAGAAAAATGATGAATTCATATACACGTATAGGTGCTTTTGTGGATCTGGATGCCATAGAAGCGAATTTAGATGAGATCAAGGCCGGACTGTCTGAAAATACCAAGGTGACGGCTGTTGTGAAGACAGATGCCTATGGCCATGGGGCCAGGGCGATTGCACTTCATGTGGAAAAGAAGGAATACCTGTGGGGCTTTGCAGTGGCCATGCTGGAGGAGGCTCTGGAACTAAAAAGGGCAGGCATTCGAAAGCCGCTGCTGATTCTGGGGTATGTATATCCGGAGGACTGTGAAAAGATTGCCGGGCTTTTGGAGGAAGAGATGGAAGCAGATGGAAGCTTCTGCTCACAGATCCGTCCTGCTGTGTACACCTTAGAGACAGGGAAGGCTTTGTCTGCTGCGGCAGTGAAGCAGAGTGCTTTGTTGGGAAAAGATATTGTGATACCAGTGCATATCAAAATAGATACAGGCATGAGCCGCATTGGTTTTCCGGATACAAAGAAAACCATTGAGGAGATTCGGGAGATAGGGCGGATGCCGGGGATTCGGCTGGAGGGATTATTTACCCATTTTGCCAGGGCGGATGAGAGCGACAAAACCTCTGCGAAAAGCCAGATTGCCCGTTTTCAGGCATTTGAGGAAGCATGTCGTCAGGAAGGGCTTATTTTTCCCATCCGTCATTGTTCCAACAGTGCAGGCATTATGGAGTTAAAGGAAGCTCAGTGGGATATGGTTCGGGCCGGAATTATTCTTTACGGACTCTATCCTTCCAGGGAAGTCTGCATGGATGAGCTAATCCTAAAGCCTGCTATGGAATTGAAAAGCCATATTGTTCACATGAAAGAGATTGTGCCAGGAACGGAGGTCAGCTATGGAGGAATCTATCAGGCGGATTCCCCCCGACGCATTGCCACGATTCCGGTGGGGTATGGGGATGGTTATCCCAGAAGCCTTTCCAATAAAGGCTATGTGTTGGTCTGCGGAAAGAAGGCGCCGATTCGAGGCCGGGTGTGCATGGATCAGATGATGGTGGATGTGACAGAGATTCCGGAGGCGGAGATGGGAATGGAGGTTACTCTTTTTGGAAGGGATGGGGATGCAAATCTTTCGCTGGAAGTTCTATGTGATCTTTCCGGACGTTTTAATTATGAGTTTGTCTGTGATATAAATAAACGGGTACCCAGAATATATAATCACAAAGAGGTAAATTAAGATATCTCAATTAGCTTGGGCAGAACAGTAATATGAATACTTCCGATTTTTTTGGAAATACTTCCGATAAGGCTGGGATACATCAGCCAAAAGAATTTCAGGAAATCGGAGTGTGAGAAGATTGATAATCAGGCGAGGAGACATTTATTATGCAGACCTTCGGCCTGTGGTAGGCTCGGAACAGGGAGGCATTCGGCCGGTTCTGGTGATTCAGAACGACACGGGAAACCGCCACAGCCCTACCGTGATTGTGGCAGCTATTACCTCAAAGATGAATAAAGCGAAGCTTCCTACCCATGTAGAGCTGAGTACCAGACAGTGCCAGATTGTAAAGGATTCGGTGATTTTGTTAGAACAACTGCGGACCATTGACAAGCAGCGGCTTCGCGATAAGGTCTGCCATCTGGATGAAAGGCTGCTGGAAAAGGTAAATGAAGCCTTGCGGGTAAGCCTGGAGCTGGATACATAATGCTTGCCATCCCGGAAATTTAATGCTAAAATAGATAAGAACGTCTGCCCGCAGGAGGGTGCGGACAAAAGAACTAAAGGAAGAGGAGTGTTAAGCTATGTCAGGACATTCAAAGTTTGCCAATATAAAACATAAGAAGGAAAAGAATGATGCCGCTAGAGGCAAGATTTTTACGATTATCGGACGTGAGATTGCAGTGGCAGTTAAGGAGGGCGGTGCAGATCCGGCCAATAACAGCCGCCTCCGGGACGTAATTGCCAAGGCAAAGGCCAACAATATGCCCAACGATACCATTGAACGGGGCATCAAGAAGGCAGCAGGCAATGCAAGCGCCGTTAATTATGAGTATGTATCCTATGAAGGCTATGGCCCCAGCGGAATTGCTATTATTGTGGATGCATTGACTGACAATAAGAATCGGACTGCGGCCAACGTCCGGAGTGCCTTTACCAAGGGAAACGGTTCTGTAGGAACCCAGGGCTGTGTGTCCTATATGTTTGACAAGAAAGGGCAGATCATCATTGACCGGGAGGAATGTGAGACGGATCCAGATGATTTGATGATGCTGGCATTGGACGCGGGGGCAGAGGATTTTTCAGAGGAAGAGGACAGCTTCGAGATTATCACAGATCCCGATGCGTTCAGTCAGGTGCGCCAGGCATTGGAGGCTGAGGGGATTGTGATGGCAGAGGCCGAGGTTACGATGATTCCACAGACTTATGTATCATTGACAGATGAAAATGATATCAAAAATCTACAGAAAACCTTGGATCTTTTGGACGAGGACGATGATGTTCAGAATGTGTACCACAATTGGGACGAATAAATAAGACGGTAGATAAAGGTGTATCATCCAGATACTACGGAACAGGAATAGGAGAAAAAAGATGGATGTCGTAGCATACGGTGAATATTATAATAAGGCTATGCAGGGAATAGAGGACATGCTTTTTCAAGCAGGCAATCCTTTGTCTTCTTTTAAAAAGAATCTTTATGCAGAGGCTTTTCAGGCTTATCTTCGCAAATACATAGAAGTGATTGATGCCATTGAGAAGGTTTATGTAAAGGAAGACGGCGTGGACGAGGAGTGGCTTTTGAAGCTTGCGGATCATTTGGTGGAACAGGCAGCCGTTGAATTAGAACGGATTCCCAAAAAGGGAAAGCGCAGCGAGCAGCTGGTGAATTATAATATGACCCTTGCAGTATATATGTTTCCGGCTATCCTGGAACAGAAGGGACAGTCGGCAGAGCCCTTAACAGACTGCCTTGTGGAGAAATGGAACGCAGCCTTTAAAACTTCTGTAGGCAAAGCCAGCTATGAAAAGATTGAGAGCGGTTTTCAGAAGAAGCTGTGTTATATTACTACTGCTGTGTGTGAGAGTCAGGGAAAGGCAGACGATTGTTATGAGCTTACACTTCTTCGGGATTATCGGGATCGGTATCTGCTTTCCACACCGGAGGGAGCAGAGCTTGTAAGAGAGTATTACAACATTGCGCCTACCATTGTAAGCCGTATTGCCCGGTCGGAAGCGCCGGGACAAGTCTATAAAGAGATCTGGAGGAATTATCTGGCGCCCTGTATCGGGATGATTGAAGAAGGGAAGCCGGAGGAATGCCGGGAACGGTATATGGCTATGGTGTACGATCTGAAAGGAAGGTATATGGCATGAGGCAGGATACCATCTGCGTACAGGGCGGCTGGAAGCCGAAAAAGGGAGAGCCGAGAGTCCTTCCCATCTATCAGAGTACTACTTTTAAATATGATACTACTGAGGAAATGGGACGCCTTTTCGCTTTGGAGGATAACGGGTATTTTTATACACGCCTGCAGAATCCGACAAATGATTGTGTGGCTGCGAAGATTGCAGAGCTGGAAGGCGGCGTGGCGGCTATGCTCACTTCTTCCGGACAGGCAGCGAATTTCTATGCAGTGACCAATATTTGTGAGGCGGGAGACCATCTGGTTTGTTCGGCTAAGGTATATGGCGGAACTTTTAATTTGTATGCGGCTACCTTGAAGAAGATGGGGATGGAATGTACCTTTGTGGATCCGGATGCATCAAAGGAAGAGATTGAAGCAGCTTTTCGTCCCAATACCAAAGCGGTAGTGGGAGAGACGATTGCCAATCCGGCTTTGACGGTTTTGGACATTGAAAAGTTTGCCCGTGCAGCCCATGCTCATGGCTGCCCGCTGATTGTGGATAATACCTTTGCAACCCCCATTAATTGCCGTCCTTTTGAGTGGGGAGCGGATATCGTCACGCATTCTACGACTAAGTATATGGATGGACATGCTATGGCAGTGGGCGGCTGTATCGTGGACAGCGGTAATTTTGACTGGGATTCCCATAAGGATAAGTTTCCGGGGCTGACTACGCCGGATCCCACTTATCATGGGGTGACCTATACCCGGCAGTTTGGAAAGCTGGCTTATATTACCAAGGCTACGGCTCAGCTTATGAGGGATTTGGGAAGTATTCCCTCTCCTATGAATGCATTTCTTTTGAATGTAGGTCTGGAGACGCTGGCGCTGCGGGTGGAGCGTCATTGCAGCAATGCAAAGGCCGCAGCGGAGTTTTTGCATAACCATGAGAAGGTTGAATTTGTGAATTTTGCAGGATTGAAGGAAGATCCTTATTATGAGTTGGCCCAGAAGTATATGCCGAATGGCACCTGCGGCGTGATTTCCTTTGGCTTGAAGGGCGGCAGAGAGGAGGCTGTGCGGTTTATGGACAGCTTAAAGCTGGCAGCCATCGTGACCCATGTGGCGGATGCACGTACCTGTGTCCTTCATCCGGCCAGCCATACCCATCGTCAGATGACGGATGAGCAGCTTGCCAAGGCAGGCGTAACGCCGGGAATGATTCGGCTTTCTGTGGGGATTGAGAATCCGGAGGATATTATTGAGGATTTGGAGCAGGCTTTAAAGCAGGCTTAAAGTCCGGTAATTTACTTCCGGCCTGTTGCTTATGATTTTATTTTGTGAGCTGATTGCGGATATTTCATTAGGAGTATAACGAATAAAAACCGGTCTTGTTTTCCATACTAATACAAAAACGTATGGAAGCGAGGCTGGTTTTTTATGGGTAAGGAGAAAAAGGAAAAGAATCAGAATAAGGAGGAAAATCAGACGGGAGAGAAGCAGGAGCAACAGGATAAGCAGGTAGAGGAATATGGACAGCTTACTCTGGAGGATGGGGATGCCAAGATTCATTTGCTGAATATTATCGGAGAGATTGAGGGGCATGAATGCCTGCCTTCTAATTCTAAAACCACCAAGTATGAACATGTGATTCCTCAGCTTGCGGCTGTGGAGGACAGTAAGACGATTCAGGGGCTGCTGGTTCTTATTAATACGGTGGGAGGGGATGTGGAGTCAGGTCTTGCCATTGCAGAGATGATTGCATCTTTGAGTAAGCCTACGGTTTCTCTGGTTCTTGGGGGGAGCCATTCCATTGGGGTACCCCTGGCTGTGTCTACGGATTATTCTTTTATTGTTCCTACAGGGACTATGATGATTCATCCGGTGCGTATGACGGGGTTGATTATCGGGGTGGCTCAGACCTTCGATTATTTTCAGAAGATTCAGGATCGGATTGCCGGGTTTATTACGCAGCACAGCGGGATTTCGGAGGAGCGGCTGTTAAAGCTGATGCTGGAGACGGGGGAACTTACAAAGGATGTGGGATCTGTGCTGGTGGGAAGACAGGCTGTGGAGGAAGGGATTATTGACGAGGTTGGGGGGATTCGGGATGCGTTTGGAAAATTGCGGGAGATGATAGAAGAGGGGTGAGGACGGACGTCTCCGAGTAAGAAAATAGCTTCTGCTCCGGAGGGCTGACACGCCGGAGCAGAAGCTATTTTCTTACTCGGCGGTTGGTTGTCTTGTGAGGATGATGTGTGGGTATGGTGTATGTAAAATGTATGGATATGTATGGAGACTGCAGAGAGTGGGCAGTCTTTTCTGTATATGGCGGCGAGGTGATAGAAGTCTTAAAAATTTTATTTGCCAAATCCTGGAAAATCCTGTATACTGATTCTATCGAAGGATTCTGAGAAGTTTCAGACGTTTCTGTCAAAGAAATCCAAGAGATGATAACAAACTGCAGAAAGAAAGATATTGTATCAAGTGAGGAATTCTTTTATAATAAGAGCATACATACTGCTGACGGTATCTTTCTTACAGGAAATACTTTACAGGTATCCCTCTATGCACAAAAACATGTGCAATTTAAGGAAAGGAGAAGGCGGTATGGGTAATGAGGAAACATTTTTAATGAAACCAAAGGTGGATTTCTGTTTCAAGGAATTAATGGAGGATGCAGAAATCCGAAGGGGATTTATCTCTGCATTGTTGGGAGTGGAACCAAGGGAAATTGAGAGGACAGAGCTTCTTCCCACTTTTTTAAGGAAGGAGCACTCCGAGGATAAGCTGGGGATTTTAGATATCCGCATTTTTATTTGTGAACAGTTAGCTGAGGAAGGAGAAGATTCAACCGGAAAGAGGCAAATGGATTTGGAGATTCAGATAGCACCCTTTCCGGCCTGGCCGGAGCGGTCCCTGTTCTATCTGGCAAAGATGTATACTGGGTTGATTCAGAAAGGCCAGGATTATGATGTACTGCAGAAATGTATTCATGTGGGGATTCTGGATTTTACTCTTTTTGATGAAGACGAGGAATTCTATTCCCGCTTTCATCTCTGGGAGGATAGCAGACGGCGGATGTATACAGATAAGCTGGAGATCCATATCCTGGAGCTGACGAAGCTGAAAAGGAGAGAATATCCGGAGACAGAGCTATTGAACTGGGCTCGCTTTTTCAATGCGGAAAAGAAGGAGGAGTTTGAGATGGCAGCAGGTACAAGTCAATATATAGAAAGAGCTTATGAGAGACTGAATGTTCTCAGTGCCGATGAGGAGAAACGCCTGGAGTATGAAGCCAGGGAAAAGGCGATTCGGGATCATAATTATCTGATGACGACAAATCTGGAACTTGGCCGGAAGAAGGGGTTTGAGCAGGGAAAAAAAGCAGGGTTGGAAGAGGGACGCAGGGAAGGTCTGGAGGAAGGTCTGGAGAAAGGCTTGAAGGAAGGTTTGGAGAAAGGCTTGGAAGAAGGTCTGGAGAAAGGCTTAGAGCAGGGAGTGAAGGTTTTTATAGAACTTTGTCAGGATACTTTCTCAAGAGAAGAAACTGCTGTCAGATTGATTCGGAAGCTTTCTCTATCCTCTGAATCAGCGGAAGAATACCTGGAAAAATACTGGGTGCAGGAAACATAAATTTAAAAAGTTACAATTCTCAACAACACTTTAAGAAAGCCTTAAGCTCTCTTTTAAAGTGAAGGTCTTGTCAAACTTCTGAAAAAGAGTTATACTGATACCAGTCCAAGAGGCACACCAGACAGGGAGGTTTTGCAATGATTGAGGCAACCAGTTGTGGCGGTGTGGTAATATTTCGGGGGAAGATTCTGCTTTTGTACAAGAATTACAAGAATCGGTATGAGGGCTGGGTGCTTCCCAAGGGAACTGTAGAGCCGGGTGAGGAGTTTAAGGACACGGCGATTCGGGAGGTTCGGGAGGAGACAGGCGTAGACGCTTCCATTATTAAATATATCGGGAAAAGCCAGTATTCTTTTTCAGTGCCGGAGGATACGGTGGAGAAGGATGTCCACTGGTATCTGATGATGGCGGACAACTATTACAGTAAACCACAGCGTGAGGAATTTTTTGTAGATTCAGGTTATTATAAGTTCCACGAGGCGTATCATCTGCTGAAGTTTTCCAATGAAAAGCAGATTTTAGAACGGGCCTACAATGAATATCTGGATCTGAAAAAGAGTAATCTTTGGGGAAATAAAAAGTATTTTTAAAGGAATACCGCAAAATAAATCCTGTTCTTGCGTTTTGCGGTATTCCTTTCGTGCTTTGGAAGATACATTTTTTTACAGTTCCCCCGGAATCCGTATTAGAAAGGCAAATGCAGTATGAGGTGGGCGAAGGAACTCTATCTGAGTGAAAGGACAGCCAAAAAAAAGGACAAGATTATCCGAAAGGCGGACAGAGGTGTTGGAATGGTCAGTATCTACTTTATTTCGCTGGCATCCAATGAGCAGAATCTGTTCGATATCTTTCATGCCGCTCATTTAAAGCAGCCGGCTTTTTACAAGCAGAATCCGTTTGTTGTGGGAATAGCCTCCGATTATGAGGAAGCACTGGAGATGACCCGGCAGATGGTGGAGGATATTTACCGAGAGACTGGAGGCTTTCGGGCCAGAGAATATTTTGGGGCGGAAGAATAGACAGGAAATTTGCCGGAAATATTTTTTTGCTAGATGGTAAAGTCACAAAGGCGCACAAGAGGAACTTTCATGAGTGCCCTTTCGAATGAAAGTTTCTCTCATTACAGGTGTGTCGAAGCGACTTTACCCTTTCGTGCTATCACGCAGTGATTTAAATAGGAGAACCGGATGCTACATGTATTTTTAGTTATATTGAAAATAATTGGTCTTATTCTGGCAGTGCTTTTGGGGCTGCTGCTTTTGATTCTGCTTTTGGTGCTTTTTGTACCGATTCGCTATAAAGGGAAGCTTTTAAAGGAGAAGGAGTTGGAAGCAACGGCCAGGGTAAGCTGGCTTCTGCATATGGTCAGTGTTCCGATAACCTTTCGGCACGGTGTCCTTTCCGTGAGAATTAAGTTCTTTGGAATTACGGTGAAAACGCTGATGGAGGATGAGGAAGAACTTGAAAGAGATGCAGAAGAGCTGTTCCATGATGCAAAGGATGCGGCTGCCAGGGGAGAAGAAGATATAGAGGAGATGGAAGGACAGGAAGCTCCTCTGCCGGATAGTTCCGGTGAAGAAACGGGCAATCATACTGTTTTAGAAGACGAGGAGAAAAAGGAGCATATTCCAAAGGAAACTGCAGAAGGTGAAAAGGCAGAAGACAGAACAGAATCTGATTGGGATGAAGAAGAGGAAGAGCTTTCCAAATTGGATGGACCCGGGGAGGAAAATGGCGGCTTCATAAAAAGAATATTTGCTAAGATAAAGGCATTTTTCCTTAAGATTTTTGGAATATGGAAAAAAATTAAAAATCTCAAATATACATTCCGCAGATTCTGTGGTAAAATAAAAAGAAGCATTCGGAAATATCAGGATACCAAGGAATTTTTGCTGGACCAGCGCACGAAAGGAGCAATGAAAAAGTCTTTGGAGCAGGGAAAGCTTCTGATAGGAAAGCTTCTGCCGAGAAAAATACAAGGAGAGCTTCGGTTTGGTACGGAGGATCCGGCGCTTACAGGGGAAATTTTGGGCGGCATCAGTATATTCTATCCGATTTTTATGGATAATGTTAAGGTATACCCGGATTTTGAGAAGAGTATTCTGAAAGGGGAGCTGTTTGTAAAAGGGCGTTTTCAGCTCATGACGGCGGCTTTGGTTTTATGGAGGCTTTGGAGAGATAAAAATATCCGATATGTTTATCATAAATTCCGCCATGAGGAATAAGCATATGCTTTGCTTGACTTGGCCCGGCTATTAAGCAGTCAGTACAGAAAAGAGAAAACAGGAACAGCAATTAGAATAAGATTGAAACTTCAATAAGGAGGATTTGCGCCATGAACAATAATTTTGACACAACCGTACAATCTCTGTTTAAGGGAATGGACAGCTTTATTACAACAAAGACGGTGGTAGGAGATGCCGTTACTGTTGGGGATACGATTATTCTTCCACTGGTAGATGTATCTTTTGGCGTGGCGGCCGGAGCCTTTGCAGGAGATAAGAAGCAGAACGCCGGAGGGGGCATGGGTGCAAAGATTTCTCCAAGCGCCATTCTGGTAATATCCGGCGGCGTGACCAAGCTGGTGAATGTGAAGAACCAGGATACGGTGACGAAGATTCTGGATATGGTGCCGGATTTTGTGAATAAGTTTACAGGTGGGAAGAAGGAGAGCAGCCCTGTGGCTGATGCTATCCAGGATGCGGTGGATGTGATTGAGAAGGAAGAGACTGAGGAGTAACTTTGAGTAGCACAGCAACCAATAGGAAATATACAGAATTTTAGAAAAGGGCGGCAGGTATCTGCCAGCCCTTTCTCTGCATATAATAGGGTGAGAACTTTTTTGCCAGGAGCCTTTATGAAACAATTGCTTGGATTTGTCATGTTCTGGATAGGGGTTGGAATACTGACTACCTTTTTTATGCCCGTGCAGGGATGGTTTGTGCGTGCTCTGGCGGCTTTTTCCCTGATGCTGGTGGGTTATAATCTATTTTCTTCCGATGGAAAATGCGGAAAATAGCAGTAAATCTTCGCAGTTTCTTAAGAAAATTTAAATATTTGTAACAAATACTTCCCTTTTATGTAAAAATATTGTAAAATATGAAAGATATACAAAAGTGGGGGTCGAAAAATGTCTGTGACAATGCTAAAGCGTATTGCCCTGACGGCAATGGTAATTAACTATATCGGAGCATTTATACCGGGGATGCCTGTCTGGTTCCAGTGGATTGGACGGCTGGCCGCACCCTTGTTTTTTTATGCTATGGCTTGGAGCCTGGATAAAACCAAAGATAAGAAGCTGTATTTTAAACGGCTCTATGTATGCAGTGTGGCCATGGCTGTGGTCAATCTGATTCTCTCCATTGTGGTTCAGAAGACAGGGCTTATGACAACTGTGACAAATAATATTTTTGCTACGCTTTTTGCGGGTGCTTTCTTTATTGAGGTCATGGAGTTTGGACGTGAGCATCCAAAACGGAAATGGCGTATGTGGTTTATCTATGGCTTTTGGCAGATTGCTTTTGCAGGGCTGTGGGCTGCTCTCTATGAGCTTGTGGAGGTTCCCTATGCTGTCTTGAATCTGCTGTCAGCTGTCTGCGGCAGCGCTTTGACCTGCGAAGGTGCTTTTCTTTTTGTCCTTATGGGTGCGCTGTTCTATTATACCAAGGAGGATAAAGGGAAGCTTGCCCTTGGGTATCTGATTTTCTGCCTTGTATTTTTTCTCAATTCTGCTTTTGGAATCTGGGGCAGGTTTTTTATGCTGATAGGGAGCGATGTGCTTGTAGCCTTTATGGAGGTTATAACCGGGCTTGTGCTTTGGGGAGCATCATTCCGATCACTTTTTGACTTTTCTCATATGCTGAATAATGATTTTCAGTGGATGATGATTGCAGCGCTGCCATTGCTGTTATGCTGCAACGGAAAATGCGTACGGTATAAAAAGTATTTTTATTATATCTTCTATCCGGTGCATGTGTATTTGTTATGGTTTTTGGGTGTTGTGATTCTAAGGTAGGGAGAATAAGCAGAACAATAAAATGGAAGGGCTGTCGGGAAATAAGACATCAGCCCTTCTTTTTGATAATTCAGATGCAGTTTTTCGTTAATAGTCATTCAATATTGACATTTAATACTTTGCCAAAGCAAAAAGCTCATAGCCAGCTGCGAAGCGTACACCATTTTCGATCCTGCTGACGAAGGAGTATGACATTATTTGTTATATATTTTAGAATGGGTGGATATTAGATTTGGTCCTCAATGGAACTGTAAAAATATTGAATGCATATTTTTTTAAAAAATATCCCCCAGGGTGGCTTGTGAACATTTTAACGCATGTGTATAATCAAAGATGTCAATTGGCAGGCACAGGATGAAAGATGACAGCGAGGTGTTATACACATGAAAAATAAATGGATTTCTATTATGATAGCGGCAGTAATGTCCATAAGCTTACTCACAGCCTGCGGTTCGAATTTGGAAGCCCCCCAGGGGGATGAGACGCAGCAGGAAAATCAGGAGGGACAAAAAGCCCCGGAGGGTGAAGCTAAGGATTCCGTGATTGTAGTCATGGGACCTACCTCAGAGCCGGAGGCAGGCTTTGATCCCGCTTACGGCTGGGGCGCCGGTGAGCACGTCCATGAGCCCCTGATTCAAAGCACACTGACAGTTACGAATCCGGATCTTTCCATTGGCTATGATTTGGCCACGGATATGCAGGTGAGCGAGGATGGAATGACCTGGACGGTAACTATCCGGGACGATGTGAAGTTTACGGACGGAGAACCTTTGACAGCTTCCGATGTGGCATTTACTTACAATACGGTGAAAGAAATAAGCTCCGTCAATGATTTTACTATGCTGAAGGAGGCAGTGGCCGTGAGTGATACTATGGTAGAGTTTCATATGGCACAGGCATATTCTATCTGGCCTTATACCATGGCCATTGTGGGAATTGTGCCGGAGCATGCTTACGGCCCCGACTATGGTGAGAATCCCATTGGATCCGGGCGGTATATCATGAAGCAGTGGGACAAGGGACAGCAGATTATCTTTGAGGCCAATCCGGACTATTACGGTGAGGAAATAAAGATGAAGCGAGTTACCGTTGTATTTATGGAGGAGGATGCGGCTTTTGCGGCGGCAAAGGCAGGACAGGCAGATCTGGCATATACGGCGGCAGCCTACTCGGATCAGAATATAGACGGCTATGAACTTCTTTCCTTTGAGTCGGTGGACAACCGGGGCTTTAATCTTCCGGCAGTACCCGCAGGAACCGGTGAAAATGGAAATGCCGTTGGAAATGATTTCACCAGTGATGTGCAGGTTCGCAGGGCCATTAATATCGGTCTTGACCGGCAGGAAATGCTGAACAATGTTCTGAACGGTTACGGAACGCCTGCCTACAGCGTCTGCGATAAGATGCCCTGGTATAACAGTGAGGCCGAGGTGGAATATAATCCGGAGGAAGCAAAGGCGATACTTGAGCAGGCCGGGTGGAGCGAGGGCACGGATGGCATTCGGGAGAAGGATGGCGTAAGAGCAGCTTTCAATCTCTTATATCCGGCCAGCGACTCTCTGCGTCAGGCATTGGCGGCGGATACCCAGAATCAGTTAAAGGAGCTGGGAATAGAGGTTACCATAGAGGGCGTAGGCTGGGATACGGCTTACGATCGTGCGCAGGCAGAGCCTTTGATGTGGGGATGGGGAGCCCATTCTCCTATGGAACTGTATAATATTTATCATACTTTGGAAAATGGTTCCGCAGAATATTCTCCCTATTCCAATGAAGCGGTTGACAAATACATGGATGAAGCCCTGGCGGCCAGCGATCTGGACAGTTCCTATGAGTTTTGGCAAAAAGCACAGTGGGATGGAACAACCGGAATTACACAGGAGGGAGATATTCCCTGGATTTGGCTTGTGAATGTGGATCATCTGTACTGGTCAAGGGAAAATCTGAAAGTGGCAGAGCAGAAGCTGCATCCCCATGGACATGGCTGGTCTATTGTTAATAATGTGGATCAGTGGATGTGGCAGTAAGTGTTTACAATAATAAGCTAACCCATTATAACCAACTATAAAAGCAAAGCAGGAGCTGCTTTAGGCGGCTCCACTTTGTGCGTTTATATGGAATGGTGGGGCATTTGGAATTCACCAAGTTTTTGGCAAGGGCGTTATCTTGTAATAGGAGGAACTGACAGATGAAATTAGATGAAAAAGATCCATCTGCAAATATAGGAAATACCCAAAGGGTATCCCTTTATGCACGCAAAACATGTGCAAATATAGGAAAGCAGGCCATTCGGATGTTTCTGCTGCTCATATGTGTCAGCATGGCGGCATTTTTTCTGGTATCCCTGTCTCCGGTAGATCCCCTGCAGGCCAATGTGGGTCAGGCGGCATTAGGAAGCATGAGTCAGGAGCAGATTGCGAAGCTCAATGCTTATTGGGGTGTGGGTGAGCCCCCGGCGGAGCGCTTTCTTGCATGGGCTTCGGATTTTTTTCGGGGAGATATGGGGATTTCCCTCCTGTATCGGCGGCCCGTATCGGAAGTGATTGGTGTTAAATTTTTCAATTCTATCTGGCTTCTTGCTATTGCCTGGGTGATTTCCGGCGTGATGGGCTTCTGTCTGGGAGCTTTGGCAGGGATGAAGCGCGGGACATGGGTGGATAAGGCCATACGTGGATATTCTCTTTTGATCGCCAGCACTCCGGCGTTCTGGCTTGCTTTGGTACTCCTTATGATTTTTGCAGTCTGGCTTCAGGTTCTTCCGGTAGGCTTAAGTGTCCCCATTGGCATGGAGGCCGCAGGCGTCACCCTGGCAGATCGGATTCGTCATGGGATTCTTCCTGCCCTTACATTAAGCATCACCGGGATTTCCAATATTACTTTGCATACCAGAGAGAAAATGATTGACATTATGGAGAGCGACTATGTGCTTTTTGCAAGAGCGAGAGGGGAGAGCAATTGGAGCATTTTTAAAAATCACGGTTTTCGAAATGTGATTCTTCCCGCATTGACTCTGCAATTTGCTTCCATCAGTGAGATTTTTGGCGGCTCTGTCCTGGTGGAGGAGATATTTTCCTACCCCGGACTTGGTCAGGCTGCGGTGACGGCAGGGATTGGAAGTGATGTTCCCCTGCTTCTTGGAATTACGGTAATCAGTGCGGCGATTGTATTTGGGGGCAATCTGATTGCGAATATTTTGTACGGAATCGTAGATCCCCGTATTCGCAGGGGAGGTGCAGGGCTGTGAGACGGATGAACGGAAGAGAGCGTACGGTACTTTTGTTTGGCATGGCATTGCTGTTTTTGGCCTTGATTACCATAGCAGGGCAGAGCTTTGCCAAGGCAGCTATGGAGACGGATTTTTCCAGAAAGAACCTGTCTCCCTGTTGGGAATATTTATTTGGTACAGACTGGATGGGACGTGATGTGTTTGTGCGCACCCTTACGGGCTTGTCTATGAGCATTCGCATCGGGCTTTTGGCAGCAGGGGTCAGCGCACTCCTGGCTTTGGCGCTGGGAATTCTCTCGGCTGCCATGGGAAAGGCTGTAGATTCCATTGTCACCTGGATTATCGATCTGGTTATGGGAATTCCTCATATTTTGCTGCTGATTCTCATTTCCTATGCCTGCGGAAAGGGCTTTAAGGGAGTGGTGATAGGAGTGTCCCTCACCCACTGGACTTCTTTGGCAAGGCTGATTCGGGGTGAGGTCTTGCAGTTAAAGGAAGCTGCGTATATAAAGGCGGCGAAAAAGCTTGGCATGAGTCCCTGGCGGATTGCCTGGAAGCATATGGTTCCTCACTTGTTTCCTCAGTTTTTGGTGGGATTGATTCTTTTGTTTCCCCATGCGATTCTCCATGAGGCAAGCATCACCTTTCTGGGATTTGGTCTGTCCCCGGAGCAGCCGGCTATTGGGGTGATATTGTCAGAGAGCATGCAGTATCTGGCCATGGGAAAGTGGTGGCTGGCGCTGTTTCCGGGGCTTTTGCTGGTATTGACGGTGGTGCTGTTTGATGTGGCAGGTGAGAGCCTGCGGAAGCTCCTGGATCCGGGCAGCGCACATGTATAAAACAGATTTGGGTGTACTGTTTGAGAGGGACGGAACTGGAATAGGAGACATAGTAGCAGATGGTAGAAAAGAAGATTATATTAGATATACAAAATTTATCCATTTCTTTTCAGCAATATGACAAGGGCTTTGCAAGAACGGATTTGGATGTGATTCGGGATCTGAATGTAACCATTCATGAGGGCGAAATGGTGGCGGTGGTAGGCTCCAGCGGCTCCGGAAAAAGTCTGCTGGCCCATGGAATCCTGGGGATTCTTCCCTACAATGGAGTGCTTGGCGGTACCATCCTTTATGATGGGGAGGAACTGACACAAAAGCGGAAGGAAGCGCTTCGGGGAAATGAGATTGTTCTGGTTCCCCAGAGTGTGGCATTCTTAGATCCGCTTATGAAGATAGGTCCTCAGATCCGAAAGGGAAAAAAGGATCCGGCATCCAGGGAAAAACTGAACCAGATCTTTGAGGGCTATCATCTAAAGCAGGAGGTTCAGGAGCTTTATCCCTTTGAACTGTCCGGGGGAATGAATCGGCGTGTGCTGGTTTCTACGGCTATGATGGGCAATCCCCGCCTGGTAATTGCGGATGAGCCCACGCCGGGGCTTCATATGAAGATGGTGCGCCGGGTGATGAGCCATTTCCGGGAATTAGCGGATCAGGGGGCAGGGGTTCTCTTGATTACCCATGATCTGGAGCAGGCTCTGGAGGTAGCTGACCGGGTGGGGGTGTTCTATGCGGGCACTACGGTGGAGGATGCGGATGTAAGGGATTTTGATAAGGAGGAAACCCTGCGGCATCCCTACTCCAAGGCTTTGTGGCGAGCGCTTCCTCAGAATGGATTTCAGTTTATCGGGGGAACACAGCCTTATGTGAAGGATATGCCAAAGGGCTGTCCTTTTGGTCCCAGGTGCGACAAGTATTGTGAGAAGTGTAAAGGGGAGATTCCCTATCGTAAACTCCGAGGCGGTAAGGTTCGCTGCTTGTATGCGGAACCATAATCAGCAGGACTATAAATAGGAGAATTCAGATGGTATTGGAAGCAAAACATATTTCTTTTCGCTATGGAACGGATAGCAGACAGATTTTAAATGATTTCAGCCTGAAGCTGACCCAGGAGGAACGGGTGGGACTTATTGCCCCCAGCGGCTTTGGAAAGACTACTTTCTGTAAGATTCTGGCAGGCTATGAAAAGCCGGATGAGGGGGAGGTCCTTTTGGACGGACATTCCCTGGCTGAGTATAAAGGCTATTGCCCGGTGCAGATGATCTGGCAGCATCCGGAAATGGTAGTCAATCCCCGTCTTCGGATGAAAGAGGTTCTGGCAGAGGGCGATAAGCTGGAGCAGCGAGTGATTGAGGGGCTTGGGATTGAGCCGGATTGGCTGAACCGATATCCGGCGGAGCTTTCCGGCGGAGAGCTTCAAAGATTTTGTATAGCAAGGGCTTTGGGAGCGGGGACGCGGTTTGTTCTGGCGGATGAGATTAGTACTATGCTGGATCTCATTACCCAGAGTCAGATCTGGAGCTTTCTGGTTCAGGAGGTGGAGAGCCGGGGGATTGGGCTTTTGGCAGTGAGCCACAGCACCCCGCTTTTAGAGCAGGTCTGCACCCGGATGGAGGATTTGGAGAAAACGGAATAAAGGGAAGAAGTGTTAACTGGAAAAAATAGTCTTTTTTTATCTTGTCATTTGCGGTATACTATAAAAAAGCGTGGACAGAGGTATATTTTTTCTGACGGGCAAATATAAACAATAGGAAATACCCTACGGGTATCCCTCTATGCACAAAAAAGCATGTGCAGATCAAAGAAACACCCTACGGGTATCCCTCTATGCACAAAAAAAGCATGTGCAGATCAAAGAAAGGAGAATTTTTATGGCACTTATAGAGGTAACGGAGCAGAATTTTGAGCAGGAAGTATTGAAATCAGATATTCCGGTTTTAGTGGATTTCTGGGCAACCTGGTGTGGTCCCTGCAGGATGCAGGCGCCCATTGTAGATGAGCTTTCCGGGGAGGTAAGCAGTGTAAAGTTTGCCAAGCTGGATGTGGATGCAAACGGCAGACTGGCACAGCAGTATGGGGTAATGAATATTCCCACCCTGCTTGTATTTAAAGAGGGAAAGGTAGCAGGGAGCGCCGTAGGGCTTCAGTCCAAGGAGAGCTTACGGGAGCTGCTTGGCTTATAAGTCTTAAGTATAGGAATTGAGATGGAGAAAATGATATCATGATGTATGATGCGGTGATGATCGGGAGCGGTCCGGCAGGCCTGTCGGCGGCGCTCTACACAAGCCGGGCAAATTTAAAGACTCTTGTAATCGGCAAAGACCGAGGCGCTTTGGAAAAGGCGGATCGAATTGAGAACTATTTTGGAATGGCTGAGCCCATATCCGGCTGCGAGCTGGTGGAGAATACAAAGACTCAGGCCAGGAATCTCGGTGTGGAGCTGGCAGAGGATGAGATTTTCCATATCTCCTGGAACGGTCATTTTATTTTGGAGGGGAAAAATGGAATTTATGAGACTCTGGCTGTGCTTCTGGCCACAGGAACCGGAAGAAAAACTTTGAAGATAAAGGGCTTAAAGGAACTGGAGGGCAGAGGTGTCAGCTACTGCGCTATCTGTGATGCCTTTTTCTACCGGGATAAAGAGGTGGCTGTTCTTGGCAATGAAGCCTATGCCGTCCATGAGCTGAGCCAGCTTCTTCCGGTGGTGAAGTCCGTTACGCTTTTGACCAACGGGCAGGAGCTCAAGGCTGAGGTGCCGGAGGGTGTTCATATTATCCGGGAACCGGTTATTTCCGTAGACGGAGCGGAACGTGTGGAGGGCGTGACTTTTGCAGATGGAAGCAGCCTTTCGGCAGAAGGACTTTTTGTAGCCCTTGGAAGTGCAGGAGCCATGGAGCTGGCAAAAAAGGCAGGAGCATTTACCGAGGGGCAGAATATCAAGGTAAATGAGCGGATGGAAACGAATGTTCCGGGCCTGTATGCGGCCGGGGACTGTATTGGCGGTCTTTTGCAGATTTCCACTGCCGTGGGAGAGGGGGCACAGGCGGCTATGTCTATGATTCCCTTTGTGCGGAAGCAGAGGAAGGAAGTGTAAAAAAATAATGCTCTCAGCAGCTCAAAGGCTGCTGGGTGCATTATAAAATCAATGCTATATGCCAGAGTTTATTCTTGCAGATAATAAACCATATATACATGTTTGAATGTTTTCTCTTAGTTAGAGCCGGACAGCATATTCCAATTTAACGTCTGTATATCTTTTAAAACGGATTCCAGTATCGCCCCTCATTTATAAACTGAAGCGCAATAGAAATACCAATCAGTACAAAACCTAAGATAATAGTAGTATAATCCAGACCAGTAAACTTCCGCTCCCGATACCAAGTCCGCCTGGACTTCTTGCCGAAGCAGCGAAGTTCCATGGCATTGGAAACTACCTCAATCCGCTCCATGCTGGACAGAATCAAAGGCATAAGAATAGCGGCAGCCCCTTTCAGCCTTTTCACCAGACTTTCTTTTCCTGACAGCTCCACGCCCCGGGCCTGCTGCGCCAGAGAAATAGTGTGAAATTCGTCCAGAACGTCCGGAATATAGCGCAGGGCCAGAGATACGGAATAGGAAACCTTGTAGCTGACACCGATTTTATTCAGGGATGCAGCGAATTCGCTTGGCTGTGTGGTGGAGATAAAAAGAATCACCACCGGAATGGTTGCTGTGTATTTTAAAATTACATTTGCATGATAAAGAAGCTGCTGTACAGTAATGCTGTACCTCCCGATAATGTGAAACAGCTCAGTTCGGGTATCATAGATGCTTATCCCATGCTCCGGGGAGAAAAGATAGATCAAAAGGTTATTCATAACCAGAAATACTAAAGAGAAAATAAGGATAACCTTAACATCGCTTACTTTGATTTTTGATACTTTGAACAGAACCAGCGCAGCAATGGTCAGCAGGATAAGATATCTGGTATCAAAGGTAATCATAGCTGCAAGAACCCAGCAGAGCATGCAGGCCAGCTTGGAGGCTCCGGTTAATTTGTGAATGGGAGAAACGCGGTCTATGTAATTAAATAGCTGAATCATTTTCGTACCTCCTCCTCTTCATAGTCTATAAAGTGCTGAACGAATACATTAGGGTCCTCAATTCCGCACAAAAGCGCCAGATCATAAAGGGAGGTTTCTTTCAGATTCGCACGCTTGATAATATCCGGATTGGTCAGAATGTTGGCAGAGGTATCATCTGCAATCACCTGTCCCCCTGAGAAGACAATAGCTCTCTGAGCGTATTCCAGCATGAGATGCATGTCATGAGTAATCATAACTACCGTGATTCCCCGGTTGTGAAGCTCTTTCAGGAATTCCATGATCTCCGTATAATGACGGTAATCCTGTCCTGCCGTAGGCTCGTCCAGAATAATCATCTGGGGATCGAGGGCTAGAATGGAGGCAATGGTAACACGCTTTTTCTGTCCAAAGCTTAAGGCAGATACCGGCCATTTCCGGAAAGGATACAGGCCGCAGATTTTTAATACTTCTTCTACCTTTGCTGTGACGGTGTCTTCCGGCACTTGTCTCTGGCGAAGTCCAAAGGCCACCTCGTCAAAGATCATGGTCTTGGAAATCATCTGGTTGGGATTCTGCATCACATAGCCAATGCGATCCGCACGCTCCTTGATGCTGTAGTTCATCATATCCTCACCCTGGAATGTAAGAGTGCCGGACTGCTGCTTTTCAAAACCGCAGATAACCTTGGAAAATGTAGACTTACCGGCTCCGTTTGTTCCTACAATCGCCAGAAGTTCCCCTTTGGCGGCTGTGGCGCTGATTCCCTTTAGGGCATGGAAGCCGTTTTCATAAGTGAAATCAATTCCGTCGGCCCGAAGCAGAATATCCGGTTCATCCTTTTTTTCCTTTTCCTTTCGGCTGTGATACCAATCACGGACTGCTGCCGTTTCCTCATCTGACAGGGTAAGGCTGTGGATGCTGTGGGGCTTACACTTTGGAGTAATGGTCATTCCGGCGTATTTGAGAGCTGTTAAGTATAAGGGCTCCCGGATTCCGTTTTCCAGAAGAAGATTGGTGGAGAGAAGTTCGTCAGGAGCTTGAACAGCCGCAATTTCTCCATTTTTCATGAGTACAATCCGATCTACGTCACGCCACAGCACATCTTCCAAACGGTGCTCTACAATGATTACAGCTGCTCCTGTTTCCTTTTGAATCTGATCAATGATCTCAATGGCACGTTTTCCGGTAGCCGGGTCAAGATTGGCTAAAGGTTCGTCAAAGAGAAGAATTTCCACCTGATTTACCATGACCCCTGCCATGGAAACCCGCTGCTTTTGTCCGCCGGAGAGAGCATCGGGAGCATGCTCCAAGTGGTCGGCAATTCCTACCTTTCGGGCCGCCTGAAGAACTTCTCTTTTCATATCCTCCTGATTTACACAGGCATTTTCCAGAGCAAAGGCAATATCCTCCGCAACAGTTAATCCAATAAACTGTCCGTCCAGATCTTGAAGGACGGTTCCGATGGTTTTGGATATCTCGAAAATACTTTCATTTTTCGTTTCCTTGCCATGTATGGTCAGAGTTCCGGTAGATACTCCGGAATAGGCAAAGGGAATCAGCCCGTTCATACAGTGGGTGAGGGTGGATTTGCCGCAGCCGGAAGGGCCAGCAATGAGAAGCTTTTCTCCCGGATAAATCTTCAGATTGATGTTTTTCAGAGTCGGCTCTGCCTGGGCATCGTACTGGAAACTGAAATTTTCAAATTTTATAATCGGTTCTTTCACCTGTACCTCCTTTTCGATTGCTGGACATTGTCAGACAGTATAACTCATACGAAATATCTTAAGGCATGGCGTGAAACATAAAGTTGTTTCGCAGGGATTATACGAATAACAGGCATTCCAGAATCGAGATGTATGGTTCATAACAATTAAGAAAGGCTGCCGCAAAATAAGACAGCGGATTTTTTGATCCAAATGCCTTACTTTGGGACAGCCTTTTCCGTATATTTTATTTTTCTGCTTTTAAGGACCCCTTTTTCGCTCTTGTAGATGCATAAGCAAAGCACAAAATAGTGCCTACAATTGCTGTTGACAGAATATTTCCAACGCTGCCTACTGCGCCCTGAAGAAAGATTTTTTCTGCAGGCTCGTCATAGATCAGAATATCCAGGCCAGGTGCAATAAGACCCCATGCAATCAAATGCGCAATAATCTGTACTATATTAAAGATAATAACGCCTTTTACACCAAAATCACCTTTGGACAATTTCAGTTTGTAGCCTAAGAAGCCCATAACCAGACCGAAAAATGCGCTCCCTGCGATCCAGCTCCACCAAACCCCCCAGCCGCTTGCAAGGTCGCTTAAGAAGTGGCCGATAAGACTCATAAGGAAGCCTGCTGCCGGGCCGAACAGCATAGCCATCACTGCCACAACGGGGTAGTGTACGCTGATCTTCAGATTGGGCGCCGGTGTGGGAATTGCCACATAGCTGCTCAGCACGAAAAACAGTGCTGCGCCGATTCCGGTTGCTACGATTGTTTTTACTGAGAAATTCTTCATTTGTAACTCTCCTTTTCCCTCTTGATAGTTTGGAATACTCGTACAAATTTAGCATCATATACCTTATAGGCATCATGTAATACATACCCTGCGGAGGCAGCGGACCTCATCCTTAAAGGTTTATTCCTGTGGGCAATGAGCCAAGCGGACGTGCTTGCACGTCCATTTGGCGACTGCCGCAGGGGTCAAATACCCCGCAGCTCTGCTGCGCTACAAGCTTGATGCCCCGTCAGCTTGCTGCGGGGTATTTGACTTTGCAGGAGTACTCTTAGGTATATAAATTTATATTACAAAGGCTTAAGGCCTTTTGCAACCTTATTCCTGCGGGTACCTGACTATATAGGGGGATATACAGCCTGGTACAGTGAGGGCATTATCCTCTGGGATCCTTTCGAATCTCAATATGCCAGCTGTTGCCGGTTCCGATATTATAAGCCTTGGCAAAGCTTCCCTGATTGATGGCGACTGCCATACAGTTCAGAGAATTCATATAGACCAGAGGTTCGCCTACATATACATCTGCAAAGGAGTGGGCATAGACCATGGTATTTCGGTACAGGGTTCTGGTATCATTGGAGATCTGTACTTCTACACGCTCGCCAAAATCAATGCCGAGGGTTTTAAACAGTTCTATGGGAATATTCGTCCACAGGCTTCCAAACCGAACATCCAGTACGTCGATGGTGCCTGCCGCGCCTCCGTCCGAAGTTTCTTTGGCCGGAATGGTAGGCAGTTCCAGAATGGTGGAGGGATCGATTTCTTCTCCTACCTGCTCAAAAGTAATCGTACCGGCAGCAAGTCTGGCGCCTGTAAAAGCATAGACGTCCCGGCCATGGAAAGTATAGGATTCCTCAGAACCGGAACGGCGGTTAACTGTTTCATCAATAATACGGGCCGCCTCAATTCCGGGGTTTCGCTTTACAAAGGTCAGAGTGCCGTTGTCCGGAGTTACTACATACTGCCCGGTCTTTGTCTTGGCGACAATGCTTCTTCTGGTGGAACCTACTCCCGGATCTACCACCGATACGAATACAGTGCCCTCCGGCCAGTAGCTTACAGTCTGAATCAGACGATAGCTGGCCTCCCAGGTGTTGTAGGGTTCAATTCCATGGGTGAGATCGTAAATCTTTAAATCCGGTGATACACCGTAGGCAACACCGTACATAGCGCTTACGGCGCCGTCCTGCATTCCGAAATCTGTCTGGAACACCAAGGCTCCTTTTACCATATTCATCACCTCTTTCTTTTATATTTTTCTTAATTTTGTTATTAAATCTGTCATCAGCGGATCACGTTCCATCCGATATACGTACCGCATGGAATGGCGTCCTTCTGTGAAATGATATCTGCCCTGGCTGGTAATCTTCGGACAGGGAACCGTTCGTTCTTTCATAAATCGCTGATTGTCATTGAGAAGCCACGCCACAGCCGCCACATCCCAAATAGCCTTTGTCCACATAGGAGTTTCGGCCCATTCTTCCACAGAGGCGATGGCATGGGAAGCCAGATAATCTGTAAGAGGACTGTGCCCTTTCAGATATACTTCCAGCTCCGGTTTGCTGATGGAGAAGCTTTCCACAACACCCCAGCAGGGAAGCTGTACCAGAGGAACACCGCTGTCAAAAAGCACCTGTGCTGCAGGAATATCCTCCATAAGGTTAAATTCTTCTATTTCCGAACAGTGAAATCCGCTTCCTCCAAGCCAGATAACCACAATGCGCTCTCGTATGGAGGGTTCCAGAAGAATGGCAGATGCAAGATTGGTAGCTGCCGCAATTCCGATTACATATAAGGGATGTTCCTTTGAATACTGGAGGGCACGTTCAATCAAATCTTGGGCGGCTTCCGATTTTGCAGGCTCATTTCTGTCTTTCAGAAAATGCTCTGCACCTGGAAATACTCGTTCTCTGTATTTTGGCGCCTCAGCCAGATTCAGAATATTCAGAATCTCATCATAGCTTTTCTCCATTCCTGTTTTTGGGGAATCCGCTTTTTCATTGAAGAAAGGGGCCGCATAGATGGCCTGTAGACGAAGCTTTTCCTGATTGCGTATTAGATAGGCCAGAGCGAATTGATCATCGACTTCATTGAAAGCATCGGTGTCCAAAACCACATCTACCGGATATGTGGGATATTCGAGCATCTGAAGCCGCAGGGTTTCTTCCAAAAACAGCACCTCCCTGGTTTTGTAATATCTTAAAAATACTGTTTTAAAACCAATGCCTAAATTTTGTGGAATTTATGTAAAAAAATAGAAAAAAATAAACTTCTTGTAGCATTTATACCATGGAACCGGCAAGATGTCAATTGGTTTATTTTTATTAAAAAATGACTTGTGGCAGCCTCCGGAATGTAGTATGATAAGGGAAACATATGTTTGCAAAATGCTGTGGGAAAAGGGCAAGGTGATAGGAAATGATGGAACAGCTAAGCCTGTTTGACGATCGGGAACAAAGTGCGCCGCTGGCCAGCCGTCTAAGGCCGGAAAGTCTGGATGAATATGTAGGGCAAAGACATTTAATCGGGGAGGGGAAAATCCTGCAGAAGTTAATCGAGAGGGATCAGGTATCTTCTATGATTTTCTGGGGTCCTCCGGGAGTGGGAAAGACGACTCTGGCAAGGATTATCGCTAAACAGACACGGGCGGAGTTTGTAGAATTCAGCGCAGTAACCAGCGGAATTAAGGAAGTAAAGGAAGTGATGAATCAGGCAGAGCAGAATCGCAGAATGGGGATTCGCACCCTTTTGTTTACAGATGAGATTCATCGTTTCAACAAGGCTCAGCAGGATGCATTTCTGCCTTTTGTGGAGAAAGGCAGCATTGTTCTGGTAGGGGCAACCACGGAGAATCCCTCCTTTGAGATTAATTCCGCTCTCTTATCACGCTGTAAGGTTTTTATTTTAAAGGCCCTGGAGGAAAAAGATCTGATGGCTCTTCTTTGCCATGCATTAAAAAGTCCCAAGGGCTTTGGCAATCTGTATATATTAATAGAAGAAACACAGTTGAAAGCCATTGCCCGATTTGCCAATGGTGATGCAAGAACGGCGCTAAATACGCTGGAAATGGCTGTTTTGAATGGAAAAATGAATGAGGAGGGAGTGCTCTGTGTAGATTCGGAGCTTTTGGCCCAGTGTATGAACCGGCGTTCCCTTTTGTACGATAAAAATGGAGAGGAGCATTACAATTTGATTTCCGCACTCCATAAGTCCATGCGCAACAGCGATCCGGACGCAGCGGTTTACTGGATGCACCGGATGCTGGACGGAGGAGAGGAGCCTTTGTATATTGCAAGGAGGCTGATACGGTTTGCCAGTGAGGATGTGGGAATGGCGGATTCCGGAGCTCTTTCTCTGGCGGTTTCAGTCTATCAGGCCTGTCATTTTCTGGGAATTCCGGAATGTGATGTGCATCTGACCCATGCAGTCGTGTATCTTTCCATGGCTCCCAAGTCCAATGCCCTTTACCAGGCTTGTGAGGCATGCAAGACGGATGTGCGTGAGCTTCCGGCGGAGCCTGTGCCATTGCAGATCTGCAATGGGCCCACGAATCTTATGAAAGAGCTTCATTATGGGGAAGGATATATTTATGCTCATGATACGGAAGAAAAGCTGAGCAGAATGGAGTGTCTGCCGGAGGCTTTGGCAGGGAGGAGGTATTACCATCCCACAGAGCAGGGACAGGAGCGGCAGGTGAAGGAAAGGCTTGAGGAAATATTGAGGTGGAAAAATGAAAAGTCCAAGGCATAAAGTGCGCAAATCTGCAAAAAGATTAGGCTTAAATGTGGTAGAAGTGCATAAAAATAAAATAGAACTTGAATAATATGAAAAATAGTGATAATATATGCAATGAATATGCATAATAATTCAAAACCGTAAATGCAGAATATGAGGTGCACAGTGTCCTGCTTCTTATAGCCGCTCGACCAAGGAGCATGAGGTTATTGGAAAAATG
The DNA here is from genome assembly GCF_036941035.1 of Candidatus Merdisoma sp. JLR.KK006. Lineage (NCBI taxonomy): Bacteria > Bacillati > Bacillota > Clostridia > Lachnospirales > Lachnospiraceae > Candidatus Merdisoma > Candidatus Merdisoma sp. JLR.KK006. The sequence goes on along the minus strand of NZ_JAYMNS010000002.1, from coordinate 217,723 downwards.
TAAACAGGATACGGAAGAATTAGAGAAGAAAGCTTAAAGCAGAGAGGATAGAGGAGATTATGATTAAAGTAGGAATTATTGGATCAACCGGATACGCAGGCGGGGAACTGGTGCGAATCCTGACAGGGCATAAGGAAGCGGAGATTAAATGGTATGGTTCCCGAAGCTACATAGATAAGAAGTATGCCCAGGTTTATCAAAACATGTTCCAGATTGTGGATGACAAATGTATGGACGACAATATGGAGGAGCTGTCCAGGGAGGTGGATGTGATTTTCACTGCCACTCCACAGGGGCTTTGCGCATCTCTGGTAAATGAAGAGATTCTGTCACGGACAAAGATTGTGGACTTGAGCGCAGATTTTCGAATCAAGGATGTTAAGGTATATGAGCAGTGGTATGGGATCACCCATCCTACGCCCGGGTATATACCGGAAGCGGTTTACGGTCTCTGTGAGATTAACCGGGAGGATATAAGAAAGGCAAGGCTGATTGCCAATCCCGGATGTTATCCTACCTGTACCACACTTTCCATTTATCCCTTGTTAAAGGAAGGGCTCATTGCGCCAAATACGATCATAGTGGATGCCAAGTCCGGAACATCCGGCGCAGGCCGTGGAGCCAAGGTGGACAATCTGTTCTGCGAGGTGAATGAAAATATCAAGGCTTACGGTGTGGCAACCCATCGCCACACTCCGGAGATTGAGGAACAGTTAGGCTATGCGGCAGGGGAGCCGCTTAAGATTAATTTCACGCCGCATCTGGTGCCTATGAACCGGGGAATACTGATTACGGCTTATGCTAGTCTGAAAAAGGAGACTTCTTATGAAGAGGTAAAGGCAGCTTATGACAAATATTATGCTTCCGAGCAGTTTGTACGGGTACTGGATCAGGATGTATGCCCTCAGACGAAATGGGTGGAGGGCAGCAATTATGTGGATGTGAATTTTAAGCTGGATCCCAGAACGAACCGGATTATTATGATGGGGGCTATGGATAATCTGGTAAAAGGAGCAACCGGTCAGGCAGTTCAGAATATGAATCTGATGTTTGGAATAAAGGAGAGCGAGGGACTTAATCTGGTTCCGATGTTTCCGTAGTTTTACTAGAAAGGAATGGCAAAAAACATGACAATCCGAACAATGACAATCGAAGATTATGACGGTGTATATGAGCTTTGGATGACAATCAAAGGTTTTGCCATTCGAAGCATTGACGATTCCAGAGTGGGTGTGGAGCGTTTTCTTCGCCGGAATCCGGATACCAGTGTGGTTGCTCTGGAGGATGGAAAGGTGGTAGGGAGCATCCTCTGCGGCCATGACGGGCGGCGTGGCTGTCTGTACCATGTGTGCGTACATGGGGATTATCGGATGAGGGGAATCGGCAAGGCGATGGTAGTGTATGCCATGAATGCGCTGAGAAAAGAGCAGATCAGCAAGGTATCCCTGATCGCATTTACCCAAAATGACATTGGAAATGCTTTTTGGAACCGAATTGGCTGGACAAAACGGCAGGATTTGAATTATTATGATTTTGTGCTGAATGAAAAGAATATTGAGGAGTTCAATAAATAATTGGGCCGGGAATCGGGAGCTTTTAGAATACAAGACAAACTATACAGAAAATGGAGAATTAGATTATGAAAGATATAAAAACCATTTCAGGCGGCGTGACAGCGGCAAAAGGATTTGAGGCAGCAGCAGCGGCAGCGGAGATCAAATATAAGGGGCGCACGGATATGGCCCTTATCTACAGCGAGACGCCCTGTCAGGCAGCGGGAACCTTTACCACCAATGTAGTAAAAGCTGCTCCTGTAAAATGGGATCAGAAGATTGTGGCCGAGTCTCCCTTTGTTCAGGCAGTGGTTGTCAATTCCGGAATTGCAAACGCCTGCACGGGAGCGGAAGGGTATGGGTATTGCAAGGATACAGCTAGAGAGTGTGCCAGGGTGCTGGATGTGCCGGAGGATGCCGTATTGGTAGCTTCCACAGGCGTGATCGGCATGCAGCTTCCTATGGAACGCCTGAAAAAGGGAATCACTTTATTAAAGGAAGCAAAGGGCAGTACTGCAGAGCACGGTACGGCGGCGGCCAAGGCAATTATGACTACGGATACAGTGCATAAGGAGATTGCGGTTCAGACAGAGATCGGCGGAAAAACAGTGACCATCGGCGGAATGTGCAAGGGCTCTGGTATGATACATCCCAATATGTGCACCATGCTTGCCTTTGTGACCACGGACGTCTGCATTTCCAAGGAAATGCTGCAAAAGGCTGTGAGCGAGGATGTAAAGGATACTTTCAATATGATTTCTGTGGACGGAGATACCTCCACCAATGATACATTGCTGGTTCTGGCCAACAAAGCGGCAGAAAATCCGGAGATAGCAGAGGAAAATGAGGACTTCAGGCAGTTTGCGGCTGCGCTTAATATAGTCAATACTTATCTTGCAAAGAAAATGGCAGGGGATGGGGAAGGAGCCACAGCCCTTTTTGAAGTAAAGATTGTGGGTGCAAAGACAAAGGAGGATGCAGTGACCTTAAGTAAGTCTGTGGTGACCTCCAGCCTGGTGAAAGCGGCCATCTATGGTCATGATGCCAATTGGGGCCGGATTCTTTGTGCTATGGGTTATTCCGGCGTACAGTTTGATCCGGAGAAAGTGGATCTGTTCTTTGAGAGTAAGGCAGGAAAGCTTCAGATTATAGAAAACGGCGTTGCAGTGGATTACAGTGAAAAGGAGGCTACCCGGATTTTGTCGGAGCCGGAGGTGACAGCTTTGGCGGATGTGAAGATGGGGGATGCTGCGGCTGCGGCGTGGGGATGTGATCTCACGTATGATTATGTGAAGATTAATGCGGATTATCGGTCATAACAGAATGAATAGGGGAAAATATGTGAAAAGAGGGGGCTGTCGGGAAATAAGACATCAGCCGGACACAGGGTATCAGAAAAGTCTTCGGTCTTATTTCCCGACAGCCCCTTTTCCGCTGCTGGGTATGATTTAGATTTTGATTTAAATGCACCTTTTTATGCTGCTTTTCGAGATCCTACGACTCCCAATTTTCTTCCAAAAACCGCAGGATATCAACGGCTTTGGGCGGACATCCCTTTAAAAAATCAGAACAGCAGGAAGTACAATTCCCTATACCGATTTTTCCGGGACAATTTTTCCAGCCCTGGCCGATGGAGACAGGAGAGGCATTCTTTTTAAGCTTTCCGGCTTGGCGTAAACGGTCTAGTGCATAGATAAGGGAACCATAACAAGCGGAGCAGGCATCCTTGGGAGCAGTATATCCGGCCAGAGCTTCTACCCGGCGTGTGAATCTGGGACGGGAGTCAGTAAAAGTATCTTGATTCAGCAAAATTACATTTGCTTTCGAGGTGTCGGCACAACCTACCCCCAGACGCTCTGCCATAGTAATATAGGGCACTTCATCTACGGAATGCCCCATAGAATCGCAAACATAGGCATCACAAAGGACTGGATCCCAAAAGCCCAGGATTCGGTTCATGGTTACAGGATTGCCGCCCTCTTCAAAATCCAGATCCCCACAGATATTGTCTACCAATATAAAATCATTGCGGGCAACTGTGTTTAAGTGAGCAATAGGCTTATGGAGACCCAACGTATGAAATCTGCGTTTTTCAGAATTGGGAATCACACCTTTATTATTCTTAAGGGCGCAGGTGATAGTAGTTTGACAATGCCCCTTAAGAACTGGAAGATTAATCATAAAGTCCACATTCATTGCAGCATCACATACATTGATTTGCATTCCTTTTGCATCATAGGTATGATAGCTGTCCTTTTGGAGATCCACAAAGGGGATACCATAGGCATCACAGATGCGGTCATAGCCAAATGCATGGAAGGAACGAGAGGTACGCTCTCCAACCCAGGAGCTTTCCATCACTGTAATGTGAGAAAAACCATGTTTTTGCAGATATTCAATGGTTCCAGCGGTTAGCTCTCCATGAGTGGTGGCTCCAAGGGAAGGATCCTTGGCACAGATCAGGTTTGGTTTTAATCCAATATGTTTTTTGGTGCTGCCAATAGCTGCTGCCAGATCTGCAGCTTCCAAAAGCTGTAAGGTCATTTCCTTATAGTTTGTTCCGTGAATAATGAAAATATCTTTTTTGTTCATAGGTATCATAACCTCCTGTTCTGATTATATAATAGTTTATATTTTCTGGCAAATGGAGGGAGAGCGTTTATATAATTTAACCTGTTGTGCCGCTTAAATAACCAGTGCTGCATTCTTTGCACAAAGTACTAAAAAGCCTAAAATATCTCTATGAAATTAGTGAGACGGTTCATAATCTTTGGGAAAAATTTGATGTAAGGATAGGGGAGAAAATAGGAAAATTAGTAGAAAAAGATATAAATAAGTTCGTAGAGTAACCTGCTCTACAAAAAAATGCAGAAGCAGCAAGGCTCTTAGATACTGAAAGAGCTGCGGTACAGAAAGGGGTCCTTGATATCTGGTATGTGCTTTATTGTCCGAATCAAAAGGAAGAAGATCTGCTCTACGCCTGTAAGCAGCATTTGACCGGCGAGGCTCTTAAGGATGCTTTTGTATTCACCTATGACCGCATGCGGCGGTACGGCGGTGCCTGGCATCTGGATACAATTGTTAATTTCCATAATGCGCTGCTTCCGAAGTTCCCTGGGAGGAATGCGCCGAGCTGGGCTATATTTGAAAACGAGCAGGAAACGGGGATCACCTGGCACTATGTCACAAAGCAGGTGGATGCGGGAGATATTATTATACAGAAAAAGTGCAGGATAACCGCAGATGTACGGGCGTATGAGCTTACTGAAAAATTGATGCAGCTTGCTTTTGAAGCATTTAAGGAAAAATTTGCGGAAATAATAGAGGACCGGGCAGCGGCCAGAAAGCAGCTGCTGACAGGGAAAAGAAAGATTTATAAGTCATCAGATATTCCGGGAATGTGCAGGTTCGGCATGGAGGATTCACCGGAGTATATTTATCGTCTGCTGCGGGCGGAGGAAAAGCCGGGTAGGCTGTATCTGCCGTTGGACGGAGAGTTTTCTTTGCGGCTGTCCTGGGCGGAGGTTTGTGGAAATTTTGAGGGGGGGGGGTAATGCCTGACATAGAATATTTTTATGAACTGGTATCATGGGTAAGGACTGCTGACAGAAAATATCTGTCCAATTATTACTTTTTGCAGAATACGTTACTGTCAAAAGCAATTGAGCAGGCAGAAATAACATATCATTACAGGGAAAAAGAGTATTTGGTTTTGTGGTATCAGAAGGAACAATTTAAAAGAATGTATTATTTCATTGCGGATGCCGGCCATTATAAAATAAGTAACGATTCTGATGAGATATATGTATGTGACATTATCTGCCGGGATCCCGATTCATCGGAAGCAGGCCGGATATTATCCAGGGCAGGAATGCGTAAACACGCAGTTTACATGAAGTGGCTCTGCAGAAGTCCGGTTTATCTGAATATGCAGAGCCCGAGTGATTTACAGATAGTTTATGAGGATGATGGAGATCTGTTTAAAGAAAAGTTATATCTGTATTTTGATGAACTTTCAGATTTACTGCCGGATAAAAGGGAATGGGATACTTTTCTTAAAGAGAAGCATTTTATCGGAGTACATGATATAGACAGAGGTGCTCTTGCAGCAGGAATGGTTTATTCAAAGTCCGGCAGCGTTATTACAGAGGATTTTATATTCGTCACGCCTGCATATCAGGGAAAGGGGATAAGTAAGCTGCTGCATTATGCTTTATACGAAAAATATGCGGCAGATAAGGTGAGGTATATTGCGTGGATACGGACGGACAACATAAAGAGTATAGGTTTACACAGGTTTTTTAAGTATCAAAGACAGGAGCAGTTTAAAATTACTTTTAGGAGCTGATACAGCAGCCATTGTAATCAGAAAAGTAGTGTTTGGCTGTTATTTGTTTTGGCGTATAAAGAGTTCCAAGAGAAAATAAGATTATGATATGCATAGAAAATACTCACTATTCTAACAGCTAATATGATTAGATAGTGAGTATTTTTTTGCCATGCATACAGAATTTCTGTATTTAAAAGAACAGTTTAAATTGATTCGGCTTATTTTGGTAAGAATTATAGGAGTTATTACTGAAGTGTATAACGGTTTTACTTTTTTATAATTTTGAAATTGCACAATGGGAAAAAGAGGAAGAAAAACGGTAGTTGAAGCTATAGAGTGGATGGAGGCTTAAAGGCTATTATAACAAACAATCTAGATTTTTTGGATGGAGCTTTACACATAGAACTACAAAAATTCTAAGAAGAAAATCTAGGAATCCCCAAAGATTTATGGTATCCTAAAATAAAATACCAAAATATGACATACGGAACCATAAGATAAAAAGGGGAAAACACAAATGAGTTATGAAGAACTGTCCTTAACTGGATTTATAAATGAAATGAAGGATGTCTCCGTCGGTCCCCATGCAAGAAAATTTTGTTTTGTCCTAGGGGCAGGGGCGTCCATTACATCCGGAATAAAGTCAGGCCAGGAGCTTGTAAACATATGGGACAAAGAACTACTGGAGAGAAACAGGGATAGTCATTTAAAATGGAAAAAGGATTTAAAAATAAACGATTCCAATAAATACAGCTTTTACAGCCAATATTATGAAAGACGTTTTAAACGTCAGCCCATGGATGGGTATAATTATTTGGAAAAACTGATGGAGCATGCAAAGCCAAGCATTGGATATGTAATGCTTTCGTATATGCTGACGCAGACGGAGCATAACGTTGTAATCACCACAAACTTTGATCATCTGACAGAAGACGCCGTAAATTATTACACACAGACAATACCCCTCATCATAGGACATGAGACATTGGCCCATTATATAGGAAAGCAGATCAGAAGGCCCACAATTATAAAAATACACAGGGATCTTCTTTTTGATCCGAAGAATAGAACGGACGAATTGGAAAAGCTGCATAAAAACTGGAAGGAAGCATTGGGGATCGTATTTTCCGAGTATCATCCTGTCTTTATAGGATATGCAGGAAATGATAAGAGCCTTATGAATTTTTTGTTGGAGAATAAGGAGAGATTTTCAAGAGACGAATGGAGATTCCCTTACTGGATGCTTTATAAGACAGACGAGGCAAACGCCGAGGTGATGCAGTTTCTGGAAGCGGCCAATGGATATCTGATTAAGCATAATGGATTCGATAAGGTTTTGTATTTGCTGGGAGCTGAATTTGAGTGCAAATTGCCTTTAAAGGAAGACTTCATCAACGATGCCGAAAAGCGGTTTCAGATGCTGGCAAATGCGATAGACGAGTTTACTGAGAAATCAATCCGGAAAGAGGATATGCCTCAGGAGGAAAAAGAGCCTGACGAAGAAATGGACCAGGCAGTTCGGAAAATTACCAATCAGACAAAATTGCAGGGGATGTACAGAAGGGCAGTTGAATTGCACAACTCTGAGAAAAATAAAGAGGCAATAGAATTGGAACAGCAGCTTCTGGAGTTTGAGCCGGACAATGCCAGATACCGTTATCTTTTGGGCTTAACTTTACAGCAAATGGAGCGTTATGAGGAATCATTAGATGAGCTTCAGAGAGCATTGGAGCTTGATCCGGATAATGCAGAATACAACTACAGCCTTGGTGTAACCTTTTTTGAATTAAACCGTTACAATGAGGATTTGGAGGCGACAAGAAGAGCATTGGAATTTGACCCGGATAATGCGGAATATCACTGGAGCCTGGGACGCACTCTGCAAACGCTGAAGCGCTATGATGAGGCACAATGGGCAATGCAGAAGGCTTTAGAATTGGAGCCTGACAATGAACAGTATCAGGCTACTCTTGAAAAGATAAAAAATGAAAAATTCGGTTGACAACCTTGGAAGCTACTGGGGCTTTTGGGGTATCCAAAGGAAGAGTTTGATACATGGAGGTAAAAAATGGTTGATTTACATATGCACAGCAATTACAGTGATGACGGAGAGTTTACGCCCCTTGAGCTGGTGGAGAAATGTGCAGCTTGGGGAGTGGAGCTGATGGCTGTCACGGATCACAACTGCGCCTGCGCAAATCAGGAAGTAAAAGAAGCGGCAAAGGAACGGGGAATCCGTTATATTTCAGGAATTGAGATTGATTGTACCTATGAGGGAGCGAATTTTCATGTGCTGGGATACGGTATAGATGATGCGTCCCCGGATTTTGCCAGGGTGGAGGAAAATATCAGATCTCAGGTTCGAAATGCTTCTATAGAAATGCTCGCCAAGACGAGAAAGCTGGGGTTTATGGTGGAAGAATGGGAGATGCGGCAGCTTTCCGAAGGGAGCCGCTGGCCGGATTCCTGGACGGGAGAGATGTTTGCGGAGGTTCTCCTTGCAAAGCCGGAATACAGAGAACATCCTCTGCTTTTGCCTTATCGGGAGGGCGGAACCAGGGCGGATAATGCGCTGGTGAACTTTTACTGGGATTTTTATTCTCAGGGAAAGCCCTGCCATGCGGATATTGAGATACCGGAAATGAAAGATATCATAGATATCATCCATCAAAACCACGGCTTGGCGGTTCTGGCCCACCCTTGCGTCAACCTGAAAGGGCGGGAGCAGCTTCTTGGCGGAATCATAGGTTTGGGGATAGACGGGATCGAAGCTTTCAGCAGTTACCATACGCCAGAGCAGGCTTTGGAGCGTGTGGAGCAGGCAAGGGCTTATGGGCTCTTCTACACCTGCGGCAGTGATTTTCACGGAAAGACAAAGCCGGCCATTTGCCTGGGAGGGCATGGATGCAAAGCGCCGAAGGAAGAACTTGAACGGGAATTGGAGAAGCTGATGGAGAAAGCGCTGTGAGTGTTCGCTGATTTTGATTGAAAAGACAGCTTGCTTTTACAAGTTTTATGATGCTTTTATGGAAAACCCGGTTGACAATCTCGAAATCTACAGATATAATGTCCCTAGTATCTGACAGATATCCATTACAATTTTATCATTGCAAAAGCATTGACGGGAACAAGTAGAGAGCAGTGACCCCGGACAGAAAGCAGCCGGCTGATGAGAGGCGCACGGAAAGCCTGTTTTTGAATACATCCCTGAGCTTCACACCAAACGGAGTAATATTCTAAATTAGCTCCAAGTAGGCTGTGACGGAGCCCTGCACACGTTATCGTGCTAGAGTGTTTTGAGACACTTGAAGAGGTAAGCGGCGTGAGCCGTTTATAAAAAAAGGTGGTAACACGAGTATAACCCTCGTCCTTTTATTAGGACGGGGGTTTTTTGCACGCTGGCAATGAGCCGGGCAGCCAAGCGGAATCGAGCGGCCCGGCAGGGTAAATTTAAAATCAAACAAAATAATCAAAAGGAGAACAAACCAATGTCACAAAACGTATACGACACCCTGATGGAGCGTGGCTTCATCGAACAATGTACCCACCCGGAGGAGGTAAGGGAGCTTCTGGGGGGCAGTGAGCCGGTAACCTTTTACATCGGCTTTGACGCAACGGCGGACAGCCTGACGGCAGGACATTTCCTGACGATTATGGCTATGATGCATATGCAGAGGGCAGGCCACAGGCCCATTGCCCTTCTTGGCGGCGGTACTACGATGGTAGGGGATCCCTCCGGAAAATCCGATATGAGAAAGGTTATGACCAAGGAAACCATTGAGCACAATGCGGAGTGTTTTCGTAAGCAATTTTCTCATTTTCTGAATTTTGAGGATGACAAGGCGATTCTGGCCAACAATGCGGACTGGCTGCTGAATCTGAACTATGTGGAGTTCCTGCGGGAAGTAGGCGCTCATTTTTCCGTAAACCGGATGCTGACGGCCGAGTGCTATAAGCAGAGAATGGAGAAAGGATTGACATTCTTTGAATTTAACTACATGATTATGCAGTCCTATGATTTCCTGAAGCTGAATCAATTGTACGGCTGCCAGATGCAGCTAGGCGGCAATGATCAGTGGTCCAATATCATCGGCGGCGTGGAGCTGATTAGAAGAAAAGAGAACAAGCCGGCTTATGGTCTGACCTTTAAGCTCTTGACCACCAGCGAGGGCATTAAGATGGGCAAGACTATGAAGGGAGCTGTGTGGCTTGACCCAAAGAAGACCTCTCCCTACGAGTTTTATCAGTACTGGAGAAACATTGAGGATGTGAAAGTGGAGGAATGCCTGGGACTTCTGACGTTCCTGCCTATGGATGAGGTGCGCCGTCTGGGAGCTTTGGAGGGTGCCGAGATTAACCATGCCAAGGAAGTGCTTGCCTATGAGATTACCAAGATTGTTCATGGGGAGGAAGAGGCAAAGAAAGCTCAGGATGCCGCAAAGGCGCTCTTTGTAAGCGGCGGCAAGACGGATGATATGCCTACGACGGCTTACCCGAAAGCAGATTTGGAAGCAGGCAAGGATATCCTTTCTCTGTTGGTTGAGACTAAGCTTGCGCCGACCCGTTCGGAGGCCCGCCGTCTGGTGCAGCAGGGAGGCGTAACCGTCAACGATGCAAAGGTGACGGATGTTTACAAGAGCTTTACTGCTGCTGATTTTGACAGTGACGGGGCGCTGATTATTCGGAAAGGGAAAAAGGCATACCATAAGGTTATAGCAGAATAAAGGTTCAGGGATTACAGGGACATTCGCAAAATAAGCTGATCAATTTATTTTGCGGATGTCCCTTGTCTTTGAAAGGATTGAAAAAAAGCAAATATGCGTCCCTGCGATTCGGGGATTCATTTTACAGTTTTATTTCCTCTCTAAGAAGCGAATAAATGTAATAAGAATGAACCCGACCATTCTTGTAAATACCGTTCCGCATAGTGCCCTCATAGGTAAAGCCGGCTTTTTTAAGAACACCTATTGATCCGGCATTATAGGCAAAGGGCTCTGCAGAGATGCGGATAATGTCAAAGGTCTTGAAGGCTTCCCGGCAAATGATTTGCACGGCCTGAGACATAATGCCCTGCCGCCAATATTCTTCCGAAAGCCAGTAGCCCAATTCACCGGATTTCTCGTATACATCATTCAGGAGCGTGACTGCAATGCACCCGGCGGCTTTCCCCTCCACTTCAATGGCCCATGTGAACCCATGGCTGTCTCCCTTGGAAATGCAGTCGTTGATGAACCAGTTGGCATCCTCAAGGGTATAGGGATTGGGAAAGACATTGCGCAGGTTGGCGGCGATCTTCGGATTGTCCGCAGCTTTGGCAAGGGCTTTAGCGTCTTCTGTTCTCCAGTGTCTTAGTTGAAAGTTCATATTAATAATCTCCTTTTAAAAGCGTTCCAAATGTCTTTTTCAAATAATACAGCAAATAGCTCCTTTTATCAATAAAATATTGTTGTAACACTTTACATTAAAACGTCCCTTTCCGGTATGCGGAGGGAGACACGGAAAATTCCTTTTTAAATAGTTTGGAAAAAGCCAGCGCATCCTCAAAGCCCAAAGATTCCGCAACAACGGCCACCGGAAGCTGAGTGGACTTAAGCAGTCCGCAGGCTTTCTTAAGCTTTAGCTCTATGAGGTATTGCTTGGGCGGAATTCCAAACTGTTCCCGGAAAATCCGTGTCATGTAATGGGGGTGAAAGCCCAGATCCGAAGCCACGTCCTTTAATTTCAAGTTTTTGAAATAATTCATATCCAGATAAAAGCGTATCTTATCCGCCCCGTTGCGGCGGCCCCACTCCTGCTCCTGGAATGCAATATCCGAAAATAAGTAGGACATAATACGCAGTAAAATGCTGTTAACTGCAAAATAGCTGCTGGTAGTGTCATCCTGAAAGGTGAGCAGCTCCAGGATGGCAGTTTCGTATTTTTCTGCTGAAAGGCCGCGGATGATATAGATTTCCTCCGTGGATGTCATAATATGACGAAGATAATTTTCGGCCTGAATGCCCAGAAAGCAGACCCAGGCATAGGTCCATGGCTCATCCCTGGAGGCTTCATAATAGGCCACCTGTCCTGCCGGTATCAAAAAGGCATCGCCTGAAGCTGCATGGAACACATGATCACCGATATGCAGCTCCCCCTGGCCCCTTAAAACAAAGTGAATCAAATTATAGGGCCTGACCCGAGGACCATAATTCTGTCCGGGGCTGCAGGCTTCATGCCCGGCACTGTAAAGTGTAAGATCTGAGTTGGATTTAAACAGCAGTGAATGATGGGTCTCTTTATATTCTCGCATAAAATCTCCCTGTTCCCCTTTTTCATATGAAGCAACCCCCAGGTATTAGGAGCTAAGATCTCTTTGGCCCAGGCATCCTATCATGAGTTTAAGCTAAAAACAGGTAAAGGCTTCGGTAAAGTCATCTTTTTATTTAAAGAATAACACAAAAAGTGTGTTTTTTCCATATTTATTTTTGGAAATGATATGGAAGAACGGGGTGAAATCTAGTTTAATAGAAGCATGAAAGTCAAGTACCCCACAGGAGGATGAATATGGGACCTGATAAGAAACAGCAGTACCACCTTGAGCCGCCCAAGGGGCTTATGAATGACCCCAACGGCCTTGTCTGGTTTCGGGACAGATATTATGTGTTTTTTCAATGGAATCGATATAAAAAGGATCATTCCCATAAGGAGTGGGGGATGTTCTGGTCCAAGGATCTGATAAACTGGGAATTTCGGGGAGGGGCGATTCAGCCGGGCGATACCTATGACCGCTCGGGAGTCCATTCCGGAAGCTGTCTTGAGATTGACGGAAAGCTTTGCGCTTTTTATACGGGAAGCCGAAAGGACAGTCAGGGAAAACGCAACAGCACACAATGTCTTGCCGTGAGCCAGGACGGACTGCATTTTGAAAAGAAAGGTGTGGTTCTTTCAACTCCCAAGGGCTTTACCCAGCATTTTCGGGATCCGAAGGTTTTTCGGACGAAAAAAAACGGCTATTACATGGTACTGGGCGGACAGAAAGAGAACGGAAAGGGCTCCGTAGTTCTGGGAAGCTCAGAGGACGGGCTTCAGTGGAGGTATTCTCATATACTGGCTGAGGCAAAGGAGCACGAAATGATTGAGTGTCCGGATTTGTTCGCCCTGGATGGACAGTATATACTGCTGTATTGCCTGCAGAGACGGAACAATGAGGAGGATCAGGTGATTTCCGCCCATTCCGCCTATCAGCTGGTTTCCTTTGATGAGGATACGGGCCAGCTTAGGAGCGGGGATTTGGAACATGGCTATGAGACGCTGGAATCCGGTTTTGATTTCTTTGCACCCCAGACCTTTGAAGCTCCGGACGGACGGCGGATTCTCTTTGCTTGGATGTCACGGATGGAGGAAGAGGAGCAGGAAAACAGCTTTGGCCAGGGAGATCCCCGGATTCACTGTCTGACCATTCCCAGAGAGTTGGAGCTTCGGGATGGAAAGCTGTATCAGAGACCGCTTCGTGAGTTATACGGGCTGCTTGGGCAGGAATATGAAGTTAAACGGACCGGAGAAAATAGTTGTGTGGTGCGGCCTGAGCGGCGGACATGGTATTTGAAGCTTCAGGCAATCTCCCATGAGGCATTTTCATCAGAGCTGCATTTGAATCTGGGTGAGACCGAACTTCACTGGGACGGACGGAGGCTGGTATTCACTCGCCGGAACTGGGTGAGGGATGAACAAGAAATCCGCAGCCGGATCCTTGATAGACTGGAAGAGATCGAGATTTGGTCGGATGTTTCCAGCGTAGAGGTATTTTTAAACGGCGGAGAGGCAGTATTTTCCGCAAGGGTATTTCCCATGACGGAGCCGGCTGTGGTGATTGACGGGATGGATGAGAGAGCAAAGCTTACGGTTCGGGGAATGATATAAAATACCGGTATCCCGGACGGCGCCGGAAATTGTTTCATAGAGAGGGCTCCTAAAAAGGGTACTGAAAAATTAAAAATGAGGAGGAGATTCAAAATGACGGAACAAGAATTGGCTTCGAAGATCGTAGAACTGACCGGCGGTAAGGAAAACATTTCCACTGTCCGGCACTGTGCCACACGTCTGCGCATTGTTGTGATTGACAGGGAAAAGATTGACACGGACGCAGTGGAGAATCTGGAGAGGGTTAAGGGCTCCTTTTTCAACTCGGGACAGTATCAGATTATTTTGGGTACGGGTCTGGTAAACCGTATCTATGACGAGGTAATTAAGATTACCGGAGATCCGGATGCCGGTGCAAAGGGCGGCAAGGAGGAAGCGCCTGTGTACGGAAATAAGTTCCAGAGGGCCGTCCGCATGTTTTCCGATGTGTTTGTGCCAGTAATTCCCGTACTGGTGGCTACAGGTCTGTTTATGGAGCTTCGGGGGCTTCTGACACAGGAGGCGGTTCTGTCGCTTTTTGGAATGACGCCCGGGGATGTTCCTCAGGCGCTGCTTACGTACACGCAGATTCTTACGGATACGGCATTTGCATTCCTGCCCGCGCTGGTGTGCTGGTCCACGTTCCGCAACTTTGGCGGCAGCCCTGTGATCAGCATTGTGCTTGGCCTGATGCTGGTAAGCCCCAGTCTTCCCAGCGCCTACGATGTGGGATCCGGGGCGGCGGAGCCTTTGATTTTCTTCGGCTTTCTTCGGGTGGCAGGTTATCAGGGCTCGGTGCTTCCGGCCTTTGCTACAGGCATTCTTACCGCAAAGTTTGAAAAGTTCCTCCGCCGCCATGTGCCGGATGCGGTTGATTTGATCGTGACGCCTTTTGTGACTCTTTTGGCGGGCTCGGCTCTTGCCATGTTCTGTATCGGGCCGGTGCTTCACATGGTAGAAAATGTGGTATTATTCTGGTAAATGTGGTTTCCTTTGGGGCGGCATTTGCGCTTACATGGTTCTTTGGCTTTAGTGACAAGACGGGGGAAGAGAAAAAGGCTGTTAAGACCGAAAAGTCCAATTTCCTGCCTGAGCCTGAAAAGACGGCTAAAATTGGCGCAGTGGTAACCGGAACCTATGTACCGATGGCAGAGATTCCTGACCAGGTGTTTGCGCAGGGAGTGCTGGGACAGTGCTGCGGAATTAAGCCGGATGAGGGCAAGGTTTATGCGCCTTTTGACGGGACGGTTACCCAGGTGGCGGATACGAAGCATGCGATTGGACTTCAGGGGCCGAAAGGCGTGGAGCTGCTGATTCATGTGGGACTTGACACGGTGGATATGAACGGCCAGGGCTTTGATGTTCAGGTGAAGGAGGAGCAGGAGGTCCGTAAGGGACAGTTGCTGCTGACGATGGATTTGAAGCAGATCGCAGAGGCGGGGCATCCGGATGTGGTGATGATGGCTGTGACTAACAGTGATGGTTATGAGGACCTAAGGTGGACTGTCGGCGGCAGGGTTGCGGCTGGTGAGGATGTGGCTGAGGTAGGTTAAAAATATTTTTTGAAAGCGGAGTATCGTACCAAAGTTAGGGGCTGCGGCAGCTGCCTGATGGTGTTGGTGAAGTACTCCGCTTTTTATACCTTTTATTAAAGTAAATTTTGCTAGAAATAACCGAAATTCTGTAGTATAATGAAAAAGTCCTAATAAAAATTGAAAAAATAATCTAATGTTTTATTTATATATGCCGATATATACAATAACGGAGCTGAAAATGAGCGCTCCAGCAGATATTTATGTTTTGCGGACAAAGTTTCGCAGAAATAAATATAAAAGTTATTCCAGGAGGTATCAAACGTGTCAAACACAGAGCCAAAGAACAACGTAGAGGCAAAGAAGAAGGGAGGGAAAATTGTTCTTATCATATGCATTTTGATTATCCTGGCCTTGATAGGCGTTGTGATCTATCTGTTGCTGAACAAGGATGGTGAAGAGCAGGGACGCCGCAATGTGGTAGTCAATGAGGACAATGTGGATAAGATCATTGAGCAGATGCAGGACAGCGAAAGAGTTGCTGACGGTTACTACGAGATGACCATGAATTCCACTTGGTATTTTGAGAATGGTACCGCAGCGTCGGACAATGCATATGTAGAGAATACGGTGACGAATACCAACTCGGTGTACTTTGATATCGTGCGTTCTGATACGGGGGAGACAATCTTTGAATCACCCATTATTCCGGTGGGGAGTCATATGGAGGGAATCACTCTGGATAAGGACTTGGATGCCGGAACGTATGATTGCGTTCTTATTTATCATTTGTTGGATGAAGAAAATGAGAATGATATCAGTACAGTGCGGGTGAGTGTAACGATTGTTATTGAGAATTAAAGGAATTGGATGTATTTTCAAGGAGGATATGATAATGAGAAATTATAAGAAGGTTTTGGCAGCCACATTGGCAATGGCTATGGTAGCAGGTAATTCCGTACTGGCAGCGGCTCCGGGGAACAGCTATATGACTGGCAGTAACGTTGATAAAGTAACAAGCAGTGATACACAGGGAACTGTTTCAGGCGGAGGCCAGATGGAAGGTCAGGTTAGTAAGGATGTTTTCTGTGTGACTGTTCCTACACAGATTACTGATGCAGGCGGTGCGTCTACTTATGATGGCTTTACTTTTGTAATGGATCCGCAGAAGCTCATTACAGCGACACAAGCTACCAAATATGTGGATGCAACTACACCATTAGCAAAGGGTTTTGTAGAGGGTAAGACTTTATACTTTACAAAGAGAACAGATGAGATATTGGATAATGTCAGTGATTATGCTCTGATTACCAATAAGAGCAGTATAGCTGTTGATATTGCAATAAAAGCTGTAATGAAAAATCACACTGGTATCACAATGTCCTCGTCGGATGAATTTGAAGACGATAGTGTAAGCATGTATATGGCAGTGATTGGAAACGGGAAAGAAACAGCAATTGGAGAGACCAGTGCAGCGGAAGTTGCAGGGACGATTCCTGCAGCAGGAGATGGTGCATATGAAATAGCGTATGATGATACTGCTGGTGATTATGAGTATAAGCTGGTAGGAACAGATCCGTCTCTCTTCTCAACATATGAGTTTGCCTTGACGGGTTCTTGCAGTGAGGGTGAAGGCTGGTTGGATCTTCCTTCTACTGTAGCTCCTGAGGTAGAGTTGACATGGAAGGTTGAGCCTTCAACGGCTCCGACAGAAGCAGCTCCGTCTCTTGCACAGACATCATTTGCAAGACCGGCTAGTGGAGATTTGGACATAGCTGTTAATTTGGGCGCAGGCGATCTGGCAGCAACGGGAATTACTTCTATTTCATTCATAAATCCGACAACAAGTGCTGAGCAGATTGTAAAAGACACAAATTACACATTTGCAGATGGTACATTGACATTAAAGTCAAATCTTTTTCTTAATTTGACAGCAGATCGTACTTATACAATTACGTTTAATGACGATGCAAAGACTACGGTTCAGTTTACAATTACAATTTAAGTGTGTTTGAAGTATAAAAGTTGATTTATGACTGATAGAGAAGAGATACTTTGTAGTATCTCTTCTCTTCAAAAGAAGTATATGAGTAAAGAATGAGGACAGGATGGTTTTAAGGGAGAGGGCGATGTGGATTTTGTAAAAGCTTCTTTTTTGGACGTGATTTGTGAAGATGAGTATTTGTGGATTTTTGATAATTTGATACAGGCTATTTGTCGAATAGATATTGATAGCTTTGAAATGGAAGTAGTATCTTGCTACAGGAAAGAAGAGCGATTTGCTGCTCGAAGAATATTTTTATTTCAAGATAAATTTTATCTGGTAACAGAGAATTCGCTAAAGATTTTAGTATTTGATAGAAAAAAACAGGGAGAAGATTCAGGCTTTTATTTACAGGAACCCTCTATATTGTACGAAATGTCAAGGCCATATATGACATTTATGCATGAGAGTTGTATTTATTTTTTCCCTAGATATATAGATGGAGAAGTTATTTGCTTTGAATTATTAACAAAGAAGTATATAAAAAAGAAATTATATGAGTGCATTAGAAGAACAAAAATAAGCAATAATGATTTGCGTATCAGATATCCTGGCTATTATAAAGGGGTAGTGAGTTTTACTTTGCATAATACAAAATATTATGTGGAATGCAATCTAAATGATGATAAAGTAATTATAAATGAATCAGAGTTTAATAATATTATTCTGAATAGTTGTTGTTATGATGGAAAAGAAATTTGGCTGACAGAATTGGACAGCAGCAATGTTACTTGCATGGGCAGGAGGATTGAGAGGTTACCAAAAGAACAGGGTTATTCCAGAATTTATCCGTTAGAGGATGGTGTTATCATATTTCCGGATAATGGTAATAAGTTGGTTTATGTCGAAAAAGGGACTTTTAAAGTGGCAGTAATGCAGATACCTTTGTTGGAAAATGAAAAGCAACATATACGATTGGATTGCTGTGAGAATAGCAATTTTGTTTTTTTGTTTTCGAGGAATGAACATATAGATGGATTCTTTCTCGTGAATAAGAGAACTTTTGAAGTAAAACGTGTTCATTTAAAATGTGCAAATTATCTAAAAAAATGTTTTGAATTTGAAAAGATTATAATAAATGAAGATGAGTTTAAAGATTTAATAAAGCTTATACAATTTAGCAAAGAAAGAGTTAATGTTTTATACACTGGAGAAGGCGTTATGGCTGATGCAGGTAAAGCGATATGGGGGGCCATAAGGTAGAAAACCAGAGAGTTGGAAAGATTAAAAAGGAGAAGCGCTTTATGGAACACAAGTGTAAAAGGATGATTGCAGGTATTTTGGCAGCAACAATAATAATGAGTGGCTCTGTTTCATTTGATTCTAGAGCGACGGGCGGCAGTACAGGTGGGTCTGGCGGGATGGAAGGTGTGCTGTCAGATGTATTTAGTGTTGTGGTTCCAACAGAGGCAAATCGTCCTGCAAATGAGAATACGCTTTACACAAGTGCATTTGATTTTATCTTAGATCCAAAAGGCCTTGCTTCAGCAGCAGGCGGTTCTCTTGTTGGCAAAAACCTAGAACCCAATGCAAGTGTATATTTTGAAAACTTAGAGCAAGATGCTGCTTATGATTATAGCAGTACAAGCGATGGGTTTACTGTAATTAATAAAGGTATGGTTGATGTTGATGTCACGTTAGAGGCTACTCTTACAGGGATGGATGGCGTTCGGCTAATTGGGGATAAAAACTTTGTGGATGATATGAGTGCCAGTGTTTATCTTGCATTGACGGACAGTAAGGGGAAGACTTCGGCGGTTGATAAATTTGGTGCTGCTATAAAGACAACCTTGAAAGGGCAGCCAAATGGATATAAGGCGACATATAATCATTCGACAGGTAAGTATGAGTATCAGATAAAAAGTGATGTTGAGCTGTTGAAAGATAATATTAAGTTTGTAGATTATACATTTCGGTTGACAGGGGCCTGCAATTCAGCGAATTCCTGGTTTAAATTGTCTGGTTATTTGGAACCAGTGATTAGTGTTGAATGGCATGTTGCGGCTCGTCCTAAAAATCTGGCTCCATCAATTGTAAAGACCTCTTATGTTATGAACGTTGGTAAGGCGCTTTTTGTTGATGTGGATCTGGGTTCAGGAAATTTAGCAGCTACAGGTATTAGCTCAATTACTTATACAAACTCTTCGGGGACGATGAGTACATTGGCAGACAGTAATTATGTATTTGAAGATGGTGTATTGAGATTTAGAGCTTCCTATATCTCCAGTGTGCTTAGAGAAGGTGTTAAGCAGCGAGATTATACAATTACTTTTAATGATAGGGCAAGAACTGGGAAAGTAGTTAAATTAGTTGCAAATGATGATATAGCTCCATCCATTGCTCAAACAAAATATAGTATGACTTCTGGACAGTCTATTGATGTGGATATGGATTTAGGTGCAGGAGCTCTGGGAGCAAGTGGCATTACTTCTATTACGTTTATTAATTCGTCTGGAGCGACACAAACTCTGAAAACCGATAAATATACATTTACAAATGGTGTGTTGACATTTAATGATCTTTACATTGATATGATGCTAAGTAATGGTATTGCATCACGCACACATGTTATTACTTTGAATGATAATGCCAAAACTCAGTTTTCAGTTACATTAGCAGTAGATGGGACAGAGCCATCTATTGCCCAGACGGAGTATAGGATGGAAAGAGGAACGGATGTTGATGTGGCAGTAGATTTGGGCACTGATTCATTGGCAGCATCAGGAATAAGTTCCATTACATTTACGCCTCCGGCTGGCGGAACTAAAACTTTACAAACTGACAAATATACATTTGCCAATGGTGTACTCACATTTAAAGCAGACTTTATTAATATGCTGTTTAATAGCGGTGTTGCATCACGAGCTTTTACAGTCAATTTTAATAATGTTACAACAACATCAGTAGTGATTACATTAACTGCTGATGATATTGAACCTTCTAATGCAGATGTTAGCAGTTTTATTAACAGTGGTCAGCCTATTACAGTGAATGTGGATTTGGGTTCAGGAACAGTAGGGGCAACTGGAATTAAGTCAATTACTTTTATAAATCCGACTGGTGCCGAGAAGACCTTGCAGACGGATAAATATACATTTGCAGATGGGGTGCTTACATTTGAAGCTGCTTATATTGACATGTTATTAAGTAATGGTGTAACGTCCCGTACACATGTAGTCACTTTAAATAATAAGTTAGAAACGAAAATGAAAATCACATTGGAGGTGGACGGAACAGGGCCAGCTATCGCACAGGCAGATTATACTATGGATCGAGGGAAGAGTATTGATGTGCCAGTGGATTTAGGCACTAAAGCGTTGGCGGCAACTGGAATTAGTACTATAACGTTTGTATCTCCGACTGGTGAGGTTAAGACTTTATTAACTGATAAATATACATTTTCAAACAGTGTATTTACGTTCAAAGACAGTTTCATTGATATGTTGCTTAATAATAGTGTTGTATCACGAACTTTTACAATTACCTTTAATGATATGGCCAAAACACAGGCAAAGGTTACATTAAAGGCACCGGATGTGGCCCCGACTATTGATGTAAAAGAGTATACAATGGTTAATAATCAGCCGCTTAATATAAAAGTGGATCTTGGTTCAGGTTCTATAGGGGCAACTGGTATTAAATCAGTCACATATATGGATGGAACTAAGCAAAAAACAGTTCCCACTACTTATTATACATTTGCAGATGGAATATTGAAGCTTAGAGCTTCTTATGTTAATGGAGTAATCAGTGCTGGGATTACATCACGTGATTATACAATTACTTTTAATGATACAAATGGGACGAAGGAAGTAATTAAGTTGCAAAAGTAATTGAAGTTTTTGGCAAGAAAAAGGGGTACTTTAAAGTACCTCTTTTTTGCAGAATCAGTGTAGAACAGGGCGGAAGGAAAATAAAAAATTGCGGATTGTTTTTTGGGGAACAGGGAATACGGCAAAGAAATATATAGATCGAATAAAAAGATTATCAGACCGATTTGAAGTTGTGGCATTTACTGATAGTTGTCAGAATGACAATAACACTTGTTTTTGCTGGGAAGGGTTTAAATTGATAGCCCCCAAAGCGATTTGTGAGCTTGATGTGGACCTCCTTTGTATTTTAAGTATTTGGGAATGGGAAATACGTAGGACAATTTATGAAGAAAGGGTGTTTGATTTATCGAGGATTATAAGCTTCCATGAGATTTGCATGATGGATTCTTTTGATATGGAATTGGATATTTGTTATGAAAAGGAATTGGAAAATATGCATCCGCAACAAAAAGAATCGGCAGAAATGTGGAGAGATTATGAATATCTTAAAAGAAAGTATTCCTATGTGTTGTGTGATAAGTGCTATTGGAAGATAGAAGCAAAGAGAAAGGCTTATTTTGAAAAAGATATAAGACCGATTTGGATTCTTTGGTTACAAGGAATGGATCGGGCTCCGGAATTGGTAGAAATCTGCATTCGATCTTTAAAAAGAGCATTGGGAGATAAAGAATTTATCTGTCTGTTAGATGCAGAGAATGTATGGAATTATATTGATCTGCCTGACTATATAGTACAAAAATGGGAAAATGGAGTAATAAGCAATACCCATTTTTCAGATCTTATCAGACTGCGCCTTTTAAATGTTTATGGCGGCATATGGATAGATGCAACTGTGTATTTTACAGGAAGCAAATTGCCGGATTATATGAAAAACAGCAAATTATTTATGTTCAATATGAGGGAACATTGGAGTGTGTGTACAGAACCCAGGATAGCGGCAAACTGGCTGATATCTGCTCAGTCTGAAAATAAGATGCTGATTATTTTAGAAGCATTGCTGCATGAGTATTGGAAAAGAGAGAACAGAGCGATAAATTATTATTTTTTTCATATATTCTGGACAATGGTAGTGGAGTGTAGGCCGAAGGAATGGGAACAGGTGGAAAATGTTATAAGAGATCCGGCTCAACTATTAAATGGGAAATTAACCAAAGAATTTCAGGAAGATTCTTTCGAATATTTAAAACAGATGTCAGATATTCATAAGCTTTCTTATAAGGAGGCTTATTTGGATGCTGGAAAAACAAACAGTTTTTGGGCTAAATTATGCGAGATAGACAGGAGGAACAGGTAATGGAGCATACGTTATTGATACACATAGGAATAAGCAAAACAGGGACAAGTGCGCTGCAGACTTTTTTGTACGAGAATATGGAAAAATTAGAGGAATATGGATGGCGCTATCCGGATTTAAATAAGGAACTGTTTGGGCTTCAATTTCTTACATTTGGAAAAGAAATAAACGGAAGTGTTTTCTATAAGGAAAGAGAAAAGCTGGATACCGAAGCAGAAAATTGGAATAAGGCGTGGGAACGAGTACTGGAGCATTTAAAAACTAAAAATGTAATAATATCGGATGAGAGAATATGTGTCTGGGATACAAACAAATTTCTTACTGCAGCGAAAGAGAAGTATGACAATATTAAGGTTATTATTTATTTAAGACGTCAGGATAGGGCAATTGAATCCTTTTGGAATCAGAGAGTAAAAAATCCGGTGGGATGCGGACAAATATTCCAGGAATTTATACATTTCGACGGCTGTGCAGAATGTGCCCCATATCATTATAAAAGACAGTTAGATGATATAAGTAATATTGTTGGTAAAGAAAATCTTATTGTAAGAGTATATGAAAAAGGACAGCTTTGTGGGGAAAAGCATAATACAGAGTCAGATTTTTTGTCGTCTATTGGAATAGAACCAGACTGGGATCAATGGAAAAAGTGTGTTCCTCAAAATCTTAGATTAGGTGAAAATTATCTTGAGATTAAAAGAATTTTTAATTCCATACTTGATGAGGGAGATGTGGAACAAGGAATATCATCTATGTTATGTTTTGAGAAATTATCGCAAAATTTTTGCTGTGAGGAAAAAGAAAAGGGATGTTTTACTATAGAAGAACGGGAAAAGTTTTTAAAACAGTTTGAAGCAGAAAATGAAGAAATTGCAAGGGAATATCTGCATAGAAATGATGGGATTTTGTTCTATGATGACAGGAAGGATTACCCTTTATATGAATATTCTTATACTTCATTTGAGCAGGATATGATAAGAGTATTTTCTGCTTTGATAAATAATCAGAGCAGAGAACTTCAGCGTTTGGAAAAGCACAACTCCTTTCTGGCAGAGAAGCTTATGCTGTTTAACAACTCAAATGGCAAGAGATTGCTACTTTTTGGAGCAGGGCATAAATGCAGAAAACTTTTGGATGAATTGAGAACTCCTGTTACTTTAATTGTGGATAATGATGAAACAAAAAGCGGTAAAAGTTTACAAAAAGTTCCTATTGTTTTTACGGAACAAGTAAAGGATTGGTCTGACTATTTTATAATTGTAACTTGTGCAGAAACAGAGGAGATAGAACAACAATTGCAGGGGTTCGGATTAGAGAAAGAAAAAGACTATGTAGTTGCTAAGGATTACTTTATATATTATTGATCGTAGTTTGTAAGTGACAGTATTTTTTAAACAGAGAGTTTAGAGGGAAAAATATGAAAAAGCTAATTATGGTTTTAGGAATGCATAGAAGTGGTACTTCAGTTGTAACCCAATTATGTCAATGCATGGGTGGTTATTTAGGTGAGGAAGATGAATTGATAACTGCAAGCAAAGATAATCCGGATGGTTATTTTGAGAATAAAGATATAACGTGTATAGATGATGAAATATTGCACTTGGCTGGACGGGAATGGTATAGTTTAGGAATGTTGGAGGCGGATTACGACTATACTCAGCTTGCAAAAGTAATGGCAGAGTTAAGGTCAAGTATTCAAAAGCTTCTAAAAAGAGGGAATATCGTTACGATTAAAGATCCGAGAACTGCTGTTCTGCTTCCTGTGTGGGAGAAAATTTTAGGTGAATTAGAGGTTGAGGTCCATTATATCTGGGTGTTTAGAAATCCATTGGAGGTGGCAGAGTCATTACGAAAAAGGGACGGATATAGTAGAGAGCATGGGGTATTGCTTTGGGCCTATTACAATCTTAGTATATTGAACTACCTTAAAAGAAAAGAGTATAAATTGGTTCACTATAGGGATCTATTAGAAAATGTGCAGATAATTGAGGAATTAAATCAATTGTTTGGCAGTGAGACAGATGAAAGCTTAAAATATAAACAGGAACGTATTATAAAAAGAGGATATTGTCACTCGGAGTATTCAGTACAGGACGTATGGGATATACAAGACAAACTGGTTTCAGATTTTTATTGCTCATTGTTAAAAAATGAAGGACTGGAACAAAAGATATTGGATTGGGAGAAACAGTATACAGAAAGAATTCCACAAGAAAAGGAAAGATATATTGATTATGATGTATTAGATAATAACAGTTCTTTGAAGGAAAAAGATATAGTTATCTATGGAGCGGGAAAATGTGGTAAGCAGGTTGCGGGAATGCTGCAGCAGATGGGATTCAGGTATGACTTTTGTGATAAAGATATTCATAAGCAAGGTACGCTTCTTATGGGGGGACATGTTTTATCAATTGAAGATGTAAAAGAAAAAGAAAAACTTTGTTTTATTATTGCAATTGAAAAAGAAAGCTTGAAAAAAGAGATTGAGCAAACACTGTTATGTGTAAAAAAAGCAAGTTTTCTTTCATCTTTTGCAGTACAGCTCTTATCAAAATGTTTTATATGTGAAAATACTGTTTTGGAAACGAAAGCAGAGATATTTTCTTCCGGATATAAAAGGATGGTGTCGCAGTGGGGGATGATTAAAGATGCTTGTAAATACCCTGTACTGGTTTACCAAGGTGGAAAAGTAGGTTCATTGACAGTTTCACAAAGCTTATGGAAGGCTGGTGTAAAGAACACACATATACATGGATTCTTTTTTAAAAATGATATAGTTGCCGAATTACTACTTAAAGACTGGTATAGAGATTTTGTAAAAAGTTCAAGTATTTACCAATTTCATTCACCGGAATATGCAAAATATGTAAAGGATGAAATGAAAGGTAAAAAGATTATCACAATGGTACGAGAACCTATAGCGGTTGACCTATCTAGAGTGTTCCAGTGGATAGGGACAGGAATTGCGGATAGCTATCTGAGACAACAACTAAAACAAGGAAAGACCTTCTTGGAGATTGTTTATACACTTATGATGCGGATTCAGGATCGAGTTTTTATCTGGTTTGATGAAGAACTTAAGGAATTGTGCGGAGTTGATGTTTTTGCATATCCTTTTGATAAAGAAAAAGGATATGTGCGTATCAAAGAAAATGGTGTGGAAATATTGCTTATGAAGGCAGAAAAACTATCTCAAATGACAGAGGTAATTCGCAAATTTACAGGTAATCAACAGTTGGAATTGAAGAACCAGAATGTGGGAAAGGACAAAGAGTACGCTCATATCTATGAAGAAGTAAAGAAGAAACTTGAAATTCCGAGAGAGTATGCAGAGCATTATTATAGAAATAATCCATATATGGATCATTTCTATACAGAAGAAGAGAAGAAAAGCTTTTATAAAAAATGGATGAAAAACATAAAAGATTAAGAATTATTAAACAAATTAGTCAATGCATAGAAAAGTGGGAACGTGAAGAATATGATTTGGTATTGGGAAAAGGATACTCATTGGATAAAAGAAAATTGGAGAGAGCACTATGAGATGTAAAGGCTTAAGGCTGCTGTGCGGGAGTGTGCTGAGCGGTGTGGCAGTGGGATATCTGATAAACGCTTATTGGGCAAAGAGGCAGAAAGTTTTACAACAACAGGAAGAAAAGCTCCAAGACCATTACTGGCTGTTAAATCATTGGTTAGAGTTTAAAAATGAGGGAAAAACGGCGGCTTCCTATTTTGAGGATATGGGCTATCATCATATAGCTATTTATGGAATGTCCGATTTGGCTAACCGTCTTATGGAGGACTTGGAGGGAAGCTCCATTCAGATTGATTATGGAATTGATCGGGATATCTGCTGTTCGAACGCAAGAATATCAGATATTTATTTTCCGGAGGATGAGCTTCCAAAGGCAGATGCTATTGTAGTTACACCATATTCGGCAATGGAATCTATCAGTGCGATGCTTAAGAGTAAAGTAGACTGCCCGGTTATTTCCTTGGAAGAGGTTGTATGGAGTGTATAAAAATGAAAATGATTGCAATGTACTTACCACAGTTTCATGAAATTCCTGAAAATAATGATGCCTGGGGAAAAGGATTTACGGAGTGGGTGAATGTGAAAAAAGCAAAGCCCTTATTTTTCGGACATAATCAGCCGCGG
The DNA here is from genome assembly GCF_036941035.1 of Candidatus Merdisoma sp. JLR.KK006. Classification (NCBI taxonomy): domain Bacteria; kingdom Bacillati; phylum Bacillota; class Clostridia; order Lachnospirales; family Lachnospiraceae; genus Candidatus Merdisoma; species Candidatus Merdisoma sp. JLR.KK006. The sequence goes on along the minus strand of NZ_JAYMNS010000002.1, from coordinate 191,100 downwards.
ATTCCTTTGCATAATCATTATTATAATCTTTTGGATAAGGGCGTGTTGGAAGGACAGACTGCGTTGGCAAAGCGGGCAGGCATCTATGGATTTTGCTTTTATCATTATTGGTTTCATGGCAGGATGGTCTTGGAAAAGCCGGTTCAGATGCTTTTGGATAACAATAAGATAGATTTTCATTATTGTTTTTCCTGGGCTAATGAGCCTTGGACAAAAACCTGGCATGGCGCAGGAGGTAATAAGGAGATTTTGATTCCGCAGACCTATGGAAAAGAGGATGAATGGCAGGAGCATTATAATTATTTCAGGCCTTTTTTTATGGATGAACGGTATATTAAGGAGGGAAACTGTCCGGTTCTGTTGATTTACCGTCTGCGGAATATACCCCATTTTAATGATATGATTCGCTTTTGGAATGAATGTGCCCGTGGGGATGGATTTTCCGGAATATTTGTGGTTTCTATGAATAAAAGCCGGGAACATGTGGCAATGAGTCGTTTGGTAAATGCGTCAGTGGATTTTGAACCCAATAGAACAAAATCAGATTTACTTGAAACACCGTCCTGCCTGCCTGTAAAGGCAGAAGAGAGTCTCTTGTGGAATTGGTTTGCCATGAAACGTATTGATTATAAGCTCTTAAATGAAAAGATGCTTCATACTACACATGAAAAAAATCATTTTCGCATGGTATTTGCAGACTTTGATGATTCTCCTCGGAGAAATACAAGGGCCGTGGTTATGAAGGGGAGTACGCCCAAGCGGTTTGGAAGATATTTGAGGAGAACCTTGCAACTGAGCCGGCAGGAGGGAAATGATTATGTGTTTTTAAATGCATGGAATGAATGGGGAGAGGGAAACTACCTGGAGCCGGACGTAAGGCATGGCTATAAATATTTGAAGGAGATAAAAGCCGCCTTAGAATACCAGGGAAAGGAAATTTGAGAACTATGGATAATAAAAATCCTTTAGTTAGTATTGTTGTACCTGTATATAATGTATCTCTCTATATAGAAAAGTGTATCAAAAGTATACAGGAACAAAGTTATGAAAACTTGGATATTATCCTTATAGATGATGGTTCCACAGATGGAACATCAGAAATTTGCGATAAAATCGCTGAAAATGATATGAGAATAAAAGTAGTTCATCAAAAAAATTCCGGAGTTGTCAGGGCAAGGAAGAGGGGCGTAGAGTTAGCAAAAGGAAAATATATTTCTTTTGTTGACGGAGATGATTGGATTGAACCGGATATGATCAAGTTTATGCTGAATAATATCAGAGAAGCGGAGATTCTTTCCCTGGGAGTTTATGAGGAAGTTGCACCGGATAATATTGCGGTAAGATATGACGAATTTCCGGAAGGACTGTATATAGGTGAATCACAAATTGCTGAAATATTAAGGAATATGATTTATGATTTTGCCCAAGACCGTTTGCAGAGATTGACGCCTTGGGGATGGAATAAACTTTTTTTGAGTGTTCTGATTAAAAAAATTTATCAGGAAATAGATCCTGAGATTACGATTGCAGAAGATACGGTGTTCGTCTATAAATGTTTATTAAGGTGCAAATCGATAGTTATCAGCCATAATTGCTTCTATCATTACCAATATCGGGAAGAATCTGCCGTACATACGGCGAATCCTCATATGTTGATTAGCATTAATAAAATTTATCTTGCACTGTATACTGAATTTAGCAAGCATCCAATGAGTGAATCCCTGCTTCTTCAACTGCAGAAGTGGGTTTTGCTGATGGATTATTGGGCTGTTAATATTTATTTGGGCTTTGATAAACGAATCTATATTCCGGAATTTGTTGCGAATCTTTCCGGTTTAGAAAATAAAAAGATAATATTATATGGGGCGGGAAAAGTAGGAAAGACGGCATATGAACAACTTAAAAAATTTGGATATAATATTGTGTCATGGGTAGATAAAAATTTTAAATATTATCAGAATATAAATTTGCCGGTTACGGCACCTGATAGATTAGCAGATAAAGACTTTGATTTGATTTACATCGCTGTCAGTGATCAGGAAGTAGCAGAGAAAATAAAAATGGAGTTATTGGCAAAAGGAATTCCGGACTATAAGTTAATATGGAAAGAACCTATGAAGATTTTTGATTATAGCGAATGTCGGTAAATGAAAGGGTTAAAATGGAATGAGGATATTATTGTATAATTGGATACCATTTGATGACAAGAATGGACGAGGCGGAGGAGTAACCGTATATTTAAAGAATTTAATTGATGAAATGGTGAAAGAACATAGCCCCAACATAGAGGTGTTTTTTTTATCTTCCGGTTGTTATTATGATATATATAATGAAGAAACGAGAGTTGAAGAAACATCAAATGTTTACGGGAAAAAATGCAGGACTTTTTCAATTATCAATTCTCCCGTATTTTCGCCGGGCTATCTGTCATTTTATTATTTGGACAAGGTATTATATGACGAAACATTGAAAGATGTATTTTACAAATTTTTAAATGAATATGGACCCTTTGATGCTGTACATTTTCATAATTTAGAAGGTGTGTCAATTCAGCTTTTGGCATGCAAAAAAGATTATCCGAAAACAAAGTTTATCTATACGCTGCATAATTATTACCCCTTCTGCCCCCAGATTAATTTATGGAAGGAAGAGCGACGTAACTGTAATATTCAGGATACGGGTGAGATCTGTATGAAATGTATGGATCAGCATGTACCGGCGGAAAAGCTCAGACGTAAGATGGCAATGACCTACAACCTTGTAAAAAATCCGTCGGAGAACTTAGCCAAAGCATATAAATATTGCGGAAGTCAATTGGACAGCTATTTTGAAAAATTTGAAAAGAGTGATTTGTCAGAAGAGGATTATAAACGTGTAGTGGATGCGCTAAAACAATTTAGACAATATTTTGTAGAGATGATTAATACAAATATAGATCTTGTGTTAGCTGTTTCGGAAAGAGTCCGTGAAATTGCCATAAGAATGGGAATTCAAAAAGAACGATTGACTGTTTCCTATATAGGAACTAAAGCGGCTGATTTTGCATTAAACCATGCAAATTGTACCTGTTTAAAAAAGGAACCTTTTTCTTTAATATATATGGGATATCAACGCATAGATAAGGGGTATTATTTTTTGGCGGAGGTTTTAAATAATATGCCGGAAGCTATAGCAAAAAAAATAGATGTTACGCTTTTGGCAAAGAAATATCCTAATTCGAAATATAAAGATACACAGATAAATGAAGACAAATTTCATTCATTTATTGCAAAGGATGGTTATTTAAAAGATGAAATGCAGTCGTTATTAATGAATAAGCATTTGGGAATTATCCCGGTTTTATGGGAAGATAATTTGCCACAAGTAGCTATTGAGATGACAGCTTATGGTGTACCGATACTAACATCTGATTTAGGAGGCGCTTCGGAGCTATGCGGCGATAAGGCATTTGTTTTCCATGCAGGTGATGTTAATGATTGTATCAATAAAATTATCAATTTTGTTTCCCATCCGGAAATATTGGAAAAGTATTGGGAGAACTATAAAGGGCTTAAAACAATGAAGGAACATTTAAAAGAACTAATAGAGCATTGGAGCTGAATCACAAATCAAGGCATGTAGGAAAGACTATTAGAAAGATTGTATGGCATGGTGCAGGGCAAATAAATGAAAATAAATCAGGGACAATATGAATCTATAATAATATATGGGATCGGGCAGTATTTTGAAAGTATTAAAGAAGACTTATTTCAATATGTAGAGCCTGACTATTTGTGCGACAGAAAATGGGATGATGATGTACCAAGTAGTTATCATGGCATACCAATTATAAAGAGAAAAGAACTGCCTCATTTAAAAAACAGCTTAATAATTATAACAACAGGTTCCCCCTGGATAACGGCTTCTATAAAAAATGAATTAAAGCTGGAGGAAGCATCTGTAATACATGCAAATGAAGTTCTTGGAAGACCTAAAAGTATAACAGGTAAGGAATTGAAAGAAGCTTCCCATAAGGGGTATTATCAGGATATATGGGAAAATCGCATCTACTTTAACGAGACAGTCCCAAATTCAATTATAATAAATTTTTTAGGGAAAAATAATACGCTGGAGATAGGTACTAATGTGACGGTAAATAATCTGAAAATTTCCTTTGGAAATGGCGGAAGGTGCAGTATTGGGGAAAGAACAGAGGTGATGGGAGCAAATTTTGCGGTATCAGGAGCAAGTTTGAAGATTGGAAGAGACTGTTTGCTTTCTTTTGGAGTATTTATACGAAATCATGATTCACATCATATTTTTGATGTTCATACACATGAAAGAATTAATTATCCTAAAGATATTGTAATTGATGATCATGTATGGATCGGACAAAATGCGATTATCCTGCCAGGCGCTGGAATAGGCAGGAATTCCATTGTAGGAGCCGGAACGGTTACTTCCGGCCAGTTTGGCGAAAATCTAATTATTGCAGGGTGTCCGGCAAGAGTGATTCGCAAACAGGTATGTTGGAGCAGAGAGGATACGGCTTATTTTAGTTATGATACATTGGAAGAGTGTGCATCTCAGGAGGCGCTTAAATATCTATGAAAGATAACAACTGAATAAAGGCTTTACACCTTTCAAGCGATCCATTATAATATCAAGTAACAATACATTATAATAGAGTAACGAGAAGGTGATGAAGATATGACAGAAAAAGAAATGATAAAGGTATCTATAGAAGAGTTTTCCAGGCTTCAAAGTTATATGCTTGCAACTGAGAAAGATTCGAATGGTTACAAACTCATGAAAGAGCGTTACATTGAGTTAAAAGTAATTTTAACTTCTTTTGGCATCAATCTAACAGAGATAGACAGGATCAAAGAATAGCTCTGCAAACAAATCAAACAGCATGAAAGCATGGTGTAAAGCCTTTGTTGGATTATTAAGGGGCTTTACACTTTTTGATTTTTTAAAGGAGAATCCATATGACAGAAAGAAAAACAAACACCCACTTAGACGCCCTTGAGGCAGAAGCCATTTACATCATAAGAGAAGTAGCGGCGGAGTGCGAAAAGCCGGTAATGCTCTACTCCATTGGAAAGGACAGCTCGGTGATGCTTCACCTGGCACTGAAAGCATTCTATCCCGAGAAGCCCCCTTTCCCCTTTCTTCACATTGACACTACATGGAAGTTCAAGGATATGATCGCTTTCCGTGACCGGATTGCAAAGGAAAAAGGCATCGAAATGTTGGTTTACACCAACGAGGAGGGCGTACGCCAGGGCATCAATCCCTTTGATCACGGCTCTGCCTACACAGACATCATGAAAACTCAGGCATTAAAGCAGGCCCTTACCAAATACGGTTTTACGGCAGCCTTCGGCGGCGGCCGCCGGGATGAGGAGAAGTCCAGAGCTAAGGAGAGAATATTCTCCTTCCGCAACAGTGAACAGGCATGGGACCCCAAGAATCAGCGGCCGGAGATGTGGAAGCAGTATAACACGCAGCTTCACAAGGGCGAGAGCATCCGGGTATTTCCCATTTCCAACTGGACAGAGAAGGATATCTGGCAGTACATTGAGAGGGAAAAGATAGAGATTGTGCCCCTGTACTTTGCAAAAGAACGCCCGGTGGTGTATCGGGACGGCAATATTATCATGGTGGATGACGACAGGATGCGGATGCGCCTTCTTCCGGAAGAGCAGATAGAACAAAAAAGTGTCCGCTTCCGGACCCTGGGCTGCTATCCTCTGACCGGCGGCGTGGAATCTACGGCAGACACCCTGGAAGAGATTGTAAAGGAAACCCTTGGAGCAGTGACCTCCGAGCGGACAAGCCGGGTGATTGATCATGAGGCGGCAGGAAGTATGGAAAGACGTAAGCGGGAGGGATATTTCTAATATGAACGGACTACTAAAATTTATTACCTGCGGAAGTGTGGACGATGGAAAATCAACGCTGATTGGGCATATGCTGTATGATGCCAAGCTGCTTTTTGCGGATCAGGAACGTGCCCTGGAGCTTGACAGCAAGGTGGGAAGCCGTGAGGGTGAGATTGATTATTCTCTGCTGCTGGACGGACTGATGGCGGAGAGGGAGCAGGGAATCACCATTGACGTGGCATACCGGTATTTTACCACGGAGAAAAGGAGTTTTATTGTTGCCGATACCCCCGGTCATGAGGAATATACCCGAAATATGGCAGTGGGAGCCTCCTTTGCGGATCTGGCGGTCATTCTTGTGGATGCGTCTCAGGGAATCCTGGTACAGACCAGGCGCCATGCCAGAATCTGTGCACTTATGGGAATCCGGCATTTTGTATTTGCCGTAAATAAGATGGATCTGGTGCGCTATGATCAAAAGATCTATCGAAGGATCGAAAAGGATATTAAAAAGCTGGCAGTGGATCTGGAGCTTGACCATGTGAATGTGATTCCGGTTTCAGCCACAGAGGGGGATAATGTTACCTTAAAGTCACCCAGTATGCCATGGTACCAGGGAAAGACCCTCCTTGGACATCTGGAAACGGTGGATGTGGAGGATGAGACGGAGGAACAGGGCTTTGTTCTGCCTGTTCAGAGGGTCTGCAGGCCCAACCATACTTTCCGTGGATTTCAGGGGCAGATTGAATCCGGAACGGTTAAAAGGGGAGATGGGATCACCGTTCTGCCAAGCAGGGAGAAAGCTATCGTGCAGTCGATTCTGGTAACGGATCAGGAGGCTTCGGAGGCTTCTGCGGGAAAGGCGGTGACTGTTACCCTTGACAGGGAAATTGATGTTTCCCGGGGATGCATCCTTGTGAAGGATGCGGACTTGATTGTGAGCAGTATGTTTACGGCGACGATTCTCTGGATGGATGACGTAGAGCTGACCCAGGGAAAGAATTTTCTGGTTAAGATAGGGACAAAGCTTATTCCTGCGGCCGTTATGGATATCAAGTATCGTGTCGATATTAATACGGGAGAACATCTGGCCGCAACCCATTTATACAAAAATGAGATTGCAGTCTGCGATATTGCGGCAGCAGATGAAATCGTGTATGATACGTTCCGAAAGCATAAGGGAGTTGGAAGCTTTATCCTGATTGACCGGGTAACCAATATGACCTCTGCCTGCGGCGTGGTGGAGCATTCCCTAAGGAGATCCGAAAATATCGTGTGGCAGAAGCTGGATATCACACGGGAGATCCGGGCCGGCAAGATGGGACAGAAGCCTTTGACCTTATGGTTTACGGGGCTTTCCGGTTCCGGAAAATCTGCGCTGGCCAATGAGCTTGAAAAGCGTCTGAGCGTTGCCGGAAGGTTCACCATGCTTCTGGACGGAGACAATATCCGTATGGGGCTTAATAAGAATCTTGGATTTGAGCCGGAGGATCGAATCGAGAATATAAGAAGAATTGCGGAAGTGGCCCGGCTTATGAATGATGCGGGACTGATTGTTCTTACCGCATTTATCTCTCCTTTTGCCAGCGACAGGCAGAACGCAAGAGACATTATCGGAGAGGGAAATTTTGTTGAGATCTATGTGAGCACTCCTTTGGAGGAATGTGAGCGCAGGGATATCAAGGGTCTCTACCGGAAAGCCAGGGATGGCAGAATCCCTAATTTTACGGGTATTTCAAGTCCTTATGAAGTGCCTGAAAAAGCAGAGATTGTCATAGATACAAGCAAACAGTCCATTGAGGAATCCGTGGACATAGTACTTGAGGCACTGGAAAAGTATTTTTAGTATTATTCATGGCTATTTTAAATCTCCACGCCAATTACTTTGCTGATTGGCGTGGAGATCGCAGAGTAATACGGCTTATATATGGAAACAACTGTCTCTTTCCATGATGTGACACGGGAATTCCACACGCAGCTTTTCCGCATGTCCGTGCAGAATCCGATCATGCAGTATCTGTACGGCCATATGAGCCATAGTCTCTCTGGGGATATGAACGGTTGTAAGCAGCGGCTTCGTCATCTGGGCTTCATCCGTGTCATCAATAGCAATGACTGAGATTTTCCTGTTTCGCTGCTTCTTATGGACGTGCAGTGCTTCCAAGGCTCCCACGGCAGTGATATCATTTGCGCATAAGACAGCGGTTAGCTCCGTATCTTCAAGGAGCCGTTCCATAGCCTGAAACCCTTCTTCCTTTGACTGATCCGTAGGGATAATGCAGGAGTAATCAATGGGGAGATGATGGTTGATCATGGTCTCACAGTATCCTATATAACGGCTCTCATAAGAGCAGTCTCCGATATATCCGATTTTTCGATGACCCTTTTGGATTAGATAGGTGACGGCGGCTTGGGCGGCTTTTTGACCATCGCATACGATTTCATCGATTTCAAAATTCATCGGATTTCTCCAGATTCCAACTAAATTTTGCGTAAGATTTGAAAGGGTGTGTATTATTTTTGAGGAACATCGCCCAAGAATGACGGCGCCGTCACAGGTAAGAGATTTTTGGCGGACAACATCGTTCTGGGTAATGATGCATTCGGTAGTGAATCCTTTCTTAAATGTTTCAATCTCAAGATTGCGGTAAAGATCTCTGAAAAAGGGGTCCTGTTCCAAGGTTTTTACTCTTGCCAGAACAATTAGTATATGCAGCTTTTTTTCCTGGCCAGACTGGCCGGACTTCAGGTTTCGGGCGGAAACATTTGGCACGTAATTAATTTCGTGAGCCGCTTTCCAGATTTTTGCTTTTAATTCCTCCGATGCACAGGTGGCATAATTATTGTTTAAAACTCTTGAAACGGTGGAGGTGGAAGTGCCGGCCATTTCGGCAATCTTTTTTAAGGACATGATTTACTCCTTTGTTTACACAAACGTTTGTGAAATGAGAGGTTGAAAGGGAGCGGATTTTGTGCTAACATCTTTATGTGAAATATATTATATCTTATTTTTAAGGATTTTCAATAGCTTTATTCCTGCGGGCAACGAGCCAAGCGGACATGCTAGCATGTCCATTTGGCGACTGCCGCAAGGGTCAAATACCCCGCAGCTTGCTGCGGGGTATTTGACTTAGACAAACGTTTGTGTAAATTGAAAATATCTGCAATATATTTCAGAAAGATTTGTTATAGCGAGGAGTGATTGAAGCATGAAAGAAAGAACTATGAAAAAAAGGACCGCAGCAGGGGCGCTGATTATAGCAATGGTGTTTTTGGCCCTGTTGGCCGGATGCGGGAAGAGCTCCAAGACGGGTGACAACAAGGGCATGGAGCTTTTGAATGTTTCTTATGATCCCACCAGAGAATTTTATGCAAAGTATAATGAACTGTTTTCGGAATATTGGAAAGATAAGACGGGCGAGGAGATAACGGTAACGCAGTCTCATGGCGGCTCCGGCTCCCAGGCACGTTCCGTAATTGAGGGAAATGAGGCGGATGTGGTGACCCTGGCCCTGGCCCATGACGTTACGGCTATTGAAGAGGCTGGGCTTATTGAAAAGGGCTGGATTGAAGAGTTTGACGGCAACAGTGCGCCCTATACATCCACCATTGTATTTCTGGTTCGGAAAGGGAATGAAAAGGGGATTCAGGATTGGGACGATCTGGTGAAGGACGGCGTTGAGGTAATCACCCCCAATCCCAAAACATCAGGCGGTGCCTGCTGGAATTTCCTTGCGGCCTGGGCTTATGAGCAGAAGCAGAACGGCGGGGACGAGGAAGCTGCCAAAGCCTTTTTGAATAAATTGTATGAAAATGTACTGGTTCTGGATTCCGGCGCCAGAGGAGCCACCAATACCTTTGTGGAAAACGGGCAGGGGGATGTGCTGATTGCATGGGAAAATGAGGCATACCTCTCTATGGAGCAGTATCCAGGAGAGTATGAGATTGTAGCGCCCAGCATCAGTATTCTGGCGGAGCCGTCCGTGGCGGTGGTAGACAGCAATGCAAAGGATCATGGGACAGAGGAACTTTCTAAAGCTTATCTGGAATATCTGTATAGCGCTGATGCCCAGCGACTGGCAGGGGAGAATTATTACCGGCCCTCCGATCAAGAGATTCTTAAGGAGTTTTCTGACCAGTTTAATCTTGATATGGATTTGGTTACTATTGATGATTTTGGCGGATGGAATGCGGCATATGATACATATTTTAACGATGGTGCGGTGTTTGACCAGATTTATGGAAGTTAGGAAAGGGCCCGTTGCTTTATGGAACAGCAGATTGTAAAAGTAAAGAATAAAAAGGGAGTTCGAGTGATTCCGGGCTTTGGACTTTCTTTGGGAGTGACACTTACCATGCTGAGCTGTCTGGTGCTGATCCCTTTGGCATCCATTTTTTTAAGTGCCGGTCAGCTTGGATTTCGGGAGTTCCTTGCGGTGGTTACTGCCCGCCAGATTGTCTCCGGTTATATAGTCAGTCTCTCCTGTGCTTTTTTTGCTGCGGTGGTCAATGGGGTGTTTGGGCTGATTCTTGCATGGGTGCTGGTGCGGTATGATTTTCCGGGGAAACGGCTTATGGACGGACTGATCGAGCTGCCCTTTGCTCTTCCTACGGCAGTGGCGGGAATTTCCCTTACGTTTCTTTACTCGGATAAGGGATGGGTCGGAGCGCTGTTTGATAAGGCGGGAATCCGAATTGCATATACCCGTATTGGGATTACCATAGCCATGGTATTTGTAGGAATTCCTTTTGTGGTCAGGTCCGTGCAGCCGGTACTGGAGAAGCTGGATCGGCAGTATGAGGAAGCGGCCATGACCCTTGGGGCAGGCAGAACGTATACCTTTTTTCGGGTGATTCTGCCGGAGCTTTTTCCGGCATTGTTGGCCGGGTTTGGGCTTGCGTTTGCAAGGGGAATTGGAGAATATGGAAGCGTTGTATTTATTGCCGGCAATATTCCCTATAAGACGCAGATTGCGCCCCTTTTGATTATGACGAAGCTGGAGCAGTATAAGTATGCGGATGCCACGGCCATTGCCCTGGTGCTGCTTCTGCTTTCGTTTGTGCTGATGTTTTTGATTAATTCCGCACAGATTTATATGCAGAGGTTCAGCAAATCATAGCAGATTTCATACCCGTGAGTTGTAAGGGATATTACGGAACTGGAATAGTCCAGCTAAAAAATGTCAAGTGTTTTTAAGAAATATTTTATGCTGGACGGTAAAGTCGCAAAGGCACACGAGAGGAACTTTCATGAGTGTCCTTTCGAATGAAAGTTTCTCTCATTACAGGTGTGCCGAAGTGACTTTACCCTTTCGTACCGTTGTGTAGCAACTTAAAACAGCAATGTCCCGAGTGGACCAGAAGGATTTGCAGACGCATGCTTTAAGCGGCTGGAAATCCTTCTAAGAAGGCGGGCCGGGAGAGGACATTGCGGAACTTAAAATAGGAGGATTGTGATGTCAAAAAAGGCGGAGAGAACCTATGAGCAGGATGTGGTGGGGGATGATATTAATTCCATACGGAAAGTAATAGAGCCGCCCCGGAGGGATTCGGATCAGGCCGTAAAGTATATATTGATAGGTATAAGCGTTATGTTCCTGTTTTTCATGTTGGTTCTGCCGCTCTTAGTGGTAGCCGCCAACGCTCTGCGGGATGGATGGAATGCATACAGGGAAGCGGTTTTCGATGAATATACCGTGAAGGCGCTTAAGCTGACCTTGCTGGCAACCTTGTGTGCCGTTGCGGTAAATACCGTATTTGGAATTTTTGCTTCTTATCTCTTATCGAAATATTATTTTAAGGGCAGGCAGCTACTGGCAACCTTGATTGATATTCCCTTTTCTATTTCTCCGGTTATTGCGGGCCTTCTGTTTATTCTGACCTTTGGAAATGTGGGATGGATGGGAAGCTTTTTAAAGGCAAATGATATTAAGATTGTATTTGCCGTGCCTGGCGTGATCCTGGCTACTGTCTTTGTGACCCTTCCCTTTGTGTTCCGGGAACTGTTTCCGGTGATGAATGCCCAGGGAAAGGATGAGGAGGAAGCGGCGGCGCTTATGGGAGCAGGCGGCTTTACGATTTTTCGGCGGATTACGTTTCCTCATATTAAATGGGCGCTGCTGTATGGTGTGATTTTGTGTACGGCCCGGGCTATGGGAGAGTTTGGAGCCGTTTCAGTCATATCGGGGCATTTGAGAGGAAAAACCAATACGCTTCCTCTTCATGTGGAGATTCTTTATAATGAATTCAATACTACGGCGGCTTTTGCGGTTTCTTCTATATTAGTGATTCTGGCGGTGCTGATCCTGATAGCAAGAAATCTTGTGGAGTGGAAGAGAAAGTAAGCGGACTATGGAGCTTTATAATGGAGAGTATTTGTTATGTATGTGGAAATGAGGCATGTGAATAAAACCTTTGACGGCTTTCACGCATCCAGAGATGTGTCCTTTGGAATAGAGAAAGGGCATATGGCGGCGCTTTTAGGACCCAGCGGAAGCGGGAAAACTACGATCTTAAGAATGATTGCCGGATTGGATCGGCCGGATTCCGGGGATATTCTGATCAATGGAGTTCGGGTGAATGATTTGCAGGGAAGCAAACGGGGAATTGGCTTTGTCTTTCAGAATTACGCACTGTTTCGCTATATGACTGTGGCAGATAACATTGCTTTCGGACTGCAGGTTCAGAAAAAAGGCAAGGCAGAGATAAAAGAACGGGTGGAGGAGCTTTTGGAATTGATTTCCATGCAGGATTTTGGAAAGCGCTATCCTCATCAGCTATCCGGCGGACAGCGCCAGCGTGTGGCATTTGCCCGGGCGTTGGCTCCGAAGCCACAGCTTCTTCTGCTGGACGAACCCTTTGCGGCGATTGATGCCAAGGTGCGGGGGGAGCTGCGTACCTGGCTTCGGAATATGATTGGCAGAGTGGGCATTACCAGTATATTTGTCACCCATGATCAGGAGGAAGCGATGGAGGTGGCCAATGCGATTCTGATTATCAATGAGGGAAGCATCGAGCAAATCGGCACGCCGGAGGAGATCTGCCGCCATCCTAAGACGGAGTTTGTGGCTGACTTTATTGATGCGAAGCGGTTTGAGGCACTTATGGCTCTCAGGGGATAGCGGGATGTTACGGAACTTTAAATAAAATCAGCAGAATCCGTACAGTGCACAAAAGGATTTACGGGCACATGTTCTTGTGACCGGAAATTCTTTTAGATGATAGTGTGCTGTTCGGATTCTGCGGAACTGGAAACAGTAACATCTGTTACAGTGCCAGAAGGATTTACGGACACATGTCTTTGTGGCCGGAAATTCTTCTAGATAAGCGGTACTGTAACAGATGTTACGGAACTTTAAATAGGAGGATTTTGAGATAATATGGAATGGATGAAGGAGCTTGAGACTGCAAAGGAGGCGGCTGTTCGGGCGGGAAAAGCAATTATGGAGATTTATAATGCTGCCGATCCAATTAAAGTAGAGTATAAAGGGGATCATTCGCCCCTGACAGAGGCAGATAAAGCGGCCAATCAGATTATTGTGGAGGCCCTTAGAAGCGGCTTTCCCCAATATGCGGTTTTGTCGGAGGAAGAGAAGGATAATAAGTCAAGACTGGAGAATGCATACTGCTTTGTGGTAGATCCCTTGGATGGGACCAAGGAATTTTTGAAGAGAAACGGGCAGTTTACGGTGAACATTGCCCTGGCATATGAGCATGAATCGGTTATGGGCGTTATCTATGTGCCGGTGACGGGAGATCTGTATTATGCGGCGAAAGGATATGGAGCCTATAAAAAGGATTCGGAAGGCAGGGCTGAAAAGCTGTCGGTGTCAGACAATGTGGATACGGCCTCTCTTCGTGTGGTGGCCAGCAATTCCCATGAGTGTGCGCAGATGAGTGAGCTAATAGAGAAATATCAGTTTAAGAATCTGGTGAAGATGGGAAGTTCTCTGAAAGGATGCCTGATTGCGGAGAATAAGGCGGATGTGTATTACCGGTTTAATCCGACTATGGAATGGGATACTGCGGCCATGCAGTGCATTGCGGAGGAAGCCGGGGCTATTTTTAGGCAGATGGATGGCTCTGTTATGACTTATAACAGGGAGGATAGTTTGAATTCAAAAGGGTTTTATGTGATTAATCGGGTGGAGAATTTGTTGGTTTAGCTTGGCCCGGTTAAAAGGAAAATCATTGAATCGGCAGCCCGAAGTTGTTATACTATAAACAGCCGGGGCTGCCTTTTTGAATATGGGCATAGATGAATGGAATAGGAATTTAAACTAAGAAGAGGATAAAGAAATGAACCTAAGAGAATTTACGGAAATCGTAGACAGCAAAGCAAAAGAAATGAGTAAGGAAAACCTTCAAATGGCGTTTCACAGCCTTGCACGCAAGGTTCCGGAAAAACAGCGTGCAGAATTTATAAAAATAATGGAGGGAGCAGCGAAGAATAAGACAGCAACGGGAAAGGAAGGTACTCTTGAAGCCATAGTAAAGAAGCAGGACGAAGAAGAGATACAAAAGGAATATGCCCGGCTGAAGGAACAATTTGAGAAAATTGAAGAAGAAGAGCTTTATTTTTATGCTGAGGGGTATGAAGATTATTCTTCCGGATATTGGGATGCAGACTGGGTATATGAATATGAAGATCCGCAAGGCATTGGACGTATCTATGAGGAGGCTGCGATGCTGCTGCAGCGAAGTGTAAATGACAAATGTTATGGGGTAGCTGTGGATCTATTTGAGCTGCTCATTGGAACAGAAGTATCTGTGCAGGATCAGGGGGACTGTTTCACACTGGAACTGAAAGAAATGGTAGATGAGCATTTGACTTCTGTGGATTGTGAACTTTTGGCACAATATGTGTTATATGCTGTATATCAGATGAATACGGCAGAGAAACGGCCAAAAGTTTTGTATCAATATTGTACACAGCCGCTTTTTCGAAATATACAATTGGAAAAAGTACTGTCATTAGGCGGCGAAGAATTAGAAGAACTTCCGCAATTCTGGGATGCATGGATCGACCTCTTGAACAATGAGGAAGGAGATACGGCAGGGAGGCTTTTGAGGGAAGCAGTTCTGTATCAGAAAAATGAGACGGAGATGATAGAAGCAGCTCGCAAAGCAGCACAAAAACATCCATCTCTTTACCTTGCAGTGTTGGAGTATCTGGAGGACAGACATAAGAGTGACAGGCAGCTTACAGTTGGAAAAGAAGCTGTAGAGACCATTGATAAGAACCTTAAGGTGCGCAGTGAGATTGCACTGAAAACGGCAGAAGCAGCCTTGGAGACAGGTGAAGAAAATGCGGCAGAGATATACCGGATGGAGGCATTCGTATCTAACAGTACACCATTAAATTATCTGAGAGTGGCGGCAGAAAGTTCTGAACCGAACTTATACAAGGAGCGGGCGTCAGAGATCATTAATTCACTGGCTTCTTCCGAAGGAATGGACAGATATGGGAATACTGTAAATAAGGAACGAGAGTATAACAGTTTATCAGAAAATGACAGAAAAATTATGGGTTTTTTGACAGGTGATTTTGCAGCATCTATGGAAGAATGCATAAAGATAAAGAAAGGACTTGGATGGTCAGGAAGATTCATTAAAACAGGGATTCCTCTGTTCCTTTTGCTGCTGTTAAACTCGGATCAGCTTCAGGCAGGCTGCCGGGAAATGGCTAGGCAGGCATCCGTTTCTTTGAGATTTCAAAGGGAAGAATATGTAAAAGGCACAGCATCTTATCGGATGGAAATAAAAGATTCCGGAAAGAGTAAAGGCGAGACAGATGCTTTTTGGGAATGTTTTCAGCACTGGAAAGAGGTATATGCGCAAGAAGTAACAAAGGAACAGACCGGAGATTATCTGGCGGCTTTAGAAAAAATGATTGATAAACGTGTGCATGGAATTGTATCGGGTCAGCACCGTAATCATTATGAAAGTGTGGCAGCTTTGGCAGCAGCTCTTGGGGAAGTGAAGGAATCAAGAGGAGAAGCGGGAGCAAAGGAAATACAGCTTCAAAAATACCGGGAAGAATTCCCCAGACATTCAGCCCTGCATGGAGAGCTGAGAAGCTATGGGATGACAGATATGCGGAAAAAGAAAAGGCTTTGATTTGATAACAAAGTTAACTTTTTTTCTCCATCTATATTGACGAATCTTTGTATCTATGATAAAATAGAACATAAGTTCGAAAAAGGAGGAGATATATGGACAAACTCAAAGGGAGTATGGAAGCGCTCAGCTCCATGCAGGTTACGGCAGATATGGAGGGCCTGGATGCACAGAGCAAGGCTGTTCTGCATAGCAAAGAGGTGCTGGCAGTAATTTTGCAAGAGGTCATAGAAGAGTACAAAGGATATAGTCGGAAAGAAATTATGAGTTTTATAGATTCAGATTCTATGAGCGATTTAAAAGAAGTTTCTGCCGGAAGAAGCAATACACAGGTTCAGGGTGATAATGCAGAGTTTGTTCAGTTGAATGAGAAGGTTTCACGATTTGATTTGGTGTTTCGAGCAAAGAATCCTTTGCTTTCTAAAGAGGATGTGCAGATCAGCCTGCATGTGGATATAGAGTCACAGAAGACCTATCGGCCAGGTTATCCTCTTGAAAAGCGTGGAATTTATTATTTGGCAAGACAACTATCATTGCAATTGTCTCTGGCTGCAGAGAATACGGATTACGGAGCTCTGGAGAAGTGTTATGGTATTTGGATCTGTCGGGATGATATTCCAAAAGAAGCTCAATATAGTATATCAGTATATGAAGTGGCTAATACAAAGAATACCAGAATACATACTGTGGAAAAAGAGAATTATGATTTGATGACACTGGTTGTTATTAAGCTTGGTTCGAAGATATATGATGGAATAGAGGAAGATGATGGATATGAGCTTCTGCGCTTTCTGAATGCGCTTATGTATCCGCACAAGGATGACTTTATGGATACAATTTCGGAGTATATTGATTTTTCTGAGAATGAAGAATTGTGGAAGGAGGTAACACATATGGGAGGGCTGGGCCAGAGTATATTGGAAGAGGGAATGGAACAGGGAATAGAACAAGGGATAGAACAAGGAATAGAACAAGGAATAGAACAAGGAATAGAACAAGGAATAGAACAAGGAATACAAGCATTGATTCAGGACAATTTAGAGGAACAGATCACAAGAGAAAGAATCCTTATAAAGCTTCAAAAGCATTTCGGCCTGACAGAAGAAAAGTCTGTGCAGTATTATGAAAAGTTTGCTGCTTCTTATGATGGGAACCTGTAATGTTATGCATATTAAAAAATGATAAAGAATTAAAGAAAAGACTGGTACAGCCAATAATTAATATTTGCTGTACTAGTCTTTTTTTAAGTTTGTCCTCATATACTTTCCTAAGAGGTGAGACAATGAAAGACAGGAACAAAATCATATGCTTTTTTTCCGGGCATATCCGGGAAATTTTGGAGCAGGCCAGGTTGGATTTTGAAAAACTGCAGGAAATCCGGCTCCGGGCGGAGAAGCCTTTTTTGATTCGTCTGGATGGTGAAGAATACTTTTTGTCCGAACATGGGAAAGTTTTGAAAGAACCGGGGAATGCCTGGGCAGTGACACAAAAGGAAATTCGGGAAACGATGGAGCTTGTGGGAAAATACTCCCTCTATGCCTATGAAGATGAATTGAAACAAGGTTATCTGACGCTTCAGGGGGGACATCGGCTGGGGATATCCGGAAAAGCCGTTCTGGAGGGGGACAAGGTGAAAAGCATTCGTTATATCTCATGTCTCAATCTCCGTTTGTCCCATCAGATTATCGGCTGTGGGGACAAGGTGTTGCCCTGCCTTTATGATAAGGCAGGACTTAAGCATACATTGATTATTTCACCTCCTCGATGCGGAAAAACCACACTGCTTCGGGATCTGATCCGGCAAATATCCAATGGAAGCAGGGAACTGCCGGGACAGACAGTGGGGGTGGTGGATGAGCGTTCTGAGATCTGCGGCTGCTGCCAGGGGATTCCGGCGAATGATATAGGCATCCGTACAGATGTAATGGATGCCTGTCCGAAAGCGGAGGGAATGATGATGATGATTCGTTCCATGGCCCCGGAGGTGTTGGCAGTGGACGAGATTGGCGGCGAGAAGGATATAAGCGCTTTGGAGACGGCTTTGTTTTGCGGCTGTCGTCTTCTTGCCACGGTTCACGGCAGTTCCTTGGAGGATATTCGTTCCAAACCTCTTCTTCGGCGGCTGGTGGAGGAACAAATATTTGAGCGCTATGTGGTTTTATACAATTTGCCCGCTCCAAAGGAGCATGAATTACGGGATGCCCATGGGGCGGATAATCGGATACGAACAGGCATGATTCGGCACATTCTGGATGAAAGGGGGATGAGCTTATGCTAAAGGGGATTGGCGCATTGCTGATTCTGGCTTCCGCTGCAGGAATCGGTGCCAGCTTCAGCAGCGATTTAAAGGGACGCTGCATGGAGCTTCGGTTATTGAAACAGATGATTTATATGTTAAGGGGAGAGATTAAATATACAAAGACACCTTTGCCGGAGGCATTTTCCAGTATTGCGGTTCGCATGAAAGAGCCTTTCGGCAGCTTTTTGGAACAGACGGCAGAGCAGATGGGGAGCATGGAGGGGCAAAGCTTTGGGGAACTGTGGCAGAAGCAGATTAAGCGTTGGCTTTCCGATACTCATTTGAAAAAGGGGGACAAGGAGCAGCTTGGAAGCTTAGGAGAGGTTCTGGGATATCTGGACCTGGAAATGCAGCTTTCCTCCATTGATCTTTATCTGGATCAGCTTGAACTTTGCATTCGGGAGGCTCAGGAAGCGGCACAGACAAAACGGAAATTATACCAGAGCTTAGGAGTGGCCGGAGGCATTTTCCTGGTCATTCTGCTGGTGTAAATGGAGGAACTTATGAGCGTTAATCTCATATTTAAAATTGCGGCGGTTGGAATCCTGGTCTCTGTGCTGAGCCAGATTCTAAAGCACAGCGGACGGGAGGAGCAGGCATTTTTGACCAGCCTTGCGGGCCTGGTATTGGTGCTGTTCTGGATTCTTCCCTACATTTTTGATTTGTTTGATACCATGCAGCGCCTTTTTGCGTTGTAGATATTACGGAACTAAAAACAGTAATATCACTTACAGTGCCAGAAGGATTTGCGGACGCATGTTTTTGCGGCCGGAAATTCTTCTAGATGAGTGGTGCTGTAAGTGATATTACGGAACTAAAATAGAGGTGATATTATGCTTCAGGCAGCCATGATTGGAATTGCCGGCGTTTTGCTGGCGCTTCAGATAAAAGCGGTAAAACCGGAATTTTCCGTCTATCTGAGCATTGCTACCAGCGTATTTCTGCTGCTTTTAGCAGTTCAGAAGCTGGAGATTGTGGTAGAGAGCGTAAAGCTGATTCAAAGCTCCATTTCCATCCAAAGCTCTTACATACAAGCGCTGCTTAAAATCATAGGCATTACCTATATATCGGAATTTGCCGCAGACATCTGCCGGGATGCAGGGTATGGGGCTATTGCCGGACAGATTGGAGTATTCAGCAAGCTTTCGATCCTAGCTGTCAGTATGCCTATCATCACGGCTCTCTTAGATACCATTCATGGATTTTTGGGAACATAAAGATGGAAAAGAAATGGAAAAATATACCGCATTTTAGATTTTGCGCTCTCCTGTCGGGCATCCTGTTTTTGGGCTTTCTCATACCGCTTAATGTCCGGGCCGAAGACTTTTCTATGATAGATGAGTTAGATTTTAACGAAATAGAAGAATCGGTGGATGAGATTTTGGGAGGGGAATTCCAGTTTAAGAATACGGTGCTGGAGCTTTTGCAGGGAGGACGATCCCTGACTTTGGAGAACTTCGTGACGGCCGTAGTGGAACAGATGGGAGATAATTGGCAGACAGAAAAGCATTTGCTGCTTTCTATTTTGCTCCTTGCAATTGCAGCGGCTCTCATGTCTAATTTTTCTAATATTTTCCAGAACCAGCAGATTGCGGAGGTAAGCTTTGAGATTACTTATCTATTGCTGTTTTTGATATTATTGCAGATTTTTTCCGGGGCAATGGAGATTGCCGGGGAAGTGCTCCTGGGGATTCAGAATTTTATGAATGTGCTGGTTCCGGCTTTTTGCCTTGCGGTGACGATGGCATCCGGAAGTACCACGGCTCTGGTATTTTATGAATTTTTCCTGGGGCTTATTTATTTCATTCAGAGACTGATTCAAAACGGGCTGATGGCTTTGATTCAGATCCATGTGATCCTCGTCTTTGTAAACCATCTGACGAAGGATGAGTATCTGTCCCAGATGAAAGAAATGACATCAAAGGTCACAGTATGGCTGCTGAAATCCATGCTTGCAGTGGTGATTGGCTTTAATACGATACAGGGAATTTTGAATCCGGCAGTAGATTCTTTGAAAACTACCTTATTCAGCCGGGCGGCGGAGATGATTCCGGGAATCGGCAATATCGCCGGTTCCGTAACGGACGTGGTGCTGGGATCTTCCGTTCTTATAAAAAATGGCATCGGCGTTGCGGCTCTGGTAGTACTTGTGCTTATCTGCCTGATGCCTTTGGCAAAGCTTGGGATGCTGGTACTGATTCTGGAACTGGCGGCTGCGCTCATTCAGCCGGTATCGGATAAACGGATGATCGGCTGTGTGTCCGGAGTGGGAGAGGGAATCCGCCTGCTGTTTCGGGTAGTATTTACTACGGTAGTTTTGTTTATGCTGACCATTGCAGTTGTGACTGTGTCAGTAAGGGGATGAAAAGGAGGGCTGGAATATAAAAAATTTATTATTTGGCTGGATACAGGATATTGCGTTTTATACTCTTTTGATGGTGGTAGTGCTTCATGTGCTGCCGGAGAAAAACCAGCGGAAATATTTACAATTTTTTATGGGAATTGTTTTGATGATCCTTGTAATGTCCCCCCTGCTGTCAGCCTTGGGATTAGATCGGCAGTTGGATAAGACCTATGCCAGACAGACCTATGACAGGGAGCTTCAGGAATTTTTAGAAAGGCAGGAGGCTGTTGAGGAAGAGTATCAGCGGTACATGGAGGAGAAGCTTTATGAAGCCCGGGATGAGGCGGAAAGCTTAAAGGAAGAACAGAGGGAACAGGAGGGGCAGGAGGAAAGATTGGTCCCTCAGGGAGGAGACGAGAGTGGAATTCCTGAAATCCATATTGAAATCGGAAAACCGGAAGAGGATTAAAAAGCCAAAAAAGGATCAACTGGTGATTCTCCTGCTCTTTGGCGTTCTTTTGCTGGTGATTGCCATTCCTGTGGAACCTAAGAAAGAGAAGCAGGGAGAAAAAGAAACGGCCCAGGAGGGAGAGGGCGCTTTAGAGGGAACGAAAGAGACGTTTTCGTCCGATTCTTATGAACGGCAGCAGGAGCAGCGCTTAAAGGAAGTTTTAGAGAAAGTGGAGGGGGTAGGCAGGGTAGATGTGATGATTACCCTGCGTGCTTCCGCCCAGAAAGTGGTGGAGAAAGATGCACCCTCCAGAAGTCAGAGAGTAGAAGAGACGGACTCTCAGGGAGGAAGCCGGACGACAGAGGAAAATGAGAAAGAAGAGGCCACTGTTTATGAGGAAGGGGAAGACGGAATAAGAACGCCTTATGTGATTCAGGAATTGGAGCCTGCAGTGGAGGGGGTCATCGTGATTGCCGAGGGCGGCGGAAATCCAACGGTAAAACAGAATATTCTGGAGGCCATTCAGGCATTATTTCCTGTGGAGGCACATAAAATAAAAATAATGAAGATGGAGGGTTCAAAGTGAAGAACATATTCAAGAAAAACCAGATGATCATTACCGCACTTGCTATTATGATTGCGGTAGCAGGGTACTTAAACTATTCCGGAAGCAAGCTTGACTCTGCCAGCATTACGGCAGGATCGGGGGCAGCCACAAAAGAGGATGACGATAACATTGCAGCAGATATTTCCGCAGAGGATCTGTATGCCGAGACCGGGCTTGAGGAACTGCAGTTTGCGGACGGCGATATTGCAAGCCTGGATCAGGATGCATCGGATCTGGATACGGCTGAACTGGGAGAAGATGAGAATCCAGGAGAGGCCGTACTGGCAAGCTCCACATCGGGGGTAGGCTTTTCTGCTGAGGCGAAGGTGACGAGAGAGCAGCTTCGTTCTAAGAATAAGGAGATTCTTCTGGAGGTTATCAACAATGCGAATATTTCCGATGCCCAGAAGCAGGAGGCTATTGACAGCATGATAGCCCTGACAGACGTTGCGGAGCGGGAATCTGCCGCAGAGATACTGCTTCAGGCCAAAGGCTTTGAGGATGCTGTGGTAAGCATCACGGACGGGCAGGTGGATGTGGTTGTGAATATGGCGGAGGTAGACGACGCAGGCCGGGCGCAGATCGAGGATATTGTGAAGCGCAAGACCGGAATCTCCGGAGAAAATATTGTAATTACGCCTATGGCAGAAGCGGAGTAAAAAGGACGGCGGTGTGGATTCTTAAAAGGGGAATCTTACACCGCCGGAATTTTATGAGGAGGGCAATGAGCTATAGGGGTAAATTTTAAAGAATTGGAACCTGGCAGGATATTGCCGGGTTTTTGTTTTTAGGGGGGTGTGACAGAAAACTGCATACGGGAATATTTGACGAATGAGGAAAAGTCCGCTATGATAATAGATAGCTTTTTTGATTGTCTGTGGAGAGGCATGGGCAATTGAATGCTTATATGAAGTATGCTTTGAGCAGTCTTAAAAAGCATTGGAAGAGATTTGGGAAAAGAAAAAAGAACAGGAGTACAAACTATGGCAGGTTCAATATTTGGAAAACATTTTTGTATTTCAACCTGGGGAGAGTCCCACGGAAAGGCAATCGGCGTGGTGGTAGACGGATGCCCCGCAGGTCTTGCCATCACAGAAGAGGATATTCAGCAATATCTGAACCGCAGAAAACCGGGGCAGTCCCGATATACCACCAGCCGCACTGAGGCGGATCAGGTGGAAATTCTTTCAGGAGTTTTCGAGGGAATGACCACAGGAACCCCCATTTCCCTGATGGTAAGAAATACCTCCCAGCGTTCCGGAGATTACAGTGAGATAGCTTCCTGCTATCGTCCGGGACATGCGGATTATACCTTTGATGAGAAATACGGCTTTCGGGACTATCGGGGCGGCGGCCGTTCCTCCGGCAGGGAGACCATTGGACGGGTAGCAGCAGGGGCGATTGCGGCAAAGCTTCTTAAGGAATTGGGAATTCATCTATGCGCCTATGCCAGCGCCATTGGCCCGGTGGAAATCGACAGGGAGCGGTTTTCGGAGGAAGTCATCTGGGAAAATGCATTTTTTATGCCAGATGCCCGGGCGGCAGAGCAGGCGGCGGCTTATCTTCATGAGTGTATGAAAGAACAGGATTCTTCCGGCGGTATCATTGAGTGTGTAGTCAGGGGGCTTCCGGCAGGCTTAGGCGAGCCTTGCTTTGACAAGCTGGATGCCAATCTTGCAAAGGCCATACTTTCCATTGGTGCGGTGAAAGGCTTTGAGATAGGAGACGGTTTTGGAGCAGCCAAGGCGAAAGGAAGCAAAAACAACGATGCCTTTGTGTGCCGGGAACAGAAGGTTTCCAAGAAGACCAACCATGCAGGCGGCACCTTAGGAGGGATCAGCGACGGAAGCCATCTGGTGTTCCGGGCGGCCATTAAGCCTACGCCATCCATCAGTGCACTTCAGCATACGGTGAATAAAAAAGGGGAAAACATTGAGGTCAGCATCCGGGGACGCCACGATCCGGTGATTGTACCAAGAGCAGTGGTTGTGGTAGAATCCATGGCAGCCCTCGTTCTGGCAGACGCCCTGCTGGAGGGGATGGGGGCGAAAATGGAGTATTTGCAGAAGATTTGGGAACGGTAAAGTTGCAAAGGCACACGAGAGGAACTTTCATGAGTACCCTTTCGAATGAAAGTTTCTCTCATTACGGGTGTGTCGAAGCGACTTTATCCTTTCGTGCTATCACGCAGTGATTTTGAACAGTAATATCCTGTCTATGCACAAATCAATTTACAGACGCATGTATCTGCGGCTGGGAATTGATTTATATGAGGGTGTATGGACAGGATATTACGGAACTGGACTAAGAGGAAAAGATGAAATATGTAATTGCAGGCTCCGGCACCGTAGGAGGAAGCTGTCTTTGTATGTGTAAAGGGATATTCTCTGGGGGAGGCCATGGAGCTTGGACTGCAGGAGGACATTGCAGAGGCCAACCTGAAGGTTCTGGCAGACTTAAGTCCCGCAGGAACCTCCATGCAGCGGGATATTGCCAAAGGCGGGGCTTCGGAGATTGAGGGATTGGTCTATGGCGTGGAGAAAATGGTTTCTGCCTATGGTGTGGACATGCCTGTATATAAGAGGATAATTGATGAATTGAAAGCAAGAGGGCTGAAATAAATGTATCGAATACTGAAAAAGGATGGAAATGCAAAGCGCGGGGAGCTGACTACCGTTCATGGGTCAGTGCAGACACCGGTATTTATGAATGTAGGTACGGCGGCCGCCATTAAGGGGGCGGTTGCAACATCGGATTTGGAGGGGATTGGCACCCAGATTGAGCTGTCCAATACCTATCATCTTCATGTGCGTCCGGGGGATGAGATTGTAAAAAAACTTGGAGGTTTACATAAATTCATGTCCTGGGACAAGCCTGTTCTTACGGATTCCGGCGGGTTTCAGGTGTTTTCCCTTGCCTCGCTGCGGAAGATTAAGGAGGAAGGTGTATATTTTCACTCTCATGTAGACGGGCGGAAGATTTTTATGGGGCCGGAGGAGAGTATGCGGATTCAGTCCAACCTGGCTTCCACCATTGCCATGGCCTTTGACGAGTGTGCGCCGGCATTAGCGGAACGGGATTATGTGGAGCGATCCGTGGCCCGGACAACCCGGTGGCTTGGGAGGTGTAAGGCGGAAATGAAGCGGCTGAATAGTCTTCCCGATACCATCAACCGGGAACAGCTTCTTTTTGGTATCAATCAGGGAGCTATTTTTGCAGATATCCGCATAGAGCATGCCAAGGAGATTGCGGAGATGGAGCTGGACGGCTACGCCATCGGCGGCCTGGCCGTGGGTGAGACCCATGAGGAGATGTATCATATTATTGAAGAGACAGTGCCGTATCTTCCGGAGAATAAGCCCACCTACCTGATGGGAGTGGGAACTCCGGCCAATATTCTGGAAGCTGTGGAACGGGGGGTGGATTTCTTTGACTGTGTATACCCCAGCCGGAATGGCCGTCATGGACATCTCTACACCAACTATGGAAAGATCAATCTTTTTAATGCAAAATATGAGCTGGATGACAGACCTATTGAGGAGGGCTGCCAGTGTCCGGCCTGCCGACGCTACAGCAGGGCGTACATCCGCCACCTTTTGAAAGCAAAAGAGATGCTGGGAATGCGTCTCTGTGTGCTTCATAACCTGTATTTCTACAATACCATGATGACGGAGATCCGTACGGCCATTGAGGAAGAGCGCTATGGGGCATATAAGAAAGAGAAGCTGGAGCGGATGAGCGGAATGACCTAAACAAAACCAATACCAGATAACATCTATGGTGCAGATTTAAAAATAAAATATTTACTGCTTGTCATATAGTTTTAAATACTATATAATAAGTTGTGAGGTGATTGGTATGACAATGGATGTACAAAATATTTTAAAAGACATTTTAGATAATCTGGATCGGATGGATCATATCCGTCCGGAGGATGTACCGGGAATTGATCTGTATATGGATCAGGTTACAACATTTATGGATCGGCAGCTTCAAGCATCCAAGCGCTACGAGGATGACAAGATCCTGACAAAAACCATGATCAACAACTATGCCAAGAACAACCTGCTTCCTCCGCCGGAGAAGAAAAAATATTCCAAGGAGCACCTGCTTCTATTGATTTTTATTTATTATTTTAAAAATATTTTGTCCATCAGTGATATTCACAGTCTGTTTGCTCCGCTGACAGAGAAGTACTTTCACACAGGCCATGCCATTCAGCTGGAGCAGATTTATGATGAGGTATTCAGCCTGGAGAAAGCACAGATTGAGACATTGAAGGAGGATCTTCGTTCAAAATATCAGATTGCAGGAGAAACCTTCAAAGATGCTTCCAGTGAGGACAAGGATTTTCTGGAACTCTTTTCCTTTATCTGTATGCTGAGTTTGGATGTATACATGAAAAAGCATGTCATTGAGAAGCTGATCGATCAGCTTCCGGAACCGGAAAAGAAAGGCAAGAAAAAAGGAGCCGAGTCTCAATAAAATACTGGCTTCTGCAGCGAGTGATACCATAAAGCCAGAATACTTGTCAGATAATGGAACAGCAAAAATAAGAGGCAGTTTGGAGATAATCATTTTGATTACTTCCAAACTGCCTCTTTGATGTACTTTTAAAGTTCTTGTGTCTCCAGATATTCCATGTACTTGGCGACCATAAGGGCAATCTGGAATACCAGAGCATTCTCGAAAATCCGGATATCCAGCCCGGTTGTCTTCTCCAGTTTTTCTAAGCGGTATACCAGGGTATTGCGGTGTACAAATAACTGGCGGGCTGTTTCCGAAACATTCAGGTTATTTTCAAAAAACTTCTCAATGGTAGTCAGAGTTTCTTCGTCAAAGGTATTGGGCAGATTTTCCCCTAAAACCTCTACCATAAACATCCTGCACAGGGACAGAGGAAGCTGGTAAATCAACCGTCCAAGTCCTAAGGTATGGTAGGCAACCACTGTCTTTTCCGGATAGAAGATTTCACCTACATCCATAGCCATCCGTGCTTCTTTGTAAGATTTGGAGACATCCTTAAGCTGACTCACAATTGTTCCATAGGACACACGCACAGTGCTCAGCATATCCACTAACAGGCGTGCAGTTTTTTCCAGTTCCTCATAGCCGTCCTGATCACTCAGCTCCTTTACTACTACAATATTTTTCTCATCTACAGCCGTGATAACATCCTGAGAATCTGGTGCAAATGCGCTGCGTACAGATTCCATGGTGATAATATCCTCATCCGTGTTTGTCTCTACCAGATACACGACCCGCAGGGTATCCTGATTGATATGCAGTTTTTTAGCCTGATTGCTGATGTCCACCAGAAGCAGGTTATCAAGAAGCAGATTCTGGATAAAATTATTGCGGTCAAAACGCTGCTTATAAGCCACGATCAGTCCCTCAATCTGCTTCACAGTCACCTTGCCGATCATATAGGCATCATCGCCGGTCCCTTTTGTCAAAAGAACATAGCTTAATTGTCCTTCATCATAAATCTTAAAGAAGTGATATCCCTGAAAGCTCTGGCTTTCCGCCGGGGAAGCAGCAAATACATCAAGGATTTCTTTGGAAATCTCTGACGGCTCGAAGGTAGATGCCGCCAGACTGCCGCTTATATCCAAAACGCATAAGTCAATTCTTGTAATTCCCCGTAAGTCGTCAATGGTTGTCTGAATAATCTGATTGGAAATCATAGGTCTGTCCCCCTGAATCTAGTAAGATTTTTGCAAAGCTTTTGCCAGTATGCACAAAGAATTGGCCTTTTACGGGATATATTATAAGATTTTTTGGATAAAAAGTAAAGATGACCGCTCAATATTCTTGGATTTTTTACGAATTGCCGGGATTTAAATCCTGACAGGCAGTAAAGTTTTACTTTTTTTGCTGTAATATAATTGACAAATACTGGAAAATAGATTATAGTACAAAACAGGACGATACAGTCATTCGAAGATTCGGGGAATTCCTCCCTGCTTCCTGTGAGATCCGTCCCAATTCTTTTTTATTCCACAATCGTTTAAAAAGTATGGAGCTCAGACAGAAAGGAGTAGTACAAATTTATGAAAAGAAAATGGAAAGAGCGGCTGAAAAAGGCAGGCATCCTGCTTCTTTTAGCTGCAGTGCTTGCTCAGACAGCAAACGCTTATGTCTATGCAGGAACAGAAGTAAATACGGCAGAAAGTCAGAGACAAAAAGAAGATACAGAAGCTGAGAAAAATGCAAAATCAGAGAAAAACACAGAAGACGAAAAAAATGCAGAAGATGAAGAGGATACAAAAACAGGAAATGCCGTGGAAACAGAGAAAGATGCAAAAGAAGAAAAAGGCATGGAATCTGAAAAAAAATCAGAAACAGAAAAAAATACAGAAATTATAGAAGGTATCCAAGACAAAAAAGATTCAGAGAGCTTAAAAGATATAGAAACAAGCAAAAATACAGAAGCCGGAGAAGACATGGAATTAGAGGAAAATGCAGAATCCGGAAAAGACACAGGCATGGAAAATAATACAGAATCCAAGGAAGATACAAAGAAAAGTATAGAAGGTACAGCAAAGGAAGCAGTGCAGGAGGCAGCAGAGGAAATTGCGGCTTCACAGCGGCAAAAAGAACAGTATCATTTTCAGGAAGGAAATGTAGAGAGTATTCAGCAATGGATGAAGCTCTATCTGCCAGAGGGTTACAGAGATATTCTTTTGAGAGAAAAAGCCTGGTGGGAAGCTCTCTATGACTATGAACGTGATTTGGCTGAATTCATTCAGTCATCTTTGGTAGAATTGGATCCATATGTATATGGTGGGCAGGACTTGGCCCAGATTCTATCTATATTGGAGCAGGGAGTTTCAGCTGCGGCATTTTTTGAGGGAACTATATTTCAGATATTGGAACTCTCAGATCTGCAGGAATTACAGGCGGACGGCTGGACTCTGGATCAGGTATATGAATTTCTTGCAGCATTTTTAGAAGAAGACATGGAAAGTGAACTCTATAGAAGCTGGCAGGCAGGGATGGAAGACGGTGAGGAGGGGCGTTTTGACAGCCTTCTCAATGCCGCAGAAAAAATTCTGACGGATCTGGGAATGGTGCAAACCTATTCTGCAGCATCCGGCGTGCTGGAGGCAGGAGACAAGGTTGCCAGTCTGTCTGTTTCAGCTACCGGATATTCCGGAACCGGACATGGAACCATCTATAAGCTGACCCTGGGAGGAGAGCCTGCCCTGTGCTTAAGCATGGGAAAATCGGCCCGAAACGGATACAAATATTTTGCAGAAGATGGTTCCTATGACTCAAAACAAGGGGGGATCGGCTATCTGATAAGCTATGCGTCTCTGTCCGGCAAGTATTACGCAGTAGTTCAGATAGCAGCTTGGCTGTACCTTAAATCTTCCTCTCTTTCTCAAAATCAGGTTATCAGCCGTGCAGTGTCCATGCTCAATACTTCTTCTGACGAGGCTTCCAATATGGCGGAGATGGTATGGGATTACTATCAGGGAGCATGTCATCACTCCAACACATATTATGCGTATCACTCGGCTAACAGCAGCGCCCAGACAGCAGGTGTCCGCAGTAAAGCTTCCGCAAGCATTTATCAGCCGGGGACCGGCGGAGGCGGAGAAGAGCCGGACATTCCGGAAGTCCCAAAGGTTGAACCGGAATTCTCTTCCATAGAAGATTCCATTGCCGTATCCTATGGAGTTCAGGTGAAAAAGACAGATTGGCAGACCAAAGTGGGATTGGCAGGCTGCGTGATCGACATTTTTGAAAATGGGGAAAAGGCTGCTTCGGTTACTACAGATATCAATGGAGAAGCTTCTTGGAGCACCAGCAAATCTGCATCCTATCGTGCAAGCTATTGCAGCAACTATGACGAATTGACGCCGGAGCAGCAGGCGGAAATTGACGGCCACACCTCTATGCGCAAAGCTCAGGCAGAGATTGACGCCCAAAAGGAAGCATTTGCCGCAGTAAGCTATACCTATAGCATCCGGGAGGTAACGGCCCCCGCTGGTTATGTGTGGCAGGCCAACGAAGCTTCCAGAGCCGTATCGGGAAATGGAACAGCCGATTTCCATCTGACCAACGAGCGCACACTGGGGAGCGTGGAACTGGTCAAATATGACACAGAAACTGAGAGCGGCATTGCCCAGGGAGATGCGGACCTGAAAGGAGCTGTGTATGGAATCTATGCAGCAGAAAATATTATTCACGGGGATCGAAAAACAGGAATTCTGTTCCGCAAGGATGCACTGGTAGCCAGGGCCACTGTAGGCCGCTCGCCTAAACAGGACAAAGACGGCTATATTCTGAACACAGACGGAAGCCGTCATATAGCCAATCCGTCAGGAACCATTGCCTATGTGGAGACGCCGGGGAAGACGGCTTTCGGAGATCTGGAGCTGGGAAGCTACTATATTCGTGAGCTTACACCCCCTGAAGGCTATATGCTGGATGAGGCTCGTTATCCGGCCGCCTTTACCTACAAAAATCAGATGACCAGAGTAGAGGTTCGGAATGAACAGGCAAAGGATGCGGATAATCAGCTGACAGCGGATAATCAAAGCAGCTCCCACACCATCTATTCCGGCGATTATGTAATGAAACAGGGAATTCAGATTTTAAAGACCTCAGATAACGGATATCAGACAGAACTCTCAAATATGGCCGGAGCAGGATTTTCCGTCTACCGAATCCGGGAGCTCTCCAAAGTGAAGGATGGAACCCTTGCTGCCGTAAATGGTATCTGGGGCAGCGACGATATTTCTTCCTTTTGGGAATATGATTTTACAAATGAACCAAAAGCTGTGGTCTACAAGCGCTCAGGTCAGGAGCAATGGACAGCAGGGGACAGGAAATGGCTTGTGTCCGCAGGGGGCGTCAACCGCTATCAGGTGGCAGAGATGTTCACGGATAAAGAAGGACATATTGAGACACCGGAGCTGCCCTACGGAACCTATGTGATTGCAGAGACTACCACACCGGAGGGACATGTGATGGCAAAGCCTTTTATCGTTCATATTTCTCAGGATGGAGGCGTCCTTTACACAGACACCCGAAAACAGACAGTGGAAAAAACCTATACGTCTGCAGAAGGAATTCGCTACGGTGATCACAAAAATACAAAGGATCGGGAAGGAAGAATTCTTCAAAAGCCGCGGATGATCAACAATCGGATAACCACTGCTTATCTGCGGATTGTGAAGGCAGATGAAGAATTTTTGGTACAGCCGGGAGCTTACATAAAGGCGGATGAAATGGTGCGGGGAACTGTTTTGAAGGAGGGCGCCGAGTATCGCCTTCGGTGTCTCACCAAGGAGGCCAGCTTGGACAGCTTAAAAGCTCTCAATTGGAAAATGGATTCGGAAGGATATCTGAGCTTTTATAATCTCAGTGAAAAAGTTCTGACCGGAACAGAGGAATATCCTTTTACTACATCCTTTTTGAAAGAAGCAGGCAAAGTTACGGACTGTTATATTACCCTGCCCCGAGAACTGCCTGTGGGAACCTATGAGCTTACAGAATTGACAGCCCCTGAGGGGTACGTGGTTAATGGAAGGGAGCAGGCAGTAAAGGATACAAGTACAGAGGGACAAAATGGCTATGAGCTTGTGGGGACTTCCAGGGAAAGGACTATTTTTGCTATTGAAAATGGATCGGTATATCCGGACGGGCAGATGGGAGTGAGCAAATACGCCATCTGTGATGCCTATGGTAATCTTACGGTGACCGTTTTGCAGAAAAATCAGGAGCAGAAGGGAATCATTGAGATCTATAAGCATGGAGAGCAGCTGGCAGGTACAGGGGAGGATACAAAAACTCTTCTGGACAAGCTGGTATCAGAGCCTTTCCGCTATCTAAAGCTGGAGGATATTGCCATGCATAAGGATGTAACTTTTTCTTATGAGGATGCGCCTGTTGAGGGTGCGGGCTTTCAGATTGTGGCGGCAGAGGATATCTACAGCCAGGAAATAGATTTGAAACTGCTTAAGGAATACGGGATAGATCCGGAACCCTACCGCATTTGGAAAAAGGGTGATGTGGCAGCAGAGGTAACGACAGACCGAAATGGATACGCTTATGCTTCCGGGCTGTATATTGGGAAATATAAGATTCGGGAGACTGTTGCAGGATCTGGTTTTGTGCTGAATACTGCAGAAGAGGAGTTTGCCATTACACCTCAGAGGCAGACAGTCAGCTTCGATATCAAACATGCTGATTATAAAAATGAGCGTCAGCGGTTAAAGATCAAGGTGGTAAAAAAGGATCGGGATTCCGGAAAATGTTTGCAGGGAGCCATCTGCGGCCTTTATGCAGGGGAGGATATCTATACTGGAATTGTGTACAGTGAGGAAAAAAATGCCTGGATTCTTCGGGAGGAACCAGTTCTGCTGTTTCCGGAAGGAACTTTGATTGCTGCATGCATAACAGATCTTGATGGGAATGGAGTATTTGATGAAGATCTGCCTCTTGGCCGCTATGAAGTTCGAGAATTGGAAGCGCCTGTCGGTTATCTTCAATCAGAAGAGGTTTTGTCGGTAGACGGAAGCTATGAAAGCGAAAAGGGCGGTCAGAAGACAGATATACAGGAACATGTGGTAGTTTTGGAAAACCAGATTACGAGAGTGCGTTTTCGGAAGCTGGATCTGACGGATGGACAGGAACTGGCAGGAGCCCTGCTGGAAGTATGGGAGCTGCCTTTTGCGGAAAAAGATTTTTTTGCTGCATCGGAAGGTGAACGAGAACAAAAACCGGATTTAGAGCCGGGTACAGAGGTTATCAAAGACTCCTGGATCTCTACGGGGCCGGCCAGAATGATCCATATGACAGAAGGACTGCAGCTGGGGCGGGTCTACGCATTTCGGGAGGCAGAGCCGGCGCCTGGGTATGTGACAGCAGAGGATGTTCATTTCCGGCTGGAACAGGCCCGGGATACAGAAGGGAAGCTGTTAGATGCAATAGAGATCTATTTGGTGGATTCTCAGGAAGAGGAGCAGCAGAATGATACGGATATTTCAATAACAGCAGATGAAGAAGGATCGGGCTCAAAACCGGAGGGACAGGAAGTGCAGATACCGGAGAAGGAAGATAGAGAGACTGAAGAAACGGATAAGAGAACGGAGGATGAGAATGCAGAGCCTGTCAAAATAGAGGTTGTGGAAATGGAGGATGATGTGACAAAGGTTCAGATCAGCAAGAAGGATATTACAACAAGAGAGGAGCTTCCGGGAGCACTGTTAGAGCTTTATGATGAGAATCAAGTTTTGGTAGAAACCTGGGTGAGTACCAATACTCCTCATTATATAGAGCGGCTTCCGATTGGAACCTATCGGCTGGTAGAGAAGGAAGCGCCTTCTGGGTATGGTTATGCAGAGGATGTGATTTTCCAAATTCTGGATACGGATGAGGTTCAGACAGTGGAGATGCTGGATGATTTTCCAAAAGAAGATGAACCGGAAACTCCAAAGGAAACACCCGGCAGGCCAGTGGAAGAAAGTAATCATTCAGGAGGCGGCTCTGGAAATCACGAGCCGGAAGCTTTGCCTTGGGAGGTGGGCGCTCCAAAGCTTGGCGATGGCAGCAGGCTCGAAACGTATCTTTTCGTTTTTTTACTTCTGTTAGCAGTAATCACTGCTGGAATTTTCCGATATAGAGCGAATGAGGATGAATAAGGAAATACATTTGCTCCCGGCTTGTAAAGTCAGGAGGTTTATGGTAGTATAGGTGCAGGAAATGTGTAAAGTTTTGGAAAGCAATATACAAAAGAAAACGGCTGGATAGCAGAGAGGAACGGCATGGGAAGTCAACTGGACAAAGTGATTATGAGTCTCAGCGGAGATGATTTGTGGAAAATGTTGGAACGGCACCAGAGAAAAACTTTTTATACAGCAAAAAATCTTCCTTTTACCTACGAGATACGTGGGGGAGAGATGTTCGTGGATCGCAGATCCAAATCCATCACCAAGGCCACTTTTTGCCGGGCTTTGGAGCGGATCAAAGAGGCTCCGGAGAAGATCACAGGTCCCAAGTCCCTGAATGTCTTTGGCGCACCGTATATTTTCGCACTTTTGCGGAGCCTGTCTGAGAAGCTGTCAGAGAATTAAAAAAATGTTTGAAGCATATAGATATTTGTGATATACTATATCCAAATCCTAACACATATCCCTTCGGGGTGGATGAACTTCGTTCAATAAGGTATAAAGAGGTGATTGTTATGGATATTGCAGCATTATCATCTTCCATGTCGTACAGCCGGTTGCAAATGAATGTAGGCTATGCTGTGGCAGCAAAGGCTATGGATCAGGTGGAACAGACCAGTGCAGAACTGCTGGAGATGTTAGAGGCAGCTATTCCATCGGATCTGGGGCAGCATATCGACATACGCGCATAGGACAGAGAGAAAGAGGTCAGGGGCTTTACCTTGACTTCTTTTTTTATAAAAGTGCATTCATATCATTGACAAGGCAACCGTGTTCAGAATATGATAATACAATGAGTGTTAACGATGTAGTCAAATGGACATGCCAGCATGTCCGCTTGGCTCGTTGCCCGCAGAAATAAATGCTATTGAGAAGAATTGGGAGTGGATAGTGGAAAAACCATTTGATGAAGATGAGGATGAGATGCGCCGCCGGATGCGGCGAATGAAAAGAAGGCAGGCGATAAGGCGCAGAAAAAGAAGACAGGCCCTGATGCGCCGGATTATGAAAACCGGAATTGCATTTGTTATGATGGGGCTTCTGCTGTTAGTGATGAGAACAGTATGGAGAAAGATAAATCCGGAACGAAAGGCTGCGGCAAATATCGGGCAGGAGTTTTTAGCAAAGACAGGTAAGAAGGAGCAGAGAAACGGTCTGTGGGCTCTGGGGCAGAATATTTTGGAAGATAATGGACAAAAGGAACCGGAGGACGGTGAAAAAGTGCAGCAGCTCTTTCAGTATGAAGCCACAGAGGATACGCATGCCTTGGGAGAGGAGGAGATTACCAGCAGCTATGCCGTTTTTGTGGATACGGAGAATGACACGATTCTGGCGTCCAGAGATGCTTTCAGCCGTATGGTCCCGGCGTCAATGACCAAGGTGCTGACAGCTCTGATTGCGGCGGAGCATGTTGAGAATTGGGACGACAAGTTTACAATCACCATTGACATTACGGATTACAGCTTCCAAAACCACTGCAGCAATGCCGGCTTTGACAGAGATGAGACTGTCACCATACGGGATCTGATATACGGGGCGATATTGCCCTCCGGGGCCGATGCGTCGTTAGGATTGGCCGTCTATGTGGCAGGCTCCCAGGAGGCGTTTGTGGAGCTGATGAATGAGAAGCTTGAGGAACTGGGATTGTCTGAGACGTCGCATTTTACGAATTGTGTAGGAATCTATGATGTCAATCATTACACTACGGCTTATGATATGGCAGTAATTATGGAGGCTGCTATCCAAAATGAGATGTGCAGAGAGGTATTTTCAACCCGCATCTACACCACCTCCGTCACCGAACAGCATCCGGAGGGGATAGAGATGTCCAATTGGTTTGTGCGGCGCATAGAGGACAAGGAGACCAATGGGATCATGGTCTATGGAAAGACCGGTTATGTGGATGAGTCGGGAAGCTGCGCAGTAAGCTTCGGGACCAATGAGAACGGCAGAACTTATATCTGTGTGACGGCCAATTCGGGCAGTAAATGGTGGTGCATCGACGATCATGCAAAGCTGTATCTGGAGCTTACGGAATAGTAGGGCAATATCTATTGCCGAAAGCAGGCTTTTTCTATGCTTTGTATTCTGAAGAGGTTGTCTTATAGGGGCAGCCGAATTACCACAGACCGGCACACATCCTTCAAAAGCTCAAATTCTATAGTCCCCTGGTGAGCCTCCAGAATCTGCTTTACAATGCGAAGCCCCATGACGTGGGGAAGGGAGCCGTTCTTGTCCACGGCTTCGGTGCGATACAGGGCTTTTACTACCTGGACCGGAATGCCCCTTCCGGTGTCAGAAAAAGTAAGCCCCAGAGAATTCCCTTTTAGCTTTCCCCGGATTTGGATGTGACAGCCTTCAGGGTTATGGCGGATGCTGTTGTCGGTCAGATTGCGGAAGGCCCGAAGCAGAAGGTCCGGATCGCCTTTTAAGGTAATCCCTTCCAGGCCGGAATCCAACGCAAGTTCCAGGGACCACTCTTCCTCCAGACCATGGTTATAGTAGGAGGCAATCAGACTGCGGAGCAGGGCCGCAGGGGTGTAAGTTTTTATTTGTAAGGGATAGGAATCGTACTCCAGGCGGGAGGTGAGATTCAGATCCGCAATCAGACGTTTGATGAGAAGGCTGTTTTCCCGAATGGAGACAGCCTCTTTTCGTTCCTCGTCATCCAAATGGGGGCTTTCTGCAAGACTGTCGCTAAAGCCGAGTATGAGGGACAGAGGGGTGCGGATGTCATGGGAAACGCCTGCGATCCAGTTAGTTCTTGCATTGTCACGCTTTTCCAGGGCTTTTCGCTGGAAAATGAGGGTGGCGGAAGCCTCGTTAAGCTTTCCTGCCAGACCGCCTACAATGCCTTGCTCGGCCAGGCCGAGAGCCTTATCCTCGGTTAGCTGCTCGATTCCGTTTACCAGAGGCTTTAGGGAGGTGTAAAAGCGCTGTCCAAAGAGGATGGCAAAGGTGAAAATCAGTAGCAGGTTGGTGAGCAGAACCAGCAGCAGGTAGGAGGGGATAGCATTGAGAAAGCCTTCCTGGAATTCAAGCGAATATTTCCACATGGAATGGCGGGGAGCGGCCGTCACAAAGAGACCGTCCGGGCGTGTGTAGACCTTTACGGGATAGTCCTGTAGGTACCACCGTGTGAAGGAGGCTACCTGGGTGAGAGAGTAGGAGAGGGGGATCTCGTCCGGAAGGTTCCGGCTCCAGATGACCTGCCCCTCCTGGTTAATCAGCATGGCAAAGGCCAGATTTTCATCGATCTGTTTTTCGGCGGCTTCCGTAAGTACGTATTGTCCATGCTCCAGGGTCAGTTGATCGGACAGGGCATCGATTCGGGAGGACTGGTAATCTTTTGCCGCTTTGTATCCGAATTGGTTTAGGAGAAAGAGAAATATAAGCATTAGATTGAGCATAAAAATAAGGATGCTTATGAAGGAAGCAGTGAGAATGTAACGGCGGTATATTTTGAGAAGATCCTTCATGGGGTGTCCTTTCTGTGTTTCTTTGTTCCAAAGGTATTTTTGGGGCTTTATAATTGGAAAAGCATTCTGTGCAATTGTCCCGGCTATGCCAGCCGGTAGCCGATGCCC
This sequence comes from Candidatus Merdisoma sp. JLR.KK006, assembly GCF_036941035.1. Classification (NCBI taxonomy): domain Bacteria; kingdom Bacillati; phylum Bacillota; class Clostridia; order Lachnospirales; family Lachnospiraceae; genus Candidatus Merdisoma; species Candidatus Merdisoma sp. JLR.KK006. The sequence continues at coordinate 154,142 of NZ_JAYMNS010000002.1, read as the reverse complement.
CTGGCGGTAAGAAGCCATTTGGGATGGGAAGGGTCCTCTTCAAGCTTTTCACGGAGACGCCGTATGTGGACCATCAGTGTATTTTCATAAGTGTAGTAGCCGTCGCCCCATACGGCGTCGCAGAGGGCGTCAAAGGTTACGATCCGGCCTCGGTTCTCCCAGAGCTTTTTTAAAATGAGCAGTTCCTTGGCGGTAAGAGCCGTTTCTCCTTGGTTGGTTTCAACGGTTCCACGATCAAAATGGACGGTGCGTGGTCCAAGGTTCAGGCTTTGGGCTTCAGGCAGGGCAGAGCGGCCGGATAGGTAGGTTCTGCGGATGATGGCACTGATTCTTAAAATGAGTTCCTTGGGCAGAAAGGGCTTGGTCAGATAGTCGTCCGCACCAAGGCCCAGACCTAAGAGGCGGTCGTTGTCCTCATCACGGGCGGAGAGAAAGAGGATGGGAATATCCGCCTTTGCACGTATTTCCTGGAATAAGGAGAAGCCATTTCCGTCAGGAAGCATGACATCCAGGATGATGAGATCCGGCAGTGCGTCTGCGAGGGCTTCTCTGGCTTTACGGCAGCAGGAAGCGGTGGTTAGATTGGCAAAGCCTTCCTTGGTCAGCATATGGGTCAGCATGGAAAGGAGTTCTTGGTTGTCGTCTATTAATAGGATTTTGCATTCGTATATGTGGGTCATAGGGGCCTCCTGGTTTTTTGTGATTATCCTCCCTGTTATATTGTAGTGTCGTATTTTTTCAACCTAATTATAAAACAAAACTGGAGAGATTTCCGTCTTTTTTGAAAAAATTAAGGTAAATGTAAGGCATACGTCATCGCCATGTAAGGTGGAGGACGTATGCTTTTTTTAGATTACGGAACTTCAAACAGTAATGCCGCTTTCGGTGCACAAATCGATTTACAGACACATGCTGCTGTGGCTGGAAATTGATTTAGGTAAGGGTGTACAGGAAGGGGGATTACGGAACTTTAATGGGAGGAACATATGGAATATATGGTTGAAACAAAGGGCTTGACGAAGCAATACGGCAGCAAGGAGGTGGTGAAGGATGTGGACTTAAAGGTTCCAAAAGCTCACGTCTACGGTTTTATGGGGCCCAACGGAGCCGGAAAAAGCACCACTCTTAAGATGCTTCTGGGTCTGATTCAAATCAGCGCCGGCCAGGTTACCATTGGCGGCGAGACTGTTAATCGGAAAAACCGCATTGCCATCCTAAAGGAGATTGGCTCTCTCATTGAGTCGCCCTCCTACTACGGTCATCTCACCGGACGGGAGAATCTGGAGATTGTGCGGACTTTAAAGAGGGTGCCGGAACAGGAGATTACCCAGGTTCTAAAGCTGGTACGGATGGAGGAGCAGCAGAACAAAAAGGTACGGGAGTATTCCCTTGGCATGAAGCAGCGTCTTGGCCTGGCCGAAGCGCTTCTCGGCCGGCCGGATCTGCTGATTCTCGACGAACCGACAAATGGTCTCGATCCGGCAGGCATCCAGGAAATCCGTGAGCTGATCCGAGAACTTCCGGGGCGCATGGGCATGACAGTACTGGTGTCCAGCCATCTTTTGGGGGAAATGGATCAGATGGCGGATTATGTAGGCATTATTAACCACGGGCATCTGATTTTTCAGGATAGGCTGGAGGCCCTTCATGAACACAGCAGAGGAAGCTTGCGGTTGTGTGTGATGAATCAGTCTGTAGCCCTGGAAATATTAAAAAGCGAGGGCATTTCCTGCAATATACAGGAGGGAGCTCTGGAGCTTCCAAGGCTTGCGGATGATGCTGCGGCAAGGCTTATCGCTCTTCTCTGCGAGGGCGGAGCCGGAGTTTATCGGGCGGAGGAAAAGCAGAAGAGCCTGGAGGAAATTTTCTTAAGTCTCACAGGAAGGAGGGGAAGTCTCTGATGCTGCGCGAATGGAAAACCGAATGGCTGAAGGTACGGCGCAGGAGAATTGGACTGGTACCAGCAGCATTTCTCCTGTTTACCTTTCTCTGGCTCTCCTGGGCAGTCCAAAGCGCCCATATGGAATCATCGAAGGATAGCTGGATGTGGCTGCTTATGTGCCTTAGCCTTATTGATACCATATTGATGCCAACCATGATCGCCATGATTGCCAGCCGCCTTTGCGATGTGGAACTGAAAGGAAATACATGGAAGCTTCTGTGTACGATGGAGCGAAAAGGCCGTCTCTTTGATATGAAACTTTTGACAGGAGCCGTATATGTGGGCGGCTATGTGGCGGCGGAGCTTGTGATGATGTTTGCCTTTGCAGGGCTTCACGGCTTTGCGGGAGGGATGACGCTGCGGCATCTGGTGTGTTTTCTTTTACAGTGCGGTCTTGTAAGCCTTGGAGTGCTGCTGGTGCAGATGCTTTTGTCACTCTTTAGTACCAATCAGATCTTTCCGCTGGCGGTGGGACTGGCAGGTTCTTTTCTGGGGCTGTTTAGCTGGTTTCTGTCTTCGCCCCTCTGGAGGCCAGTGTTGTGGGCTTACTATAATCTTCTGGTATATATCGGCCAGGACTGGGATCAGGGCAGCCGGATTGTAAGCTATTATGAAAGACCGCTGGACTGGTCGGCGGTGATTACTCTGCTGGTTGCGCTTCCTTTGGGATATATCCTGGGAAGACAGTTGTTTATCCGCCGCACGCCGGGATGTGGATGAGGGGGCTTACGGAACTGGAAATCAGTAAGCTCCCGTGCAGTGCCAGAAGAATTTACAGACACATGAATATGTGGCTGTAAATTCTTCTATATAAGGGGCACTGTTAGGGGGCTTACGGAACTGGAATAGTCCAGCTAAGAAATGTCAAGTGTTTTAAGAAATATTTTATGCTGGACGGTAAAGTCGCAAAGGCACACGAGAGGAACTTTCATGAGTGCCCTTTCGAATGAAAGTTTCTCTCGTTACAGGTGTGCCGAAGTGACTTTACCCTTTAGTACCGTTGCGTAGCAACTTAAGATAGGAGGAATTTTTCTATGCTGAGAGCATGTATTAAAACGGAGCGGATGAAGCTTAGGCACGCCCACCTGTGGCTTGTGTTTTTTGCAATCCCGCTGCTTCCGACCGTACTGGGTGCGGCGAATTATCTAAACAATATAAGTATGCTAAAATCTGAGTGGTACTCTCTGTGGACGCAGCACTCTTTGTTCTATGCCAATTTTTTCTATGGGCCGTTGATTGCCATTTACTGCTCCTATATCTGGAGAGTGGAGCATCTCAATTATAACTGGAACAGTCTGATGACCATGCCGGTGGCGGAAGGGGATATCTTTCTGGCTAAGCTATTATTGGCTTTGCGCTGTACGGTGACACTTCAGCTCTGGGTGGGTGTGCTGTTTTCCATATCCGGAAAGCTTGTGGGACTGCCGGGGCTTCCGCCGGCGGAAATCCTGTTCTGGCTTCTTCGGGGAAGCTTAGGGGGTATGGTGATTGCGGCTTTGCAGCTTCTGCTATCGATGATGATCCGAAGCTTTGCGGTTCCCATTGCCATTGCCCTTCTTGGGAGCGTGGCCGGCTTTCTTTTGAATAATAAGGGATTTGGAATGATTTGGCCTTATTCTCTGATGATGATGGGCATGAATGCCAACAAGGATACAAATGTACTTTCCAGTCCGGCCGGATTTGCGGCGGCATTGAGTGTGTTTCTTGTGCTGTTTGTCAGTATGGGGATCTGGTACTTGAGGCACAAAGATGTGCATGCATAGAGCCAAAAGGGCAGAAATACCTATGATTGTTTTTCATTGCGAAGCCCCTCGTTTTTTGCTATCATAGGTTTAGCAGAAACAGGTTGACTTTTGACGAAGAATTGGAGGAACTTTGCTATGAAATGTTTATTTTCTTACGCAGACAAATACCTGCAAAAAAGCAGCTGGAAGGATCTTGCGCTGATTAAGCTCTGTCTTTTTGCTATGGGAATTATGGCAGGCATAAGGATACCGGAAAAGAACAGGAGGGCGGCAGGCTGGGCCGCATACTTTGTATTTCTAGTTACTTACCTTCCGCTGATGTCAAAATTTCTTTGTATTGTGACGGAAAAGGACGACTGATATGGGATTATCACAGGGTAATCGGTGAAATAAAACAGGGCAGATTGACAGAGGAAGAAATTTGATTGTCAATCTGCTTTTTTATCTTGCATTTCCAAAAGAAAAAATTCTATCCTGAAAATGAGAATGCAGGGCTGCTCTGCGTCCCAAAAGCTTTGGAGGGATAATACGGTCAGCTTTACAACTTGACATGTAAGCGACAACGTTTATAATAAATTGCGGAAGACTTTCAATAAAAATGAGGAGATTATGATGAGCAAGGAAGAGGAAATGAAGCGCTCTCTGGAAAAAGCAGAGGTTTTAATTGAAGCTCTGCCTTATATTCAGAGATTTAACCGGAAGATAATTGTCGTAAAGTATGGCGGCAGCGCCATGGTGGATGATGAACTAAAGCGGAATGTCATTAAAGATGTGACGCTCTTAAAACTGGTCGGCTTTAAGCCGATTATCGTTCATGGCGGGGGCAGGGAGATCAGCCGCTGGGTAGCAAAAGCGGGCATGGAGCCCCGATTTGTGAACGGTCTGCGCGTGACAGATGAGGATACTATGGAGATTGCCGAGATGGTTCTGGGCAAGGTAGGAAAGAGTTTGGTACAGATGGTGCAGGAGCTGGGGGTCAAGGCAGTGAGCATCAGCGGCAAGGACGGAGGACTTCTGCATGTGGAGAAAAAATATTCCGGAGGGGAGGATATTGGCTTTGTAGGGGAGATTACAGAGGTCAATCCCAAGATTCTCTACGATCTGCTGGAAAAGGATTTTCTTCCAATCGTGTGCCCTGTCGGGATGGACAGTGAGTTTCAGACCTACAATATTAATGCGGATGATGCGGCCTGCGCCATTGCAAGGGCAGTCAATGCAGAAAAGCTGGCATTCTTAACAGACATTGAGGGAGTATACCGGAATCCGGAGGATCCTTCCACCCTGATTTCCGAGCTGCATGTAAAAGAAGCACGCAGGCTTATTGGAGGCGGAACAATTGGAGGCGGCATGCTTCCAAAGCTGAATAACTGTATTGATGCCATTGAGAACGGCGTTTCCAGAGTTCATATTTTGGACGGTCGGATTGTTCACTGTCTGCTTTTGGAGATTTTTACCAACAAGGGAATCGGCACCGCTATTTTAAGCGAAGGAGAAAATAATTATTATGACGGAGAATAAAGAGAACATTATCGAGCGTGCAGAAGGAACTGTTCTTCATACTTACAACCGTTATCCACTTGTGCTGGAGAGGGGAGAGGGTGTCTATCTGTATGATACAGATGGAAAGCAGTATCTGGACTTCGCAGCAGGCATTGCGGTTCAGGCTTTGGGTTATCATTATCCCGGCTATGACGAGGCATTAAAGGAACAGGTAGACAAGCTGCTACATACCTCCAATCTATTCTACAATATTCCGGCGATGGAGGCGGCAGGAAAGCTTGTGAAGGCAAGCGGCATGAGCAAGGTATTCTTTACCAACAGCGGCACCGAGGCTGTTGAAGGCGCTATAAAAGCGGCCAGAAAGTATGCCTGGCTTAAGGATAAAGGAAACGATCACGAAATTATAGCCATGAACCATTCCTTCCATGGAAGAAGCATGGGGGCCTTGTCCGTAACAGGCAATAAGGCATATCAAGCGCCTTTTCGTCCTCTGATCGGAGGTATTCGTTTTGCCGATTTTAATGATTTGGAAAGCGTTCGGGCTCAGATTTCAGACAAAACCTGCGGTATCATTTTAGAGACTGTTCAGGGAGAGGGCGGCATCTACCCGGCTGCAGAGGAATTTTTGAAGGGTGTGAAGGCCCTCTGTGAAGAACATGATATTCTGTTGATTTTGGATGAGATTCAATGCGGTATGGGGCGCACGGGCTATATGTTCGCATGGCAGGAGTATGATGTGAAGCCTAATATTATGACCTGTGCCAAGGCCCTTGGCTGCGGTGTTCCCGTGGGCGCTTTTGTGCTGGATGAGAAAGCGGCCAAGGCTTCTCTGGCTCCCGGGGATCATGGAACCACCTACGGCGGCAACCCCTTTGCCTGCGCTGCAGTCAGCAAGGTATTTGATCTCTTTGAGGAAAACGGAATTGTAGAGCATGTGCAGGAAGTGGGGGCGTACCTCACCCAAAGACTTGACGGGCTTGTAGAAAAATATGATTTTATTGAAGCCCGCAGAGGAAAAGGTCTGATACAGGGATTGGCAATTCAGGGTAGACCTGTGGGTGATATTGTGGTAAAATCACAGGAAATGGGCCTTTTGGTCATTACAGCAGGAAGTAATGTTCTGCGTCTGGTTCCGCCGCTTGTTATCGAGAAGAAGCATGTGGATGAGATGATGGAGAAGCTGACCAGGGCTTTGGAAATGCAGCAATAAAAAGCTATATAGAAAAGGAATAATATATGAGACATACATTATATCGGAGAGCCTTTGCCATTATTTGCGTCATTTTGGTATTTTCCCAGATGGTGCAGGTGGCGGCGTCTTATCATCAGGAGCAGCAGAGGATTCAGGAGCAGGGAGAGCCGGATGAGAAAACCCAGTTAACCCTCTGGTATACCGATGACAAGCTGAACGCTTATCTGGTGGAGGCGGCCGGGGAATTTGAGAAACAGCATCCGGTGGAGATTACCCTTCAGCTGGTAACAGCGGTGGATTATATTGAGAATATCAATACAGCCAGTATCTCGGATCTGGGGGGGCCGGATCTGTTCGTTACCTCCAGCGAGCTCTTGGAAAAGGCCAGACTTGCGGGGCTGGCAGTGGAGAATGACAGCTTTTCCGAGAGAGAGCTTCAGGAAGCCTTTCCCCAGAAAGCTCTGGACGCAGCTACCTGCGGCGGAAAGCTGATGGCCTATCCGTTTTATTTTGAAACCTGTTTTCTTTTATATAATAAGAGTTATACGAGTACGGCTCCGGCGACCATTGATGAGATTCTCACTTATGCCGATAATTTCGAGGGCGGCGCCAGCACTGAGAAGGTAGAAAGTATTTTTAAATGGAATGTGGCAGATATTTTCTTTAATTTTTTCTTTGTGGCCAATTATGTCAATCTTGGAGGGGCTACGGGAGATAATAAGGCAGAGGTAGAGCTGTCGGCAGAAGAGATTATCCTCTGTCTGGAATATTATCAAAGCCTGAATGCCTTCTTTGCTATTGATGCAGATGAAGTAACTACAGATGACGTACTGCAGGAATTTATTGATGGAAAGATTGTTTATACCATAGCCAAGACGGATGCCATCGCAAGGCTGGATGCGGCCATCGCAGAAGGTTTGGTGTATCAGGTTCAGGCGGAGGAGACGGAAGAAGGGGCAGAGGGTGAAGAGACAGAGGAGGCTGTACCAGAAGAAGTGCCGGAGGATAATGGCTATTTCTATGGAATTGCCCAGGTGCCCGATTTGACAGAAGAACTTCACACAAAGGGACTCTCCGTGACCAATTCTGTGGCAGTCAATGCCTATTCCAGAGAAAAGGATCTGGCCAAGGAATTTGCAAAATATCTTACTTATGATAAGGTAGACTCATTGTACACTATGGCCAATAAGATGCCTGTAAAAATGGGCGTCAGCTATGCAAATGAGGAAATGGAGCTGTTGATTGCCCAGTATGAGGATTCCGTGGAGGTTCCCAAAATTACGGATTTATCTAATTACTGGATTGAGATGGAGATTGTCTTTTCCAATATCTGGAGGGGAAATGATGTAAGAACGGAGATTGACGGGGTGAATCAATCGGTTCAGGCACAGCTGCAGACAGAAGAGTAGGAATAAAAATCCAATCATAGAAGCCGGTATTATTCACATGAAATACGTTTCTGTGGGTTATACTAATACGAAAGACAAAGATACCGTAGGAGGCTTTTGCTATGATTGGAATTTTTATTGCCCTGATTTCCGGGGCGCTTATGAGTATTCAGGGAGTATTCAACACAGAAGTAACCAAGAGCAGCAGTATGTGGGCTTCGGCCAGCTGGGTGCAGTTTTCCGCTCTTTTAACTTGTCTGGCAGTGTGGGCGCTGCGAGAGAGAGAAAACCTGATGAATGTGTTTCAGGTAAGCCCCAAATATATGCTTCTTGGAGGCGTGATTGGAGCTTTTATTACTTTTACAGTTATACAGAGCATGGACAGCTTAGGGCCGGCTAAGGCAGTAATGCTGATTGTGATTTCTCAGCTTATTGTGGCCTACCTGATTGAACTCTTTGGAATGTTCGGTGTAGAAAAGGCAGCCCTTGAGTGGCGCAAGGTTTTGGGTATGGTGATCGCCATTGTAGGAGTTGTGATGTTTAAGTGGGAATAAAAAAAGGTTGTAATAAGTTCGAAAATCAGCTACACTAATATTGTCTGTATCAGAGGGGATCCGGTCTGCAAAGAGGACTGGAAAATGAGGAAGACAATAAATAAGATTCTATGGAGCTGCAGCCTGCTGACAATTCTGTTTTTAACAAGCATGGGCTGCGGCAGACAAGCCGTACTCTATGACAGCAGCGGGCAGAGGGAAGAATTCCGGGAAACAGAAGATAAGAAAGCAGAGGCTTTAGAAGAGACAAAAGCAGAAGAATTCCCATCCAGAATCTGTGTCTATGTCTGCGGAGAGGTAGCAGTTCCTGGAGTCTATGAGCTGGAAGCGTCGGCCCGGATCGGTGAAGCAGTGGAAGCAGCGGGAGGTATGACGGAAGAGGCGGCGGAGAGCTGGCTGAATCTGGCAGAGCATATGACAGACGGACAGAAGATAGAGGTGCCTTCCAAGGAGCAGGCAGAGAAGCTTGAAGAACAGGACACAGAGCAGGAGAGCAGCTTAGTGAACCTGAATACAGCTACAGCGGAGCAGCTTACAACTCTTTCGGGAATTGGAGAGTCGAAGGCGAAGGATATCCTGAATTACCGGGAACAGCATGGGGGTTTTCAAGGGATTGAGGAGCTGATGCAGATTCCTGGGATAAAGGAACGTGTTTTTGAAAAGATCAAAGATCAGATCACAATATGAGAGAGGCAGAAAAATGGCAAAAAAGGTTTTGGTAGTTGATGATGAAAAGCTGATTGTAAAGGGACTGCGCTTTAGTCTGGAGCAGGATGGAATGGAAGTGGACTGTGCCTATGACGGAGAAGAGGCCCTGGAGTACGCCCGAAGCAAGGAATATGATATTGTTCTTTTGGATGTGATGCTTCCTAAGATGGATGGTTTTGAGGTTTGTCAGCAGATTCGTGAATTTTCCAATATGCCGATTGTCATGCTGACTGCCAAGGGAGACGATATGGATAAGATCCTTGGCCTGGAGTACGGTGCCGATGACTATATTACAAAGCCCTTTAACATACTGGAGATTAAGGCCCGGATCAAAGCCATTATGCGCAGAACCGGACGTCCGGAGAAGGGAAGTCAGGGCAAGGTAGTGGAAGCTTCCGAACTGCGGATGGATCTGGAGAGCCGCCGATTGTTTATTGCCGGAAAGGAGATCAACTTAACTGCAAAGGAGTTTGATCTTCTGGAGCTGATGGCTCTGAATCCGGGCAAGGTGTATGGCCGGGAAAGCCTGCTGAATACAGTGTGGGGCTACGAATATCCGGGTGATGTGAGAACCGTGGATGTGCATATCCGCCGTCTTCGGGAAAAGATTGAAGCAAATCCAAGTGAACCCAAGTATGTTCACACAAAGTGGGGAGTGGGCTATTATTTCCAGGCATAGAGTCTTTATTACATATTTAAAAAGTTTGAAATTTCGGATTCTTCTGGTACTGCTTCTGGCCGGCTGGTTGCCCATGCTGATTGTGGCGGCCGGCGTGCTGGACAGCTACCGTGAGAGGGCCATTACAGTTCGCAGTACAGATGTGCAGAATCAGTGCAGGATTCTGTCCAATCAATTAATAAGTTATAATTATCTGAAGGATCCATCTTCAGAGCTCATTGGGGGGGAGCTGACGCAGCTTTCAAACCTTTATGACGGGCGTATCATCGTGATTGATGAGAATTTTAAGGTGATCCGTGATACATATGGTCTGATTGAAGGAAAGCTGGTGGTATCAGAGGAGGTAATCCGGTGCTTTCAGGGAGAAACCACCAATCAGCTTTCCACCAAGCGCTATATTGAGATGACGATTCCTATTCAGGAGGCGGATTCTCAGAAGATTCTGGGGGTATTGCTGGTAAGCGTGTCTACAGACAGCATATGGGACAATCTGGATGTGCTTACAGGGAATGCGAGAATTTTTGTCTTAATCTGCGGTGTTCTTGTATTTACCGCTGCAGTTCTGCTTTCTTACTTTCTGGATCGTCCCTTTAACCGAATGGTACAGTCTCTGCAAGAGATTGCACAAGGCCATTCCACAGAGGATCTGCAGATTCGATCTTACACAGAGACAGAGCAGATCTCATCGGAGTTTAATAAGATTGTCAATCAGATGCGCCTGTTGGATGAATCTCGGCAGGAGTTTGTGTCTAATGTGTCCCACGAACTGAAGACGCCGCTGACCTCCATGAAGGTGCTGGCAGATTCACTTCTGGTTCAGGAGGATGCCCCTGTAGAGCTCTATCAGGAGTTTATGACGGATATTGCAGAAGAAATTGAACGGGAGAATAAGATTATTACAGATTTACTGTCTCTGGTCAAGATGGACAAGAAGGCGGCGAACCTGAATATTGAACCGGTAGATATCAACGATCTTCTGGAGCTGATTTTAAAGCGGCTGCGGCCCATTGCAAGCAGGAAAAATATTGAGATGGTGCTGGAAAGCTTCCGGCCTGTGACTGCGGAGGTGGATGCAGGCCGTCTGACCCTGGCCTTTACGAATCTGATGGAAAATGCAGTGAAATATAACAAGGAAGATGGATGGGTCCATGTATCTCTGGATGCAGATCACAAGTTTTTCTATGTAAAGGTAATGGATTCCGGCATGGGGATTCCGGAGGAGTCCATAGACTATATCTTTGAGCGTTTCTATCGGGTGGACAAGTCCCACTCCAATGAGATTGACGGGACAGGGCTTGGCCTTGCTATTACCAGAAGCGCCATACTGGTACATAAGGGGGCCATCAAAGTAACCAGTCATCTGGGGGAAGGCACGACTTTTTCTGTGCGTATTCCTCTGAACTATATTGCATAGACAGATAGACGTGCTTTGCGTTACAGCCTTCCTGTCAATAGACGGATGCGGAGGTAAGCTATGAAAAGAGATGGATGGAGGATTTTTCCTGTTCTTTTGATTTTGCTGTCAGCAGCCCTGGCCGGCTGCGCTTGGAAGAGAGAAGAACCAAAGGAACCGGAAGGATATCAGATATATTATATTAATAAGGCAGAGACGGCCGTAGTGCGGGAAGCCTATACGCCTCAGGGAGAGACGGCCGATGAACTGCTGAATGAATTTCTTCTTCAGCTTCAGGAGGATTCCGAAGACGGAGAATCAAAGTCTGCCATTCCGGACAATGTATTTCTTCTAAATTATACTCTTGATAAGGGACAACTGTCCCTGTCTTTTGACTTGCCTTACCTGGAAATGAGTAAGCCCTATGAGATTCTCTGCCGCTCAGCAATTGTGCGGACTCTGTGCCAGATTCCGGAGGTTGAGTACGTATCCCTTCTGGTAGGCGATAAGCCATTAATGGATTCCAATGAGACGCCTATCGGACCTTTAAATGAGGAGAGCTTTGTGGAGAATGCAGGCAATGAGATTAATACCTATACAATGACCACCCTGCAGCTGTACTTTGCCAATGAGACCGGGGATATGCTGGTGGGGGAACGGGTAGAGGTTCACTACAGCAGTAATATGTCTATCGAAAAGCTGGTGGTAGAGCAGTTGATCAAGGGGCCTATTACAAAGGATGCGTATCCGGCCATACCTCCGGAGACGAAGATTGTCAGCGTATCTACCAAGGATGGGATTTGTTATGTAAATCTGGATAAGGGATTTCTGGAGCAGGGGTATGACGTTCTTGAAGCGATCCCAGTGTATTCTATTGTAAATTCTCTTACGGAGCTTCCGGGGATTAGTAAGGTGCAGATCCTGATTAACGGCGAGACAAATCTTACGTACCAGGAGAGTGTCCGCTTTGAGACTATATTTGAACGCAATTTAGATTTAATAGAGGAAATATAAGGAATGTTAAGAAAACGGCCTTTATGTGTGGCTGTTCTGGCTGCAGCAGCTTTGTTGCTGCTACTGCCCTCCGGGATTTGGATGAAAGCATCCATACCGGAGGGTGTAAGCCCTGCAGAGGGCCTGACGGGAAAAGTCTGCAGGATGGAAAGTAGAAATGAGGGTCAGGCAGTCTATTTAAAAGGGACACCTGAAGGGTGTTGCCTGTCAGATGATGAAATACTTCTAATATACTTCGATGCCGAGCAGCCTTTTTCTATCGGCAATACCATACGAATCGAACCGCCCTACCGGATATGGGAACCGGAAGCACCTGCCAATCCAGGCCAATTTGATGCCAGGCTTTACTATCAGACACAGCATATTACCCATTTGGGAAGTGCAAAAAATGCTTCCGTAATAGAAGGAAATGTATTTTGGCCGGGAGAACTTCTGCGGCGGTTAAGAGAAAATCTAAGCATCCGCTGTATGCGGCTTTTTGGGGAAACAAACGGCGGCGTGATCCGGGCTATGCTTTTGGGAGACAAGGCAGAGCTTGGAGATGAGACAAAAAATATTTATCAGAAAAGCGGTATGTCTCATCTGTTGGCTATCTCAGGACTTCACATTTCCATAGTAGGCATGAGCCTGTATCGCTTTCTTCGAAAGAAAGGATGTTCTTACGGGATTTCCGGAAGTATTGGCATGATAGTGGTGCTTTTGTACGGAACAATGACCGGAATGAGTACTTCAACGGCCCGGGCTGTTACCATGTTTGTTCTGGCAGTGCTGGCAGACCTTTTGGGCTGCAGTTATGATATGCTGACAGCTTTGGCTGCGGCAGCACTTTTGCTTTTGATAGAGCAGCCTTTGCATGTGTACAGTGCTTCTTTTCTTCTTTCTTTTGGGGCGGTGATGGGAGTGGGTATACTCTATCCGGCAGTCAGGAGTCTCTTTACGGCGCCTCATAAGCTGGGAGATGCCTTTTTGGTGAGCCTTTCCATTCAGATTGCAACTCTTCCTCTGATTCAGTGGTTCTACTGGGAATTTCCCCTTTATTCTGTGTTTTTAAACCTTCTGGTAATACCATTGATGGGGGTATTGATGTTCTGTGGAATGGGCGCTCTTGGAATCAGCTTTCTGTCCTGGCAGGCAGCAGGCGTTCCGGCTTTTCTCTGCCGTATGATTTTGAGTTTTTATGAGAGTTTGGGAGAGGGAACACTTAGACTTCCATGGTCTGTAATCGTCTGCGGAAGGCCAAAATACTGGCAGATGTTTTTGTATTATGGAGGAATCCTGGGCTTTGTTCTGTGGCGCAGCCGGGTGAAGGAGAGGGAGAAGTGGAGATTGTGCATGCGAACAGCGAAAGGAGAAGAAGCAGAACAGGAAGAAGAACAACATTATCAGAAAGGGAGACGGCGGTGGGAAAAGAAAATCAGTCTGGCTCTCGCTTTGCTGCTTTGCTGCTGCCTTCAGCTTCGCTTTTATGGGGGATTTTCCTTTACCATGTTAGATGTAGGGCAGGGAGACGGCTTGTTTCTGCGGACAGAAGCAGGAACCACTTGTCTTATAGATGGAGGAAGCAGCGATGTGAAGCAGGTAGGACGCTATCGGATTCTTCCTTTCTTAAAGGAACAGGGAGTGGGAACTTTGGATTATGTGTTTATTACCCACACGGATAAGGATCACATTTCAGGAGTTGAAGAACTGCTTGAGCAGGCAGGAGAGCCAGGCGGGATGAGGGTAGGAGCCTTGCTGCTGTCGGAACAGTCCGCTTGGGAGGAAACCGGAATACGGCTGCGTGAGTTGGCTGAGGCTGCAGGTACGGATGTGAAAATTATAAAGGCAGGAATGATTCTCACGGATAAGAGTACAAAGCTTTATTGTATGCACCCAAAGGAAGGGGCCCAGTATACCGATAAGAATGCAGGCTCTCTTGTACTCCGGCTGTCTTATGGGGAATTTTCCATGCTGCTGACAGGGGATCTGGAAGAAACAGGAGAGAGGGAAATTTTAGAATGGGGAGAAAATATATCCTGTGATATTTTGAAAGCAGGACATCATGGGTCACGATTTTCCACTACAGGGGAATGGATTGAGAAAGCACAGCCCAAATTGACACTGATTTCCTGCGGTCAGGACAATTCCTATGGACATCCTCATGAGGAAACACTGGAACGGCTGGAGAATGCACAAAGCCGATGGCTTTTGACTGCAGAGCAGGGGGCTGTTACTATCCGCAGTGATGGTAAAAGCTTTTGGGCACAGGGATATAAGTCAAAGAACGATTAGCTTGATTGGCTATACTTTATAATCAAAAGTTCTACACTTAAAACATCATTCATACGGCCGGTTTTTACAGCTTCTTCCGCATCCACGCAGTCCCGGACGGCGGCTTCCAGCTGCTCTGAGGAAAAGCTTCGGGCCTGATTCATACAGCGGCCGGCAATAAAGGGTGCTATCTGAGCTTTGGAAGCAATAGCGCCCTTGTCGAAGCCTTTTGCCATCAGGCTCTTTACCAGAAGAAGCTGCTGAAACTGCCGGGCTATCAGAAACAGGATCCGCATGGGAGGTTCTTTTAGGGCAAGCAGATCGTAATAGAGATCAAGGGCTTCCTTCTGCTTCTTCTCGGCTATGGCACGGATCATATCAAAAATACGGTTGCTGGTGAGAACAGTGCAGATTTCCTCCACATCCTGAGGGGTAATGGCATCCCTTCCGTGAGTGTAGCTTAGGAGTTTTTCTAATTCACTGGAAATATGCTCCATATCTGTGCCTGTTCGTTCCAGAAAGATGGCAAGGGCCTGTCTTGAGATCTGCTTTCCTTCACGCTTTAGGGTTCCCAGAATCCACTTGGTGAGGGTGGCTTCATCCTGTGTCTGAAATTCCACTATCCGGCCCTTGCTCTTTACCGCTTTATACAGACGGTTCCGCTTGTCTACCTCAGTTTCCACAAAGAGCAGGCAGGCGGTGTCAGGCAGGGAAGGCAGGTAATCGGCCAGAGCATCACATTTTCCTTTGAAAAAGCCGCTGTTTTCCACAAGGATCACTCTGCGCTCAGTAAAAAAAGGCAGGGTTTCTGCCAGATCTATGATTTCCTCCGGCCGGATGTTCTTTCCCTCAAAACGTGATACATTCATGGTATCCTGCGGATCGGCCAGGGCATTCATCAGGCGGTTACGGTACTGGGTGCGCAGATATGCCTCATCTCCGCAGAGCAGATAAGAGGTTTTAAAGGATCTGTTTTTAATATCTTCGGACAGCATTTTCATGGCAATATCTCCTTGCTTGCAGAAGTCAAAAAAAAGATACCCAACTGACGGTATTGGGCATCCTTTTTGAATGTTCTCTGATTTATGCGATGCTGTTTACAGCCTTGGTTAAACGAGAGATCTTTCTGGAAGTTGTGTTCTTGTGATAAACTCCCTTAGAAGTCGCCTTGTTCATGGTTGCGATTGCAGCTCTAAGGCTTGTCTTTGCAGCCTCAACATCCTTGGCAGAGACAGCAGCGTCAACCTTCTTGATTGCAGTCTTAACCTCAGACTTAATTGCCTTATTCCTTGCAGCTCTTGTCTCGGCTACCAGAATTCTCTTTTTTGCAGACTTAATATTAGCCAACCCGTACACCTCCAAATGTTTATTTCATCTTAAATATAATTTATCTGTACATGCTCTGTAAAAGCCGGACACGGACGTCTTAACAAAACATGTCACTGTTTGGCTCATCCAAACACACTTAATTATTTTATGTCAGGAAAGGCTTTCTGTCAATACATAATTCCCAAAAAATAAGAGAAAATATAGTAAGGAGTATGTTGAAAAAGCAGCAGTGCCTGATGCGGCGGCGGAATGATTTCAGGCATATGCTTTGCGGATGAAAATATGACACAGAAAGTATCCAGAAAGAGGGCTGTGTCAGGAGGAGGAAAATATGGAACGGTTTCAGGTTCGGACAGATTTGGCTTTGGAAGCGAGAGAAAGCTTTGAGGAAGATGGTGTAGAGATCCGGGGAGTTGCCATTGAAGAAACTTATGATGAGGAACGGGATATTCGGATCACACGTGTATGCATTGAGACAGAAAACGGAGCAAGGGCTATGGGTAAGCCGGTGGGAACTTATCTGACTTTGGAAGCTCCCAGGCTTTCCGATCCGGATGAGGGGTATCATCGGGAAGTATCCAGACAGCTTGCGGAGGAACTTAAGAGCCTTCTTGGAACGGATGAAGAAAAGTCTGTGCTGGTGGTGGGCCTTGGCAACCGGGAGGTGACGCCGGATGCCTTAGGACCGGAGGCGGTAAATCACCTGATGATTACCCGCCATGTGGTTCGGGAGTATGGAAAGAAGGCATTGGGGAAGGACAAGGTGCATCTGGTAAGCGGAATTGTCCCCGGTGTTATGGCGCAGACGGGAATGGAAACCTTTGAGATCATCAAAGGGATCATTGATGAAACACAGCCGGATGTAGTGGTGGCCATTGATGCTTTGGCAGCCAGAAGTACCAAGCGCCTGAACCGAACCATTCAGCTTTCCGATGCAGGGATTCACCCGGGTTCTGGCGTGGGAAATCATCGGAACAGTTTGACAAAAGAAAATCTGGGGATCCCCATTGTGGCAATCGGCGTGCCTACGGTGGTGGACGCTGCCACGATTATTTATGATGCAACTGGAGATCGGAATGCTATTTCTCCAAATTTAAATGGAATGTTTGTAACACCCAAGGACATAGATGAGACCATACGGCGTCTGAGCTTTACCATTTCCGAGGCTCTGAATATGGCCCTGGCATAAAAGCTTTGGATGCAAATTGCAGTCTTGGGAGGCAGTATCGGCATAAAGCAGTCTTTTTTCGAATATATTTAAAACACAAACACCCGATGAGTATTCCTTTATGCTCTGAAAAGATGGGCAAATGTTGGGAAAGCGCGTTACAATTCGCAGCTGTATAACATAAATACAAAAAACGGACATAGGTATGAATTGTAACAAAGGAGTAAGGGGTGATTGGAAATGAGCCGTCTTAGTAAGATACTGAATACAATTGTCTGGGGAATCATTGGAGTACTGGGAATCTATATTCTTGGTTATGGCGTAAAGGGGCAGTCTTTTGCAAAGGCTGCCTATGCTTGTGTGAAAGTGCTGACCAATGGAGAGGGAAGCCTGCAAAGGGCAGCGGAAAAATCTCTGTATCCGGGGTTTTCCTTTATAGCCGGGGATCGGGAGCTTTCCTATAGCTTTGAGGAATTTCTGCTTCGCAAGGCGGTGGGGCTGTTTCCCCTCTACACTTTTTTGGATGAAAAGGAGCTGTATGAGACAGAGATTGAGAGTCAGGCAGCTTATGACATCCTTATAGAGGGAGGGGCTCACGATGAAAATGAGATTGATGAGCGGACAGGAGAAGCCTTTGACCTTGCCGAGAAAATGGAAGAGGAAAATCTTCAGGCAGCCCATGAACAGGAACAGACAGCATTGGAACAAGAGCCCCAGAAAGCAGCAGGCACAGAGTATATGACAGAGCAGCTTGCAGATTTTGATTTTCTGAAAAATAATTTTTATATTGTGGAAAATAATACGGATATCGGAAGTGAACTGCTGAATGCAGAGACACTGCTTGAAAAAGATATGAGAATTCAGGAATTCGATTCAGGACCCCAGATTTTGATTTACCACACGCACTCTCAGGAGGGATTTGTGGATTCTGTGGCAGGGGACAACAGCACCACCATTGTAGGGGTAGGAGATTATCTGGCAGAGCTGTTGGAGGGCACATACGGTTATCAGGTGATACATAATAAAAATGTATATGATTTTATTGATGGGAAATTGGATCGGAATCGGGCCTATGCTCTGGCTGAAGAGGATGTACGGCAGATTTTGGAAGAATATCCTTCCATAGAAGTAATCATTGACCTGCATCGGGATGGAGTGGATGAAGGAACCCATCTGGTCACAGAGGTGAACGGGAAGCCTACAGCACAGTTTATGTTTTTCAACGGATTGAGCTTCAGCAAGAGAAACGGAGTTATTGACTATTTGCCCAACCCGTATATTCAGGATAATCTGGCGCTGTCTCTGCAATTAAAGCTGGCCTGTGAGAAATACTATCCGGGGCTCAGCCGGAAGATCTATCTGAAAAGCCTTCGGTATAACCTGCATCTGCGGCCAAAATGCCTTTTGGTGGAGGCAGGAGCCCAGACAAACACATTGGAGGAAATGATGAATGCTATGGAGCCTCTGGCCTTTGTGCTGAATGAAGTGCTGGGAGGCGGGATACCGGAAGAATAGGGACGTTATACTTTACGCTTCATCAATATTGCCGCTTCCCATAGTTCGATACCAGCTTCCGGGGAGAAGCACCATATGGCCTGCAGCCAGAGATTTAGGAACATCAATGATATTTTGATTGGAGGATCCACGGAACAGAAGTCCTGGATCCTTCAAGGCTTCTGCAAATTTTCCATCCACAAGGACGTTCAGACAGGAAAGGAGTTCATGTACAATTTGGGGGCTGCCGACACGTCCGGATAAGAGATCCTTCTCCAGAGTAAAGCCCGTGTAACACCAGATGGTTTTCTGGGGATATCGCTGCCGTGTCTGCTGTGCCAGCCGAAGAACATCCTCCTGATTTTCCGGCTCAAAGGGTTCGCCGCCCAGCAGGGAAAGCCCCGCTACATAATCGGGAGCAAGAGCACAAAGAATCTCATCTATGGTCTCATCTGTAAAGGGAGTGCCATAGGAGAAATCCCAGGCCTCTTCATTGAAGCAATTTTTACAGTGATGGCGGCAGCCGCTGACAAAGAGGGAAACCCTTACGCCGGGGCCGTTGGCGATATCATTTTTTTTGATAACTGCATAATTCATGGAAGAAATCCTTTCCTAAATAGTTTGCCTGAAAAAAGGGCTGCCGCAGAGATAATTTGCGGCAGCTCTGATTGCTGTAGTACTAGAGATGAAGCACCCGTTCCTTGATTTCCTGAGTTCGTCCCTGATTCCAGAACTGAGTTCCGATATAGCCGCAGGTACGCCGAGCTACATTCATCTTATTCTGGTCTGTATTGCCGCAGTTGGGGCATTTCCAAATCAGTTTGCCGTGCTCATCCTCCTGGATCTCAATCTCCCCGTCATAGCCGCAGGCCTGGCAGTAATCACTCTTTGTGTTCAGTTCTGCATACATAATATTGTCATAGATAAAACGTATCACAGAGAGAACAGCCTCCAGATTATTCTGCATATTGGGAACCTCCACATAGGAGATGGCTCCGCCGGGAGACAGTGCCTGGAACTTGGCTTCCAGTGCCAGCTTATCAAAAGCATCAATATTTTCCGTCACATGCACATGATAGCTGTTAGTAATATAGCTCTTATCAGTTACGTTCTTTACAATGCCGAAACGCTTTTGGAGGCATTTTGCAAACTTATAGGTAGTACTTTCCAGCGGTGTACCGTAGAGAGAATAGTCAATCTGCTCAGCAGCCTTCCACTTGGCAGTATATTCATTCAGCTTGCGCATAATCTCAAGCCCCAGTTTTTCACCTTCGGGTTCTGTGAGCTTCTTGCCGTTCAGGCTGTAGACGCATTCCCAGAGACCTGCATAACCCAGCGAAAGTGTGGAATATCCGTTGTGAAGGTATTTGTCAATGGTTTCTCCCTTTTTCAGACGAAGGAGGGCGCCGTGCTGCCAGAGAATGGGGGCGGCATCGGAAAGGGTTCCGGTGAGACGCTCATGGCGGCACTGAAGGGCCCGGTGGCAAAGTTCCATCCGCTCATCAAAGATCTCCCAGAAACGGTCAATATCGCCGTCAGCGGAGAGGCCGATATCTACCAGATTGACCGTAACAACACCCTGGTTGAAGCGGCCGTAGTATTTCGGCTTTCCGTTTTCATCGATGTAGGGAGTCAGAAAGCTGCGGCAGCCCATGCAGGTGTAGCAATGCCCCTCTCCGTTCTTATCAATCTTGTTTTGCAACATGATTTTTTCGGAAATATAATCCGGTACCAGCCTCTTGGCGGTACATTTGGCAGCTAATTTGGTCAGGTAGTAGTATTTACTGTCCTCATAGATATTGTCTTCCTCCAGAACGTAAATAAGCTTGGGGAAGGCAGGAGTGATCCAGGTTCCCTTTTCATTTTTGACGCCCTGATAGCGCTGACGCAGGGTTTCCTCAATAATGAGAGCCAGATCGTTCTTTTCCTGCTCATTCTGAGCCTCGTTCAGATACATGAAGACCGTCACAAAGGGAGCCTGTCCGTTGGTAGTCATCAGGGTTACTACCTGATACTGGATCATCTGTACGCCGTTGCGCACCTCTTCCCGAAGACGCTTTTCTGTGATAGTATCAATCTCTTCTTCTGTAACAGCTTCATGGATGGAATGGAGCTCATCTGCTACCTGCTTCCGGATTTTTTTGCGGCTGGTATCCACAAAAGGAGCCAGGTGGGTCAGGCTGATGCTCTGGCCGCCGTACTGACAGGAAGCTACCTGGGCAATGATCTGGGTAGCAATGTTGCAGGCTGTGGAGAAGCTGTGAGGCTTTTCAATCATGGTGCCGCTGATGACGGTTCCGTTCTGGAGCATGTCCTCAAGGTTTACCAGATCACAGTTGTGCATATGCTGTGCAAAATAATCTGCATCATGAAAGTGAATGATTCCCTGATCATGGGCAGCTACAATATCGTTGGGAAGGAGAATACGCTTGGTGATATCCTTGCTCACCTCTCCGGCCATGTAATCACGCTGTACGCTGTTGACAGTGGGATTCTTGTTGGAGTTCTCCTGCTTTACCTCCTCATTGTTGCATTCAATCAGACTTAAGATCTGCTCATCTGTGGTATTGGACTTGCGGACCAGGGCTCTGCGGTAACGGTAGGTGATATAGCGCCTGGCAACATCAAAGGCACGCTGATTCATAATCTGATCCTCTACCATATCCTGAATCTCTTCTACGCTTAAGGAGCGGCTCATATTCTGAGCGGCACTTTCCACATCTTCGGCAATCCGCTTTATCTGGATGGGAGTCATTCGCGCACTGGGAACAACCTTATCATTGGCTCTGGTAACGGCAACGACGATCTTTGCAGGATCAAATTCAACCTCAGCACCGCTTCTTTTAATAATTTTCATAAAACTTTTCCTCAATTCCTAGTATCGTTGTAATGGATGGTGACGAAACCTATTGTAACAATATATAGTGGTTTTGTCAATGACAATTACAATATATTGTTTGCTGCATTCGACAGTGCATGTATAGATAGTATAGGAAAACAGAAGAAAAATCAAGGATTTTTATAGAATAAAAAGTTTTGGAAAGATATTTAAATAAAAATAAAAAAATCTATGGAATAAAGACAGATTTTTTGGTATATTCTAGTAGAACGAGTTGTTTATCCATCCTGAAAGGGATGCAGCAGGACATACCCTTTGGGTATATGATTAAGAAAGGAATGATTGCTATGAAAAAGTATGTATGTGAACCCTGTGGTTATGAGTACGATCCGGAGGCAGGCGATCCGGATAACGGCATTGCTGCCGGAACGGCCTTTGAAGATCTGCCGGAGGATTGGGTGTGCCCCGTCTGCGGCATGGGCAAGGATGCGTTTGTGGAGGCGTAAATGTACCAATACCAAAGACAAATCCGGGAATACCGGCCAACCTGTGAACAGGAGGAACGGGATAGGAAGCTGATGCTGCAATATCTGGAGTTGTTTTCGGAAACGATTGGGACAAGACAATGTGAGATTGCACATATGACAGCTTCTTCTTTAATCTTTAATAAGAATCGGGAGAAGCTGTTGATGGTGTACCATAATATCTACCAGTCCTGGTCCTGGACAGGCGGCCACGCGGACGGAGAAGAGCAATTACTTGTGACAGCCATGCGTGAGGCGAAAGAAGAGACAGGTATTCATGAGGTTCGTCCCATTCGGGAGGAAGCGCAGAGCCTGGAGATTCTGCCTGTTTGGGGACACTGGAAACGGGGACGTTATGTGAGCGCACACCAGCATCTGAATCTGAGTTATCTTCTGGAGGCCGATGAAGAAGATGTGCTTAAGGTGAAACCGGACGAAAACAGCAAAGTGGCATGGATTCCGCTTGAGAAGCTGGGAGAGATGGTGTCAGAGCGGGAGATGATGCCTTTTTATGAGAAGCTGATTGGGAGGTGCTTAAATGCCTTGTAACGGCGAAATTGTAAAAGGTGCAGTAAAGTACAGGCTCCTATGAGATTTTAACTTCTTTGGGCGTAAATCTTACCGATATTGACAAAATCAAAAAATAATCAAAGGCAAACAGATTAAGGACGCAAGTTTATTTTATATAGCTTACGTCCTTATTTTTATTTTAGATGGCTGCTAAGAAAAGCAAATTTAGATATTTTTTTAACAAAAGTTCCCCGATTTATGGAAGAATCTTTTCAATGGCCTCCCTGGTCCCGTGGAGGGAGCCCTGTGCCATCTCTGCCTTGCCGCCGCCTTTTCCCTGAAACGCTTCGTTCAGCTTCCTGCACAGAGGGCGGACATCCTCTATGGCGCTTCCTAAAATGTAGCGGTAGCCGTCTGTATCATCTCCAGTGAAGACACAGGCAGTACCGGTGCAGTGCCTGGTGAGGAGATTGACAAATTCCCGGGCAGTATTGTTATCCAGTTCTTTTTCAAAAAAGGCAATATCCTTCGTACCTTCAGGCACAAGAGCAGCTTTTTGTTCAATCAGAGCTTTTTCAAGCTGAAGGATCTTTCCAAACAGATTGAAATTTTCCTGTTTCAGGCGTTCAACAGCTCTGGCAGTATCATCTTCTTTGGCTGAGAGCAGGACAGAGATAGCTTTTGTATTCCTTTCTTTTTCCTGATAGTCGGCAAGGGCTCGTGATCCGGCTGAAAGATAGATGCGCACGCCGCCCCGGTGAGTCTGGATATGGGTGAGCTTAATAAGACCGATTTCTCCTGTATAGCTGACATGAGGCGCACAGCAGGCACAGACATCAATTTCGGGAATGGTGACAATGCGGACCTGTCCCTGAATTTCGATTTTACTGCGGTATTTTAGGGTTTTAAGCTCATTTTTGTCAGGATAGGTAATCTCTATAGGGATGTTGTCCCAAACGGCCTGATTGGCCTCCTGCTCGATTTTAACAAGCTCATCTTTGGTGATTGGGCCGTCAAAGTCTAAAGTTACCTCTGTCTCGCCCAGATGAAATCCTACATTATTATAATGAAAATGCTTATGTACCAGGCCGGACACAATATGTTCTCCGGAATGCTGCTGCATGCGCTCGAAACGTGTTTCCCAGTTTAAGTGTCCGGCAACCTGAGTCCCGGGCGCCAAGGGGCATTTGGTGTAATGCCAGATAAGAGCGTTTTCCTCCTGAGTATCAACGACCAGGCAGTCGTTCAGAAAGCCGATATCGCCGCTCTGACCGCCGCCTTCAGGAAAGAACGCAGTCTGATCCAGGCAAATGCGGTAAGCATCGCCAATGGCTTCACAGTTGATTACAGTAGCAGTGAAATCTTTTTGACAGCTGTTTTCATAATATAATTTTCTGGTCATATGGTTCCTCTTATTCTGATTTTTTGTTTATACTGATATGTGATTTGTGCAGAAACATTCTTTAACACTTTCATTTGTGTCGGAAGATGCTGTTATTTATGATACCACCAGAATTGACTTTTGGAAAGGGAAAACGTATACTGAATAGGTATCCTACAGGGCAGATGAGGAGGAATAGTATGATAGGACAACACAATACAGATGAAAAAACATTGGCATATATTAATCTTTTTGCAGTACTTGGAACATTGGAGAATCTGTGTAAGATTGATGATGAGGCAAAAGCAATTATTGCAAGAAAGCAGGTAAGCATTGGCTTCGCAGTGGAGGATGGGCCTGCCGCTGCTCTGTTTTTTGACCATGGAACCTGCAGGCTGAAAAATGGAGCGGCTCAGTGTCAGATACGGCTGCCGTTTTCGAGCATACAGAAATTTAATGGAATGATTGATGGAACTGTGACACCGATTCCTTCAAAGGGATTTCTGAAGCTTCCTTTTCTGTTAAAGGGATTTACAGGGCTTACAGACATTTTAACACGCTATTTAAAGGCATCACCAGAAGAATTGCAGGATCCGGCTTTTTTTGAGAAAAGTACGACTCTTATGTTTTATACCATAGCATCAGCTGTCAGTCAGATTGGGAACCACGATAAGGTTAGCCAGGCAAGCGCTTCTTACATGAAGGACGGCATTATCAAGCTTTCCATTAAGAATGGCCCTACAGCTTCAATCTGCGTGAAGGACCATCATTTGACAACTGTGAAGAAGGTGCCCAAGGCGCCGGATGCATCCATGGAGTTTGGCAGTATTTCCATTGCCCGTGATTTGTTTGATGGTAAAGTGAACTCTTTGGCATGCATCGGCACTGGAGATATCCGTATGAGCGGAATGATCTCCATGCTGGACAATATGAACCGAATTCTGGATCGGGTAGGGCTGTATTTGGCTTAGAGAGGAGAGAACGATGAGAGAATTAAATACCTATACAAAGAGCAGAGAGGCGTTTACAAGGGCGGCAAAGGTGATTCCGTCAGGCGTTTACGGACATCTGGGGCCTGCGGAGGGATGTTTTATTCCGGTGGAGGCATTTCCGCTGTTTGGCGAGAAGGCAAAGGGAAGCTATTTCTGGGATGTGGACGGAAATCGTTTTATTGACTATATGTGCGCTTATGGCCCCAATATCCTGGGCTATTGCGATCCGGATGTGGATGCGGCGGCAAGAGCACAGATGGAGCTTGGAAACTGTATGACGTCTCCCTCTCCCAAAATGATTGATTTTGCGGAACTTTTGGTAGAAACGGTTCACACGGCGGATTGGGCCTTCTTTGCAAAAAACGGCAATGATGTTACTACATTGGCGGTAATGACTGCCCGTGCCTATACCCATCGGAAGAAAATCGTGTTCTTTAAGGGATATTATCATGGTATTGCTCCCTGGACACAGAAGATTGATTATGCCGGCATTATTGAGGAAGATGTATGCAACAATCTGTATGTGGATTGGAATGATTATGAAGCCCTGGAGAAGGTGTTTGAAGAAAATAAGGGAGAGATTGCAGCAGTGATTGGACAGCCTTATATGCATGGGAATTTTCAGGACAATGAGCTGCCGGCGGAAGGTTTTTGGGCAAAGGTGCGGAAGCTTTGCACAGATGAGGATACGGTGCTTGTGATTGATGATGTACGGGCAGGATTTCGGCTGGATATGGCTGGTTCGGATCATTATTTTGGTTTTGAGGCAGACCTTATCTGTTTCTGCAAAGCCTTGGCGAATGGTTATAATGTATCGGCTCTCTGCGGCAAGAATTTTTTGAAAAATGCTGTGAGCAGTCTTTCTTATACGGGCAGCTATTGGATGAGTGCTGTGCCTTTTGCGGCGGGAATTGCCTGTATTGAGAAAATGAAAAGGCTGAATATTACTTCCTTATTAAATGAAAAGGGAATGAAGCTAAAGGAGGGGCTTATTTCGGCTGCAGAGAAATTTGATTTTGACTTGCATGTCAGTGGTATGCCGTCATTATTTTATCTGCGGATTGCAGATGATCCAACTTTGACCATGCATCAGGAGTGGGTGGCAGAGTGTGTGCTGCGGGGCATATTCTTTACAAATCATCACAATCATTTTTTGAATGCGGCTTTGAGTGATGAGGATATTGCTGAAACACTGGCAGTGGCAGAAGAGGCATTTGAGGTGGTCCGCAGGCGGCATCCCTTATAGATTGTCAGGTAAAGTAAAAAAGGTCTATGACAGGAGAGTGGGGCGATATGATAGATTTGCATGGTCAGGCAGGCCTGCCTTATGTGAATCGGAATGCGTATACAGGAAGCTGCCAGGGAATGCGCTACCGTTTGCAAAAGAAGGTTAAGGAAGAAGGCGGGACATCTCTGGAGGCGGTGACTTACCCGGAGCCTTATAGTTATGAGGTGACGGATGAGAAAGAGAAGACTTTTCGGGAATTTCCGTTTACGCAGGAAGGGTTTGAGCAGGCAGTGGCCTGGCTGAATGAGGAGTATGAGAGACAGGCAAAGAGATGGGGGCAGGTGTCGAAGTAAGCATTTAATTTTTTGATAGAAAAAAGGATAAAAGCGCTGACATAAGAGATATCACATTTATACATGGATATGCGATGCATTTTATGTCAGTGCTTTTTATACTTGGAATATTCGGATGTTTTAATAAATCTTAGTTAACAATTGCTGTTGCAGCTTTAAAAGCTCCGTATCGTTTGGTAGCAGGGGCAGAAGCTGGGAGAGCACAGACATGGCTTCTGCATATTGGCCGCTTTGTATCATGGTTTTCAGCGCTGCTTTCATCTGGATGGACAGCTGGTCAAATTCAGCGCTGTCTGCAGGGGCCGGAAGAGCTGTTTCGTTTTTTAAAAGACGCAGAATCTCCCTGACAACGCCTGTCATTTGCGGATAAATCTGAAGTACTTGACGGAATAGGCGGATTGTTTCGGCCAAATTTCCGTGCTTCCAATTATCTAAGGCGTCTAAAACGGCAAGCGCCATTCGGCAATCTGCCGGCAGGAGATACAGTGAGGCATCCTCAAACATTGCATTGTGATATTGAGCCTGGTAAAAGCTTCGTATACATTCTGCATATTCTTCAAGAGTTTGCAACAATTGTTCCTTCATTAAGAAGCCTCTGGAAAGGTCTTTTTCCAAAATAAGCTTCTTAAGCCACAAGCCCTGAAGGGGATATTCGGTAAAAAGAGAACCAAGGGTTTCCCATAAATGCCCATTTTCTTCGTATGGTGTTTCGCTTACAATTGCACAAATGTATGTTTTCCAGGAATCCAGATCTATTCTTTTTAGCAGCGGGGTCAGATCCGTTTTTTTTCTCAGGGCTATTTCTATAAGCTGCTTTTGCAGATAGGGGTGGTTGATTTCTTTTAGGCAGCGGCGGAAGATGAAAAGTTTTGTTTCCGACTCGTTATTCGTATTCTGTTCTTCATAAAGCAGCCTTTGAAATAGGAGATAGGATGAGTCATAGGGGAGCTTTGCCAAAAGTACAGTTAGATAAGGAGCATAAGTTTCTTTCCACTGATCCAGAAGTGGATAGTAGTTATGGATACGGTATTCATCTTCCCATGGCAGAAGTCCAAGAAAATATTCGGCATTTTTCAAATTTTTAAGTTCTAGCTCAGCTCTGGCACAGTTTAATCTTATTGGATAGAGCCATTCCGGATACATTACCTTGTCTTTGCTTACAGTTCCGATTTGCTGGGTGAGCCAGAGCTCTGGATGTTGTTCCATATGGGTCAGAAGACTTTCAAACTCAATACCATATTCTGACAATTTTTGACAATTCTTCCATTCATTATAGATTCCAAGAAGGAATTCCAACAAAAGCAGGCGTACCAATTCGCAGGGAGATTCTTCGTCCAGAATCTGAAGCGCTTCCCGTTCCGCCTGTATATAATCTTCTTTTTTATATAAAACTTCAACGACAACTACCTGGAGCCAACTTCTAAGCCGGTCTTCTTCTTTTAAACATACGCTGCGCCCTTTGCGGCAGAGGTCTTCTGCCTGATCCCACTGTTCTTGCGTACAATATTCCTGTGCGAGCTGAACATAGTTTTTCGTATGGTTCGGCTGCTTTTCTATCTCTTTCAATAGAAGAGGAATGTTTCGTAAAGCCTTGCTGCCTCTTTTTTCTGCTGTATTTTTGATATATCCGTAATGATGAACATAGGATTGGAAGAGTTTACAGGGCAGAAGGTATGGTCTTAGTTCCTCATGGATGGAACCCTCAAAATACAGTCCGGAATGCCTGCGGGCCATTCTGTATACAACAGCATCCACATGCCTGGAGCCTTCCTGATTCAAATAGTTGCGTTGAACATAAGCGGCAAAATTATAATGCTGATATTCGCCACTTCGAAAGAATTCACAGATTTCTGTCACATCATCAAACCATTCATCATCGTCCAGATAAAGGAACCATTCACCCTTTGCATGTTTAAGTCCCGTATTCCGGGCTGCTGAAAAATTGTCACACCAGGTAAAGGAGATAATTTGGTTCGTATAACGTTGCGCCACTTGTCTGATGCGTATGTCTGTCCCGGTAAAAACTATAATAAGCTCAGCCGGGACCTGTAGAAGAAGTGGTTTCAAAGAATCCAAACACCGCTCTAAAGTAGAGATTCTGTTGGAAGCCAGAAGCGAAATCGTAAGTGGCAGTTTCATAAAGATATGCTCCTTTTCTTGTATTTGAAATAGAATATCACAAATCCCATCCTTATTGGCGAATTGTGAATGCTTTGATTTTCCTGTTTGCACAAAAAAATACCGGCCCAAAGGACCGGCATTTTTTGTTGTTTATTCAGCTTACTGCAACAACTGCAGAACTCCCTGAGGAACCTGATTAGCCTGAGCGAGCATAGCCTGAGAAGCCTGAACCAGAATGTTATTCTTGGTGTAAGCCATCATCTCTTTTGCCATGTCTACATCACGGATACGGCTCTCGGCAGCGGTGATATTCTCATTCTGAACACCCAGGTTATTGATGGTGTGATCCAGACGATTCTGAAGAGCACCGAAATCGGAACGCATGGAAGAAATGTTGTCAATTGCATCATTTATCTTTGCGATTGAATCCATAGCGTTTTGAGCAGTGTCAACCTTAACATCGGATTTAAGGTCTATTGCATTAGAACCATCGCCCTTGCTTATACTACTACTTGACATTGCAGCAAGTGTAACTGTTAATTGGTTGTCAGTTGTTCCCTCTTCACCAACGTGAAGTATGATTGAATCCACATCTCTGTTAAACAACTTAGTACCATTAAAGTTTGCTGTCTTACCAATTCGATCAATTTCGTCATTCAATGCATCGATTTCCTTCTGCATCTCAGCACGGTTTGCAGTAGAATAGGTTCCATTTGCAGACTGGGTAGCCAGAGCAACCATACGGTTCAGCATGGAGTGAACTTCTGTCAGAGCACCTTCTGCTGTCTGTACCAGAGATACACCGTCTTCTGCGTTTTTCTGAGCGGTCTCAAGACCGGTAATCTGAGCTCTCATCTTCTCGGAAATAGCCAGACCAGCGGCATCATCGCCAGCACGGTTAATCTTGTAACCGGAGGACAATTTCTCCAGGTTCTTTCCTACGGAAGAATTGTTATTGCTCAAGTTTCTGTGTGCATTTAATGCAGTAATATTGTGCTGAATTCTCATATTTTTTTCCTCCTTGATAATTACAGGGAACATCCTTTTCCCAATAAAGTTATTATTCGGATGTCCGGGAAGTGCTGTATGGATTGCCGGCTATTGTCCAATGAAGTACACTTAAATGGAATAATGATCTTGCACTTCAATTACAGGAAATATATAAAAAAAGAACCGAATGCTCCGCTTACTTATAATTTCTTAACGAACGAAGTCCAACAGCCTCGAAGGGGCACGTATTAGCGGGTACCCATAGAGTATACCCTACGGGCACACCGTAATACATGCCCCTTCGGGGCAGGTGGACTTCGTCCAATAAGGTATAAAAATAAAACATGACATTAAAAGTATTCTGTCCAATTATATATTTCATGTTAGGACAGAGTTTCTTCTTTTATAATGTATTTTCAAATACGGCAGATAAAAGGAGGACTTTATGAAGAAAAATGTATATGGCTATGTACGTGTATCCACCAGAGAGCAGAATGTGGAGCGTCAACTGATTGCGCTGGAGAAAATCGGAGTTCCACAGGCAAAGATATTCATAGATCGGCAAAGCGGCAAAGATTTCAGAAGGCCGGCATATCAAAAAATGGTAAAAAAATTGAAAGCCGGCGACATAGTAGTGACAAAAAGCATCGACCGCCTTGGACGAAATTATGAAGAAATCAAGGAGCAATGGCGGATATTGACAAAAGAAATCGGTGCAGATATCATTATTCAGGATATGCCTCTGTTAGACACAACCAAAAGCCGGGATCTTTTGGGAAGCTTTATTAGTGATGTAGTGCTTCAGCTTCTTTCTTTTGTGGCAGAAAATGAACGAAACAATATCCGTATCAGGCAGGCTGAAGGGATCGAGGCTGCCAAACGGCGCGGCGTAAGGTTTGGAAAGCCCGCCATTCCTGTACCGGAGAATTTTTCGGAGCTCTATCTAAGATGGGAACAAGGGAGTATTACCATAAATGAATTCGCACAGCTTTGCAATATGGGAAGAAGCACCATATACAAGCGGATCGGGGAATACAAAAAAAATTAAAAAAATTTTTGAAAAACTATTAAGTTATTTCATTATCGCTCGATAATGTATATGAAAAGTAGTTTTCAGGGTGTCCATTTAAGTGTACTTTGTTGGACAATAGCCGGCAGTCCATGCAGCACTTTCCGGACATCCAAATAATAACTTTACGGGGAAAAGGATGTTCCCTGCAATTATCAAGGAGGAAAAAATATGAGAATTCAGCACAATATTACTGCATTAAATGCACACAGAAACTTAACCAACAACAACTCTTCCGTAGGTAAGAACCTGGAGAAATTATCCTCTGGTTACAAGATTAACCGTGCTGGCGATGATGCCGCTGGTCTGGCTATTTCCGAGAAGATGAGAGCTCAGATTACCGGTCTTGAGGCTGCTCAGAAGAACGCAGAAGACGGCGTATCTCTGGTACAGACCGCTGAGGGTGCTTTGACAGAGGTTCACTCCATGCTTAACCGTATGGTTTCCCTGGCTACCCAGTCCGCAAATGGAACATACTCCAGCACCAACCGAGTTGAGATGCAGAAAGAGATTACAGCTTTGAAGTCTGAGATCAACAGAATCGGCAAGAGTGCTAACTTCAATGGTATGGCATTATTTGATGATGAGAAGCTTGCTAATCTTGATCCGGCTAATCAGATTGTTCTTCATGTAGGAGAGACTTCTCAGGATTATAACAGCCTTGCAGTAACTCTGGAGGGAATGAATACTACTATTTTAAGTATTGATGATCTGAGCGTTGAGGATGCTGCATCCGCAAAAGAGGCTATTGATCTTGCAAATGCAGCTATTGATCAGATTTCCTCTATGCGTTCCGATTTCGGTGCTCTTCAGAACCGTCTGGATCATACTATCAACAACCTGGGTGTTCAGAACGAGAACATTTCTGCTGCTGAGAGCCGTATCCGTGACGTAGACATGGCAAAAGAGATGATGGCTTACACCAAGAATAACATTCTGGTTCAGGCTTCTCAGGCTATGCTGGCTCAGGCTAATCAGGTTCCTCAGGGAGTTCTGCAGTTACTGCAGTAAGCTGAATATACGGCGGAATAAAGCATATCTATGTTGTATGTTTTCTGCCTTCGAAAAAAGCGTCGGTTTTATGACCGGCGCTTTTTTATCATAAAAATATTTAATATAGTAAAGAAATGATAGGAGTATGAATATGAAGCTTCCACTTACAATCTCGCTTTTAGCATCCAATCGAACTGCTTCTTTAGAGCGCTGCTTGGATTCCTTAAAGCCTCTTTTGCAAAAAGTACCGGCGGAACTGATTATAGTCTTTACCGGAACGGAGGAACGTGTCCGCCAGGCAGCCGCACGTTATACGGAGCAGATAGTTCCCTTTACCTGGTGTGATGATTTTTCGGCTGCCCGGAACGAGGGACTTAAAAGGGCAAAAGGAGAGTGGTTTCTTTATCTGGATGATGATGAATGGTTTGATGACGTAACGGAGATATGTGAGTTTTTCCAAAGCGGAGAATATAAAAACTACAATTCAGCCAGTTATATTCAGCGCAACTATCTGGATTGGAATGGAGCACAATATTCGGATGTTACGGCCTGTCGTATGGCAAGGCGAACTGAGAACTTGTCCTTTCAAAATCCGATTCATGAAGTTTTGCTTCCTTTTGATGGGCCGTGCAAGATGTTTCATTCCTATGTACATCATTATGGTTATCTTAAGGAGACAGTTTCTAAAAGGGATGGTAAGGGAGAGCGGAATATTCCCCTATTACTGAAAGATATAAAAGAGCGGCCGGATTATACCAGAAATTATACACAGCTTACACAGGAGTATTTCGTAACCCAAAGATGGGACGAGGCGGTGGAAACCTGCCGTCAGGGTCTTAAGGTTTGCGGGAAAATGGAGACTAAATATCGGGATTGGCTACAGTCCTATCTAATTGAGAGTCTCTATAAAAAGGGCGATTATGAACAGACAGAGAAAGAAGCTCTTTTGATTTTGGAGAATGAAAGTCCCTGCGAACTGCTTCAGTTAGTTTTCTATCCGATACTCATAGCTATCTGTGAACAAAAAGGTGATTATGTGAAAGCCTTGAAATATGGAGAGAAATTTGAAGGCTTATTAAACTATATGGAGCAGCATCCGCAACTATGGACGGAACAGCGGTTGGGACTGGTAAACAAGGACAAGGTTATGAATCCGGACTGGCTCTATCCTGCCCGTCTGAATTGTGTCATGGCAGCACTGGAATTATCTGATCGTGAAAAAGCGAAATACTTTCTGCAGCTTCTCCCCTGGGATAAGGAATACATGATTGAGCAGTATTATCCGCTGCTGGATCAATGGAAAGAAACATATGCTGATTTATTGCCGGAGCTGCTGGCCTCTCTTCTTTATGATTCCCAGTATCTTTTAATGCAGCGCCTGCTCTTGGAAGGGGATCCGTTCCTGTTCCGCCGCTGTCTGAAAGAGATTGAGCATCCCTATCTGCTGCAGCAGCTTGTAAAAAAAGCATGCCAAAGCAAGAGCGACCTTTCCCTGCTTCTTAACCGTATGGATCTGGATTCCTGGAAAAAATGTATTTTCGGAGTTATAAACGGGACGCCTTACACGGACATGCGGTTTTTATGGGAGGCCCAGGAAACTCTTTTTGCGGACTATCTTCTTCAGGGACTGTGGTTCAAAAAGCTTCTTTTAGAGAAGGAGCTTACCCGGGGCTTTCCCATGAAAGAGGCTCTATTGGAGACCCTTGAAGAATACGCCCAATGCGTTCGTGCTTTTTACAAGGAACAATATCAAGAATTTATGTTCCGGGAAGACTGTTTTTATCTTCTTCCATCAGACTGCCGCCTTTCATTTGTGATATTGGAAGCCCTGGATTTTTGGAGACAGGGACAGATGGCGGAAACCATCCGGTCCCTGCGTACAGCCCTTCAAATAGAGCCTCGGATGACCGGCGTAATCCGAGAAGTAATTCGGATTTTAAATTATGAGACAGCGCATCCGGCTCCGGCGGCAGGAGCCGAATTTGAGCAGCTTGCCTCACAGATGAAAGCAGCTCTGCGGACTATGGCAGACAATAAACAATATTCGGAAGCCGAGCAGGTGCTTGCCCAGTTAATCCCTCTTTTGCCTGACGATATGGAGCTTTTAAAGCTCCAACAGAGGTTGATGGCGGAAATGAAGGACTAAAAAGAACCATTGCTTTTCCTGCGGTGATGCTTTAAAATGAGAGTGATATAAAAACCGGAGGACTGGCAATATGAATACCTTAGCCATTGTTATGATTGTAAAAAATGAGGAAAAAAGCCTGGAGCGCTGCCTTAAGCAGGCGGCGGGACTGGCCGATAAATTATATATTACAGATACGGGCTCCACAGACCGAACCAGGGAAATTGCCGCTGCTTATGGAGCAGTGGTGACGGAATATGTCTGGAATCAGGATTTTGCGGCAGCCCGTAATTTTGCCCTGGCTCAGTCTGATTGTGATTGGAATCTGGTGCTGGATGCAGATGAATATCTGATAAAAGGGAGCCGGAAAGATCTGGAAGGATTTTTGAAGCATCCGAACCGAATCGGTGCCGTAGAGCGGAAGGATTACTATCAGGAGGAGCTGCCAGGAGGGAGACAAGAGACAGCTTATGCCCATTCCTATACGTCACGTCTGCTTCCCCGGGGCGTGAGATATGAAGGGAGGATTCATGAGCAGGTAGATTCAAAGCTTCCTGTTTATCCCGTTCCCTTATTATTTGAGCATGATGGGTATCTGCGTCCGGGGAAGGCGGAGCGAAACCTGGCTATTCTTTTGGAGGAATTAAAGGAAGCGCCGGAAGATTCGTATTTCCTGTATCAGACAGCGGAAACTTTGCGGGGATTGAAACGGTATAAGGAAGCCTGCGGATATTATGAGAGGTTTTATAAGCATGTACCGGGGCAGGGAGCCGGGTATCGTGCAAACGGCATTATCAATTATCTCTACGCATTGATTGAAACAAAAGCCTGGGATACTGCTCTTGGAATTGTAGAAAAAGAAGCGAGGAATCTGAGCGCTTATGCTGATTTCCATTTTGCCTGCGGTATTCTTTTCATGCAGGCGGTTCTGGCGGATACCAGGAAATATGTTTCTTATCTGCCACGTATTGAGCAGTCGTATCTGCGATGCCTTGAGATTGGAGAGGTTCCGGCTAATCAGGGAGTGGGCGGTACCGGTTCTTTCCGTGCGGCTTATAATCTGGGCACATGGTATGAGGTGGCAGGGGATTTGGGCAAAGCACGGAAGTATTATCAAAAGGCTGCAGGAGAGAAGTATCAGCCTGCTATGGAACGGCTGGCCTTACTAGCGAAGTAGGGCGAAAATATGTACAGATTAAGGAAAGGAACACATATGAACATCGCATTAATCCTGGCGGGGGGTGTAGATCCCAGCTTCCGGATGGATATTCCAAAGCAGTTTGTGATTGTGGAAAACCGTCCGGTAATTGTATATACTCTGCAAGTGTTCCAGAATCATCCGGAGATTGACATGATTCTGGTGTCCTGCCTGTCCGGATGGCAGGAAATGGTGAAAGCTTACGGAAAGCAGTTTAATATAACGAAGCTTGAGAAGATAGTGGAAGGCGGCCCGGACGGTCAGGAATCCATTCGAAGAGGCGTGGCATGGCTGACGGAGCATTGCGGTTCGGATGACGTGGTGGTGATTCATGATGCTATCCGTCCGCTTGTAACGGATGACTTGATCACAGACAGTATCCGTACCTGCAGAAAGAAGGGGATGGGAGTTGCGGCAGTCCGTTCTATGGATACGGTGATGCTGACTACGGACGGGCAGAGCGGAAAGGAAAGTATATCCAGATATCATATTCGAAGAATCCAGACTCCTCAGTCTTACCGCCTGGATTATCTGGATCGGGTGCACAAGGAAGCCATTGAGAAAAAGGTTCTTCGATGCGTAGATAACAACAGTATGCTGGCACGGCTTGGAGAGACCATCTATTTTTCAAAAGGATCTGATTTTAATATTAAGCTGAACGCAGTGGAGGATGTGGAAATGTTCAAGGCTCTGTACCATATGATGCAGGCCTGAGGGAAATGTAGCAATCAAGGAGCAGGTTTATGAAAAATATTGCATTGATTATTGCAGGAGGGTCCGGGCAGCGGATGCATCAGGATATTCCGAAGCAGTTTTTAAACGTATATGATAAGCCGGTGATTATTTACACCTTGGAGGCATTTCAGAAACATCCATGCATAGACGGAATCGTAGTGGTTTGTGTGGAGGGATGGAATGAGATCTTGGAAGCTTATTGCAGGCAGTTCGGAATTACGAAGCTGGAAAGCATTGTATTAGGCGGTGCCAATGGGCAGGAATCCATTCGAAAAGGGATTATGAATGTTGCTTCTCGTCATCAAAAAGAAGATTTGATCTTGATTCATGATGCTATCCGGCCTATGGTATCAGAAGAAATTATTTCTGACTGCATCAGGGTTGCCGGCAGATACGGGAACGCCATATCCGTTATTCAGTGTACATCAGCAATGCTGTGTACGGAGGATGGAGAGACTTCCAGGAGCCAGATTGCCCGTGACAATCTGAAGATTACACAGACGCCTCAGTGTGCTTCGGTGGGAACATTGACAGAGATCCATGAGGAAGCTCTGCAGCGGGGAATTACGAATTCCGTAGCTACCTGTACGCTGCTCATTGAGCTGGGACATGAGCTTCATTTTTCTCTTGGCTCTGAGAAGAATATTAAGCTGAC
This sequence comes from Candidatus Merdisoma sp. JLR.KK006, assembly GCF_036941035.1. Classification (NCBI taxonomy): domain Bacteria; kingdom Bacillati; phylum Bacillota; class Clostridia; order Lachnospirales; family Lachnospiraceae; genus Candidatus Merdisoma; species Candidatus Merdisoma sp. JLR.KK006. Next base: position 118,073 of record NZ_JAYMNS010000002.1, on the reverse strand, counting down.
TTCTGTGGAGGATTTGGAGATATTTGAGGCATTGCTTCATTCACGGAAGGCAGAATGGATTAAATAGTATAGCAAAACAGAAAGGAAATGGAATATGAGCCGCACTACAAGAAAGCAGCTGCTTTCTATGACAGATACATTGATTAAGGCAAATAAGGCATTGAAAATTAATCTGCCCAAAGCCTTTAAAAAGAAGGAAGCGCTTATTCAGCTTCTGTCGGATTGCCAGGACAGCGCTATTTCCATTGGGGAAAATATGGAGAAGCTGTATGGAGACGGGACGGAAACCGTGGCAGAGCTGGAGGCTTACTGTGAAAGTCTTTATCAGATGACGCTGGCTTTGGAGAATCCGGGGCAGGCAAAGGAGCAGCTGCAGACATTGACAAGGCAGCTTCTTCAAATCCGCCGCCTGATTGAAAAGGAGGTTCCGGATCGCTTGGAAGCAGTTTTTCTGCCTTATAAAGCATCTATGTGGGATTCGCTGGAGAGTATTTGGATGGCGGCCAGGGAGGATCCGGATTGTGATACCTATGTGATACCTATTCCTTACTATGATAAAAATCCGGACGGAACTTTTCGTGAAGAGCATTACGAAGGAAAGCTGTTTCCTGATGAGGTACCGATCACCCGATATGATGAATATGACTTTGGAATTCGGATGCCCGATGTGATTTTTATTCATAATCCATATGATAAAGGGAATTATGTTACCTCAGTACATCCGTATTTTTATTCTAAAAATCTGAAAAATTTTACTGAAAAGCTGGTTTATGTACCTTATTTTGTCCTAAACGGTGAGGGGATTGACGATCTCTACTCTACACCCACGGCCGTACTGTATGCAGATTATGTCATTGCACAGACAGAGAAAGAGCGGCAGGACTATATCCGGCACTGCAGTGCTTTGTATCCGGAGGGGAATTTTGAAAAGAAGGTTCTTGCGCTTGGTTCGCCCAAGCTGGACAAGGCACGTGCCGTAAACAGGGACAATGTGACAGTTCCAAAAGAATGGCTGAAGCGGATAGAGGGAAGAAAAGTAATTCTTTATAATACGAGTTTAAACGGTTTTCTCAAAGACAGTGAAAAGTATCTGATAAAAATGCGGGATGTTTTTACGCTTTTTCAGAAGAGAGAAGATGCCGTACTGCTTTGGCGGCCCCATCCTTTGATGGAGAGTACGCTTCTGTCCATGAGGTTGGAATTGTATGAACGATATATTGAATTGAAGGAGTGGTTTTTGAAGGAAGATATCGGGATTTATGACGATACTGCGGATATGTATCCGGCTATTGGGCTTAGTGATGCTTACTATGGGGATTGGAGTTCTCTGGTATGGCTGTATCGGGAGACGGGGAAGCCGGTGATGATACAGGATGTGGAAGTAAGGATAGATGAGAAAGAAGGATAGGGTTCGCATTTTGTTTTTATGGATGTCAATGAACTATAGGCAGTCTGAGATTTAGTCTAAGGCTGCCTTTTGGTGTATAGATTTTGCTTAATGGATTCCAGCTTTAACCTATACTTATTTTTTTGAGCTAAATAGCCGATAATAAATAATATATATAGAATTTAATTCCTTTGGAGACTTAATAAAATGGAGATGATGAAGATGGGCGGGAATTTTAAGAAATTGATAACATTTGCATTATCTGCGGTTATGGCTATAGGATTATCCGTGACAACTTATGCAAGTGAACCAGAGTCAATGCAAATAGCTGGAGATGATAAGATTCAGGTTGTTTTGCCGACAGACGCCATAGGGATTTTTGATTTTATATTAGATCCTCAGGAACTGATTAATAAGACAAATGCGTCCGCCTATGACGGGCAGATTTTTGAGGAAGGAGCTACGCTTTTTTTTAAACGATCAGATAGTGAAGCTCTGGTCGATTACAGCAGCACCAGTGATGCAGTGACCATTACGAACAACGGGTCTGTACCCATAGATGTTGTTATAACGGCAGGCATTACTGTCTTAGCAAAAGATGGATTTGCAATGACGGATGACAGAGAATTTACTGATGATACGAGGGCAAGCCTTTATCTGGCATTGATAGATGGAGAAACAGAAGTTCCTATTATGGGGGCAAAAGAAGAGGCAGCGAGCTTGACTATAACGATTCCGCCATCCTCAGAGGAAGAAGATAACGAATATTCATTTCGACTCACTGGTGCAGCAAATAAAGAGGGTGATTGGTCCAGGATGAAGGACATTTCATTTGAGGTAGCGGTTACCTGGATAGTAGTTCCGCAAGAAGAGATAATTCCTGAAGAAGAAATGATTCCAGAGAGCGGAGAAATGGGTTTGCCAGATATGCAGGGGGCAGAGAACATTCCTGTGGAAGATCCTGGTGAGAAAATAGTGCGGAAGATACTGCCAGTTGTAACAGACAGCAATGCGGCACCAGATAAAGAAGAAAGCAATTCTCTGCCTATGGATATAACATCTGATAGCCCAACAGAGAAAAACGAATCAGCAGTGGAAGAAAAACAACCCGTTGGGGGAGAAGCAAAAGCAGAGGATGCTTCAACAATAGAAAATAGTTCAGAGGATATTGCCCCATAAGTTTATGGGGCATATGTTTTTTCTTTACATGCGGCCATACCCATAGCTAGCAGTAACCACATGAAAGGTGTCACAATAGGCACATCCAGATTGATGCTTGACTGGAATACATAGCAGATTACAGCAAGCAGAATTGCCGGAATGTAAGGATTTTTTTTACGATTTTTCATTAGATGCCAAAAAGAGGTTCCAAGAAAGGTTAAATAAGTAATCAAACCTGTCAGGCCAATAGTCACCAAATATTGCAGGAAGGAATTGTGTGCATTATCTAAATTAGTATTTCCAAAAACATTGTATACATCAAATACAATTGTTTTATTTACCAGACACCCATAGGTATCCGGACCATAGCCAAACAGCTTATGAAGGAGGGGAAGTCTCTTATACATCCATAGGGATTTGCTCCAGATATATCCTCTGCTAGTTCCCCATCTATCATTAAAGAGCAGATACTGTCCAAAGGAACCATATCGTTCTGCATTCCCTCTTATGTTCGCATCGAAGAAGACAACACAGACAGCAAGTATGAACAAGAGGATTAAAACTCCCCATATATGTACCAGAGTAATATTCTTTCCAACAGAAAAGGAGGTATTCTTTCCCAGCTTTCTATCATAGATCCAGAATATGATTACAAGGATCCATAGGAGGGGAGCCAGCCGAAGGGTTTGGCAAAAGCCTGCTATTATGGTAAATAAACTGTCTGTTCCAATTATTATACTGGGATACAGCTTATTAATTATAGCAATAAACTGGATTATAGTAAAAAAAGTTGCAGTAATAATCAAATATTTTTTAATCCCTTCCCTGTTTGTGAACAGAATAAATGGAAGAAACACAAAGACAGCTGCAATACTTAAATAAGCATTGTCACTGCGCCCCATTAAGATTGCAGTGAAAGATATTACTAGGCACAAGTAATACCAGAGCTGTTTTAACGGCTTTTTTTCTAGAGCAAACATAGCGGATGAAAGCCCTATGACAATGCCGACATAGGCTGTGTAAGTATTGATATTGCCTATAGTGGAGGTGTAGCTAGCCATTGCTATGACTGCATCTGACGTTTTTCTGAAATGCATAATATCCATACGAAAATAATCTGTAATGCCAAATAGACACAGGAGCATGCTAACTGCTAAAAATAGCTCCAAAAAATTTCCGTTAAATTTCCAGAAATGGCTGATAATAATATAAGAAGCAACATATAAAGTAAGAAGCAGAAAGCCGGAGAAACGTCCCTGATCTCCCCAGAAAGCCTCATGAAGATAATCTGATTGCAGAGTAGAAATGCCTGTTGCCAGCCAGAACGCAAGAACAGCAGCATCTGTAGCGCAAAAGGTCTTTTTCCAATTTCTGGGATGCAGCCGCAACAAAAAGTCATTGGTATTCTGCCCCTCAAACTTTTTCAAGTCTATGTACACCATGCCCAGAACCAGAAAAGGAATGGCGGCCAGCAGAAGGAGAATACAGAAACGATAGCACTGATATTTTGTCTCTAAAATATCATAATAGGAATTATGGAATATCAAAGGAAACACAGTTACCAGGATAAGGATAGCAATGCTGACAGCATCATTCATAATAGAAGAACATTTTTTTGAAAACTCACGACAGCTTTCCCTTCCTGTATCATTTTTGCTTTCGGTCATTGTAGTCATTGGGAAACATCCTTATTTCAAGTTATAGTTGCCTTTCTAAGGCACTGTGATTAGTATAACATTGTGCTCCGAAATCTGCAAGCTATTGGAAATAAAAACAAGCTTTGTAAGGTGGATGATTCTTTGAAAAGTGTAAACATACTGCTCAAAAAAGAAAAGCCTCAAAAATACTGTAAATACAGTACTTTCAAGGCTTTTGGCTAGTAGCGAGGAAGGGACTTGAACCCCCGACACTGCGGGTATGAACCGCATGCTCTAGCCAGCTGAGCTACCTCGCCGTAATGGGACCTATAGGGCTCGAACCTATGACCCTCTGCTTGTAAGGCAGATGCTCTCCCAGCTGAGCTAAGATCCCATTTGTACAAGCCGCTATCGCTGACCTGCTTTGCTATTATACTATTGTTTGGTAAAGAAAGTCAAGTCTTTTTTGAACTTTTTAATTACTTTTTTGCGAAAGTCTTACATATTTTTACATTTATTTTTAAAATACAGTAATAGTGAAAAAAATCAATGTTTTATTTGCGACAAATACCTTGATATAGTATAATGAATCCCTATAATACATGCCCTTTCAGGGCGGGTGGACTTCGTACGTAAGATATGAGAGGAAAGAGATAAGAGATGACAATTTTTACGGTGTTTTTTCAGATGCTGGCGCTTTTGCTTATGATTGGTGCGGGATATTTTATTACTAAACAGGGGATGCTGGACGAGCATACCAATAAGCAGATGTCCAAGCTGCTGGTGGATGTTTTTAATCCTCTGTTGATTGCAGCCAGTGCTGCTAACTCAGTGGGGCTTATCTCGCAGGCTGCAATGCGGACAGTTGGTTTGATTGCAGCAGGCATGTTTGCGATTTTTATTTTTGCTGGAATGTTGCTGGTTCCTGTCTTTGAACGGGATCGAGAGCAGCAGAAAATCTTTCAACTGATGTTTGTTTTTTCCAATCTGGGTTTTATTGGGATCCCGGTTGTTTCCAGTATTGTTGGAGCGGAATATGTGGTCTATGTTACGGAATTCATACTTATTTATACAATTTTGCTTTATACCTATGGGGTGGCGTTGCTGAGCAGAAGGTTTTCTTTGTCCTCTTTAAAAGAAATGATTAATCCGGGAACAGTACTTGGCGTGGCAGCTATGGTGATTATCATTTGGGAAATACAGATTCCGGACTTTCTTAAAACGGCAGCAACTTATCTGGGAAATGTTACATCGCCTATGGCTTTGGCTGCGATTGGCTTTAATCTGGCTCATTCAGATCTGAAGAAAACCTTTGGCCAGGTGCGTTTGTATCTGTTTGCCATTGTAAAGCTTTTAATTCTTCCTCTTTTGCTGCTTCCTCTTCTGCGGTTAATAACAAATGATCTGCCTTTGATTTCAGTTTGCATGGTGATGTTCGGGATGCCGGTGGGCAATATTCCTGTGATGCTGGGAATGGACAAGGGTATTGACGTGTCTACAGGCAGTGCTGCAATTATTCTCACAACGGTTCTCTGCGTTTTCACAATTCCTATACTGATGTTTGCAGTTACATATTAACCCTCATGCCCCATTGATGCGCCGCTATAAATGAAGATCAGAAGCGGCGCATCAATGGGGCATTCCTGCTGAGTTTAAATTATTCAGGGTAAATCAGCCTGTCTTCTTTGATTCCATATAATACCTCATCCAGATACCGCTTGGCCAGCCAGTTCGCCATAGGCAGGTTCATATCCAGATAGTTTCCGCAGTCCTTGGCGCAGGCGCCGGGCACTTCTCCGGCAAAGTCACGGATAAACTCCCACATTTCTACCATCAAAGGAACAATGTCTTTGGACTCGTAATCTCCGGTAAGAAGCAGATAGAAGCCGGTGCGGCAGCCCATGGGTCCAAAGTAAATGGTTTTGGAACCGAAGTCCTTGTGATTTCGCAGGAATGTGGCCCCCAGATGCTCAATGGTGTGGATCTCGGCCGTATTCATTACCGGTTCCTCGTTGGGATTGGTCAGCCGCAGGTCAAAAGTGGTAATTACGGCATTTCCCGCAGGGTCTTTTCTTGATACATAAACGCCTGGTTTAAGCTTGTTGTGGTCAATGGTAAAGCTTGTGATTTTTTCCATAATTTTCATCCTTTCCTAAGTAGCAATATTCGGAAGCTTTCAAAAATTCTACTTAAAGGCTTCTTTCTCATAACAAAAAGTTTACCACATTTGTAATAAAACAGAAAGTAAAAAATGAATCTATCCGGTGGTTGACGATAACCATCAAATAGTGCTATGATGGTTATGCAGGTTTTTTCAAACCAAATTTATGCAAAAAAGGATGTGAAGAGTCCGTGGACGGGCGAAGTCGAAGGTGCAGCTTAAGACGGAACAGAATATGGATAGACATGGACTCTTCTCGTCCTGTGATCTGATAGATGGCGGTGCTGTAGGCTTGTCAAGGGGCCATTATTTTCAGCAGCGGGAATAGGGAGGATAAATCTGACATTCACAGGTCCGGCTGTGTATTGCCTGACAGGACTGTGAATGATTTTGCCATGTCCATCCGTAAGAATGGAGGAGATTGACATGGCAATAGGAAATTTTGACTGGGGACTGCTGACAGAGCTTTTGGAGAGCAGACAGTTCCGAAAGCTTCGGGAAACCATGGCTGAGATGAATGAGGTAGATATTGCGGAGTTCATTGAAGAGCTGGAGCTGGAAAAGAAAGTACTGGTGTACCGGATGCTGCCAAAAGAATTGGCAGCGGATGTGTTTTCTTTTCTGGAGGTGGAAGATCAGGAGCACATTATCAACAGTATTACTGACTATGAGCTGAGAAAGATTGTTGAAGATTTGTATGTGGATGACGCAGTGGATATGCTGGAGGAGCTGCCGGCTATTGTTGTAAAGCGTGTCCTTAAAAATGCGGCGCCGGATACCAGGGCGCTTATCAACCAGTTTCTGCAGTATCCGGAGAACAGTGCCGGAAGCATTATGACAGCCGAATATATTGGCCTTAAGCGGAATATGACCGTAGAGCAGGCATTTGCCTATATTCGGGAAAACGGCGTGGATAAGGAGACTATTTATACTTGCTTTGTGACGGACAGCAAGCGCCGGCTGCAGGGTGTTGTCACGGTAAAGGATTTGCTGATGAATCCTTACCATACCATTATTAAGGATATTATGGATGAGAATATCATCTATGCAGTGACCACAGAGGATCAGGAGGAGGTTGTGGAGACTTTCAATAAGTATGATCTTTTGTGTCTGCCGGTGGTGGATCATGAGTACCGTCTGGTGGGAATTGTCACCGTAGACGATGTGGTAGAGGTTATGGAGCAGGAGGCTACGGAGGACTTTGAGAAGATGGCGGCCATGCTGCCATCGGAGAAGCCATATTTGAAGACGGGTGTCCTGGAACTGGCACGGAATCGAATTCCCTGGCTGCTGCTGTTGATGTTCACTTCCCTGCTGACAGGAGCAATTCTTATGAACTATGAGAATGCGCTTCAGGTAGTTCCGCTGCTGGTGAGTTTTGTGCCCATGCTGATGGATACCAGCGGCAATTGTGGAAATCAGAGCAGTACTATGGTAATACGCGGAATGGCAGTAGGAGATATTGAACTGCGGGATGTGCCAAAGGTGGTTTGGAAGGAATTCAGGGTAGGGATTCTCTGCGGCATGGTGTTGGCAGTGGCTAATTTTGTGCGTTTGGTGATTCAGTATCCGGGTCAGATTACAATGAGTCTGGTGGTTGTGGTGTCCCTGGTTCTGACTGTGATTTTGGCAAAGACTATTGGCTGCACCTTACCTATGCTGGCAAAAAAGATGAAGTTGGATCCGGCGATTATGGCGGCGCCATTGATTACAACGATTGTAGATGCCTGCAGTCTGATGATTTATTTTCGGATTGCATGTGTCTTGCTAAAGATATAAAAAGCGGTATCCCCTGTACAGGGAGACCAGCTATGAAAAGTCAAGTGTTTTAAGGAATATTTTCTGTTGGACGGTAAAGTCGCAAAGGCACACGAGAGGAACTTTCATGAGTGTCTTTTCGAATGAAAGTTTCTCTCATTACAGGTGTGCCGAAGTGACTTTACCCTTTAGTGCCGTCACGAAGTGATTTTAAATTAGGAGGATAATGATAGTATGTTGGGAGATAAAAAAGTTCTGTATAGCGGAATGCAGGCCACAGGCAATCTGACCTTGGGGAATTACCTGGGAGCTTTGAAGAACTGGATTACTTTAAGCAGTGATTATGAGTGCTTTTATGGCGTGGTGGATCTTCATTCTATTACCGTCCGGCAGGATCCGGCGGAGCTTCGCAGGAGGGCCAGGGCACTTCTGATCTTGTACATTGCGGCAGGACTGGACCCGGAGAAGAACTGTATTTACTATCAGTCCCATGTATCGGGACATGCGGAGCTGGCCTGGATTCTCAATTGCTTCACCTACATGGGCGAGCTGAACCGGATGACCCAGTTTAAGGATAAGGCGGCGAAGCATGCGGACAATATCAATGCAGGTCTCTTTACCTATCCGGTACTGATGGCTGCGGATATTCTTTTGTATCAGGCGGACGTGGTTCCGGTGGGCGTGGATCAGATGCAGCATCTGGAGCTTACCAGAGATATTGCCCAGCGGTTTAACGGTGTCTATGGAGATGTATTTACCGTTCCCGAGGTTTATATCAGCAAGGTGGGAGCGAAGATTATGAGTCTTCAGGATCCATCCAAGAAGATGTCTAAATCGGATGAGAACCCTAATGCAAGTATTTACCTTATGGATGATCCGGATACCATTATGCGTAAGTTCAAGCGTGCGGTGACGGATTCCGAGAGCCAGATTCTTTATCGGGATGAGCAGCCGGGAATCAAGAACCTGATTGATATCTATTGTGCCAGCACGGGAAAGACACCGGATGAGACTGTACGGGAGTTTGACGGCAAGGGGTATGGAGAGTTTAAGCCTGCAGTTGGCGAGGCCGTAGTTTCCGTGCTGAAGCCATTGCAGGATCGGGTTGCGGAATTGACCAAGGATAAGGCGTATATTGATTCTGTGATTAAGAATAATGCGGAAAAAGCTCAGTATTTTGCTGCGAAGACTCTAAGGAAAGTGCAGAAGAAAGTGGGATTTCCGGAGCGTGTTCGGTAAGGATGCATTTTGAGTATAAAAACACAGCAAAGGATTAAAAGAGATACATGAGGCCTGTAAAATAATATATTATTATGTGGAAAGGATGCCGTGGAGGCATTCTTTCTTGTTTTTTTGGAAAGATTATTTATGCATTTTATAACACAAGAGACTGTTTCTACAGGATTGCACTTGGTTTATTGCAATTTTATAGATACTATTGTATATATAGCTTAAAATGATATAAAAATATGAAAATAAATTATGAAAAAAGACGTAAAAACAAGACATTTGTCCTATTTTAAATCGATAAGGATAGTTATAATAAATTTATACAGGAGGATGCTTTATGGAGCCGGAGGAAATTAAAAAGCTGATGCAGACATACCCGATTATCAGCGGATGGATTCAGGAGCTGCCGGAAGCACTGATGTATCGCTGCCGCTTGAGCTATCCGTCTCGGGGACAGAGCCTTTTTTGCAAAGGTGATGAAATGCAGAAAGTCTATATTGTATGCAGGGGCAATGTAATTATTACCAGCAGTAACTTAAACGGCAATGAGATGGGGGTTGTAGTAGTTCCGGAAGGGGCCTCGGTGGGGGAGATGGAAGCAATGATGGGACTTCCGCAATTGGTTTACAGCGCAAAGGCTCTGACAGACTGTATTCTTTTAGAGATCCCGCTGGGTATCTTTAAGCGATTGATGGATATAAACCATTCCTTTTGCAAACGGTTGGCCATGGAATTAAGCAGAAAACTCTATAGCTCATCTGTGTCTACAGTTCACTATCAGAGCTGGCCGGCCCAGACACGCCTGAAGCTGTTTTTGATTGACTGCAAAGAGGGCAAGGTTTTGGAGACACGTGAGAAGCTGGCTGAATTTTGCGGGGTAAGTACACGTACGATCAATCGTTGTGTAAATTCCTTGAAAGAAGAGGGATATCTTAATCTTGTTAAGAGGAAGATTTTATTAGACAAGGAACATATTCGGAAACTGACAGAGAGTATTGCGAAAGAGATTTGAAATGATAGAGCATCGGGAGGCAGAGCGCGCAGCTTTTCGGTTCACTATAAACATTTTACCAGGAGGTAACTATGAGAAAAATAATTATGGATTGTGATCCGGGGCATGATGATGCGATTGCGCTGCTGCTTGCTTCCCGTTCGGATGATTTGAAGATTCTGGGTGTTACAACAGTGGCCGGAAACAGTGAACTGGAGAACACAACCAAAAATGCCAGAAAGATACTGGACTATGCAGGCGTTACAGATGTGGATGTCTATCCGGGATGTGATAAACCCATGATGCGTTCTCTGTATCGGCTGACTGGTGCTATTATCCACGGAGAGGATGGTCTTGGCGGGCCCAAAATTCCGGAACCGATTACTCCGGTGAAAGAGGAGCACGGAGTGGACTTTATTATCCGTACGCTTCGGGAAAGTGATGAGAAGATTACATTGATTCCCACCGGTCCGCTGACCAATATTGCAATGGCTCTAATCAAAGCGCCTGATATCAAGGAGAAGATTGACCGGATCATAATCATGGGAGGGGCAGTCATGGATCCGGGCAATATTACTTCTGCTGCGGAGTTCAACATTTATGTAGATCCGGAAGCGGCAAAGATTGTATTTGCCAGCGGCTGCAATATCTATCTTAATACATTGGATATTTCTATGAAAGCGGTTTTTTATGAGGAGGATATAGAGGCGCTGCGTGCTCAAGGGGATAAAGTGAGTGATATTGTGGCACGGCTTTTGGACTTCTTTGCATCCACTCATGTAAAGCACTTTGGGTTTAAGGCCTGCCCCGTCCATGATGCGCTCTGTGTGGGCGTTTTGATAGATGAGAATCTGATTGAATACCAGAAGACATTTCTGGATATCTCGGTCAATGATCCTCTGACTCTTGGAGAGACGGTGGCGGATCTGTGGGGAATTACAGGAAATGAGCCAAACTGCTATATTTCTACCAAGGTGGATCAGAAGTTATTTGTTAAAATGATACAGGAGCATATGAAGAAACCGTATCATTCAAAGTAAAGGAACTTAATAAATGAAGAATACATAGTAAAGGAGGAAAAATACTATGAAAAGGTTACTGGCTTTAATGCTTTCGGTGTGTATGATGGCAGGGGCATTGTCCGGATGCGGAAAGAAAGAGGATCCTCAGACAGCCCCGGATTCCCAGACGGAAGAGCAGGGTGAGGAATCTGCAGCGGAGGAAGCGACGGACAAAGAAGCGAATACGGAACTTCCGAAGGTTGCCTGCCTGCTAAATGGCAATCTGGGAGACAAATCATTCTTTGACTCTGCCAATGCAGGAATGAAGCTGATTAAGGATGAATTGGGATGCGAGACCAACGTGATTGAGATGGGCTTTGATAATACCGTTTGGGAGACGACACTCTATGAGGTGTCCGATCAGGACTGGGACATTATTATTGTAGGAACTTTCCAGATGCAGGAGGTTTTGGAGAAAGTAGCACTGGAATATCCGGATAAGAAATACATTATTTTTGATTCCACTGTGTCCTATGACAATGCAGATTACAGTAATGTATATTCCATTTCTTTCAAGCAGAATGAGGCTTCCTATCTGGCAGGAGCTTTGGCGGCTATGATTGCCGCAGACGATTCACTGCCCCTAAGCAACGGCCAAAAGATCATTAGCGTAGTGGCGGCTCTTGATATCCCTGTACTGAATGACTTTATCATGGGCTATATCCAGGGAGCAGTGGATACGGTTCCGGATACAAAGGTTTCCATTTCCTATATTGGCAATTTTGATGATACAGCGAAAGCAAAGGATCTGGCAAAGGCACAGTTTGGCCTGGGCTCCTGTGTGGCATTCAATGTGGCTGCCCAGGCAGGACTTGGTATGATTGAGGCGGCAGGCGAAGCGCAGAAGTATGCGATTGGTGTAGATGCGGATCAGGCCATGGCGCTGGCAGAGAGCCAGCCGGAACAATCCAAGGTAATTGCAACCTCTGTTATGAAGAATATTGATCAGGTGCTGCTGCTCTCTGTAAAGAGACACATTGCAGGTGAGCTTCCTTATGGACAGGAAGAATCCCTTGGCATGGAAGAGAATGCGGTAGGTCTGGCTGTCAATGAGGTATATGACGGAATTGCAACAGACGAGATGAAAGCGAAAATCGAAGAGCTGCAAGGAAAGATTCAGTCTGGTGAGATTAAAGTAAATTCTGCGTTTACCATGACAGATGATGAAATCAAGGAGGTAAAGGACAGCGTAGCACCGTAGGAGAATCAAGGAGGGCTGCTGCCCTCCTTGAACTATTAGTAAAGGGCCGGTTTCCATGGAGAACAAAGGAGACCGCCGGAAGCAGATATGAGTGAGAAAATAAAAAATAATCTATCGCCCATCCTGGAACTTGAGAATATTTCCAAGGTATATGGAAATGGGGTTTATGCAAACAAGAATATCAGCTTTTCCGTGGCAGAAGGTGAGATCCATGCTCTGGTGGGAGAAAATGGAGCCGGTAAAAGTACGCTGATGAAAGTACTGTTTGGCATGGAAAAGCCAGATCAGGGAGAAATTCGGATATGGGGAAAACCTGTGGCCTTTCATTCGCCTCAGGATGCCATGGCCCTGGGAATCGGCATGGTACATCAGCATTTCAAACTGGTGGATTCTCTGACAATTACAGAGAATGTTGCCCTGGGATATGAGCCTGTCAAAAAGGGGATGATTGACAAAAAGGCAGCAGTTGCAAAGGTGGCGGAATTCTGCGGGATCTTTGAACTGAAAGATGATCTGAATACGCCGGTTGGCAGGCTGCCGGTGGGAACCAAGCAGAAAGTAGAGATTGTGAAAGCTATGTACCGGGGCGCAAAAGTATTGATATTGGATGAGCCCACGGCAGTTCTGACGCCTCAGGAGACGGAGGAACTTTTCCGGCAGCTGAAGCAGTTGAAAAAGCAGGGCTTTACCGTTATTTTTATCTCCCATAAACTGCGGGAGGTCAAGGAACTTTCGGATCGCATCAGCATTATGCGAAAGGGGCGTATGGTGGATACGCTTCTGACGGAGGAAGTAACAGAGCAGGAAATTTCCTCTATGATGGTAGGCAGCAGCTATACCAAGGAGTTAAATAAAAAGGAGGCAGATCCAAAAGAGGTGATTCTGAAAGTCCGGAATCTGGAAGCCCTGGATGTCAATAAGAAGAAAGTGGTGGAGAAGTTAAGCTTTACGGTTCGGGCAGGCGAGATTGTGGGAATTGCAGGCGTAGAGGGAAACGGTCAGGATGAGTTAATCCAGATGATTGCCGGTATGCGAAAGATTGACGGGGGTGACGTGGAGTTCTGCGGCCGCAATGTTAATAAGGCATCCATACAGGAGAGACGGGAATTGGGGATGACTTACATTCCCAGTGATCGGATGACTACAGGACTGTCCGTTACAATGTCCATTCGGGAGAACCTGATTGCAACAAAGCTTAAGATGAAAGAACTTTATAAGGGTTGTCTGCTGAGTGATCAGAAAGCTATGGAGCTTTCAAGAGGACTGATTAAGGAATATCTGATTAAATGCGATTCGCCGGATACAGAGGTTGAGATGCTTTCCGGCGGAAATATGCAGAAGGTAGTTGTGGCACGTGAGTTTACTCAGGACGCCAGATTGATCATTGCCGAACAGCCGACCCGGGGCATAGATGTAGGTGCGGCAAAGTTTATTCATGAGGAACTGATACGCAGGCGGGATGAAAATTGTGGGGTTTTGTTAGTGTCAGCGGATTTGGAGGAGTTGTATAAACTCTCGGATACAATTCTTGTCATGTATGACGGGGAATTTTCAGCATATATCAAAAAGCCCCGGGAGGTATCGGAGAAAGAACTGGGAACCTATATGTTGGGTGTTCACAGACAGCAGCCGGAGGAGATTAAGGAGGCTTACCATGAAGAAGAAAAATCTGTTGTTTAGCTCGGCGACTACTGCACTGGCAATCATCATTTCTCTTGGGATTGCACTGGTGATTATTGCTTTTGTAAGTGAAGCGCCCGGGCAGGCGATTTTCTCTCTGCTTCTGGGGCCTTTGCAGTCAAAGCGTCTGATTGGATCTATTTTTACCACAGCGATCCCCATCTGCTTTACGGGACTGGCAGTGTGTATTATGTTTCAGGCATCTATGTTCAATATGTGTGCGGAGGGTTCCTTTTTCCTGGGGGCCATTGCAGCGGCCTGGGCAGCTACAAGAGTTTCTATGCCTGGGATTCTGGGAGTGCTTTTCCCTATTTTAGCAGGTGGAATAGTTGGAGCAGCGCTTTGCCTGATTCCGGCCCTTTTAAAGGCAAAGCTGGATGCCAGTGAGATGGTGTCGTCCCTGATGCTGAATTATATTTCGCTGTACCTGGGACTGTATCTTTTGAATAATTTTCTACGGGACCAGAGTTTTGGAGCGTTGGCATCGGAAAAATTGCCGGCATCAGCAAAGCTGGGAAAAATCATATCAGGGACAGCTGTACATGGTGGACTTTTTATTGCAGTTATCTTTATTATTCTGTGCTATCTTCTGGTATTTAAGACTAGCCTGGGATATCGGATCCGGGTCTATGGGCAGAATCCGGTATTCGCAAAATATACAGGAATGAAGGTGGGCGGAATTATTGTTATTTCCCAGATTTTAGGTGGAATGACAGCTGGAATCGGCGGTTCTGTGGAGCTTTTGGGAATGTATGAACGTTTTCAGTGGACATCTCTGCCCGGCTATGGCTGGGATGGCGTAATACTGGCAATTTTGGCCAGAAACAAGCCTCAATATGTGCCGCTGGCCGCAATTTTCCTTTCCTACCTCCGTGTGGGAGCCTCATCTATGGCATCCAATACGGATGTGCCAAAAGAATTGATTACGGTAATTCAGTCCATTATGATTATGCTGATTACAGCAGAGGCATTGCTTAAGGGCCTGAAACAGAAGAATATTATAAAGGAGGCGCTTGCAAATGAAACTGCTTCTTGATATTATTTTCTCAGCAGATTTTCTGCATTCGGTGATTCGGCTTTCCACGCCTCTCTTGTTTGCGACCATGGCAGCGCTGATCTCTGACAGGGCCGGCGTGCTGAATATCGGAATTGAGGGCACTATGCTGTTTTCGGCTCTGATGGGTGTGGTGGGCAGTGCGTATCTGGGGAATGTTTGGCTGGGGGTTGGTGCGGCTATTCTGGCAGGAATTGTGTTTTCGGCTTTGATTTCCTTTTTCCATTTGAAGATGGAGACAGATATTGTGCTTACGGGAATTGCTTTGAATTTGATGTCCAGCGGACTGACGATTTTTATTTTATATTTGTTAACGGGAGATAAAGGAGTGTCAACGGGGCTTTCCAGCGGAACAGTTCCCAATATAACAATTCCGATTATCGATGGGATTCCGGTGGTGGGAGATGTTTTGTCAGGACACAGCGTTTTGACCTATGTGGCATTTTTACTGGTGGCAGTGATTTCTGTATTTTTGAAGAGAACAAGGCTGGGCACTTATATACGTGCAGCGGGAGAGAACAGTGATTCTGTGGAAACAGCAGGTATTTCCGTAAAGAAGATTCGTTTGGAGGCACTTTTGATTTCCGGAGCAATCTCAGGCCTTGGAGGCGCATTTATGTCTATGGCTTATGTGTCCATGTTTACGAAAGACATGGTAGCTGGAAGAGGATTTATTGCTTTGGCGGCAGAGGCAATGGGGCATGGAACGCCAGGGCTTTCTATGTTGAGTACCCTGTTCTTTGGTTTGGCGGATGCTTTGGGTAATAATTTACAGCTTTTTAATCTGCCAAGTGAACTTACCAGACTGATGCCCTATGTATTTACGATTTTTGCGCTGGCGGTATATGCGGCACAGGAAAAGAAGAAGAAATGAAAATGATAGAGCAAAGGCACAAAAAGCATGTGCGGGAAAGGAGAAGAGTAAACATGAAAACAGTGAAAGACAAACAGATTTTGGTAGGTGCGGATTTTGCAGGGTTTCCTTTAAAGGAAGCAGTGGTGGAGCATTTGAAGAAAAAGGGATGGACTGTGACGGATATCGGTGTTCGTTCGGAGGATGATGAGGAGAAAGAGATGTTCCACCGCATCGGATTGAAGGTTGGAGCAAAGATTTCCGAGGGAGAGTTTGAACGTGCGCTGATTTTCTGCGGGACCGGTATGGGAATTCATATTGCGGCAAGCAAGTGTCCTGGGGTGCATGCAGGTGTTGTAGAGAGTGTTCCGGCCGCTCTGCGGGCTATTACAGGCAATGGGGTAAATGTGCTGGCTATGGGAGCCTTTTATGTGGCGCCCCAGATGGGCAAGGACATTGCGGATGCATATCTGTCTCACAGCCTGGGAGAGGGATATGAATGGTGGCCGAATTTCTATGAATTCCATAAGCTGGCTATTGATGAGCTGGATGCATTTGATTATGAGAAATTTAAGGCTAATGGGTTTGAGGTGGAGCGTTTGGGGGATTATCCCTTGGAGTTGATGGATAATCCGGAGGTGAATTCTTGATTCTTTTTTGATGGAGACAGGTTAAAATAAATTTTGGTTTAGGGGACGGATGGCAGCCGCAAAATAAGCCTACAGACTTTTCCATTTCTGTGGGCTTATTCTGGGGCTGTCTGTTTTTTATAAAATATTTTGTATTTTTGTGACATATGCAGTTCTTTGAAAGTATAATAGGTACAGGCCTGGAAGGAGGAGCATATGAATCGGGACACACAACGGAAGCAGCAGATTGAAGCTCTGATTTTAAAATATGAAAAAACGGTATATAAGCTGGCTTATTCCTATATGAAGAATAGGCAGGATACCGACGACATTTATCAGGAGGTCTTCCTGCGGTTTTTCCGGAAAAAACCGGAGTTTGAAAGCGAGGAGCATGAGAAAGCCTGGTTTATCCGAACGACCATTAACTGTTGCAAGAGTTATTTTCTGTCGGGATGGGTCAAACGGACTATGGCTCTGGAAGAACGGACTTTGGGCCAGGAGGACAGCTATGAGATGGAAGAGCGGAGTGAACTTTTCTATGCGGTGATGGATCTTCCGGTAAAGTATCGGACGGTGATACATCTTTTCTACTATGAGGGCTATACGGTGAAAGAGATAGCGAAGATTTTGGAGGAAAAGGTGACTACGATTACCACACGCCTCAGCCGGGGAAGGGAGCAGCTTCGTGAGGTGCTGGATGCGGAGGCGGCCGGGGATTCTAAAACGGTGAAGGTGATTCACGAGAGGCACTCCGGCGCTGACAGGCCGGGAGGCAGGAGCCAGAATTCCAAAGGAACGGGAAGATTGTCGGTAGTGGGGCAAAAGGAAACCTGTATCAGATTTTAGAAAAGGAGGAGTGCGAGCATGAGTATAAAAGGATATAAGAATGCATTTTCGGGGATTGAGCCTTCTAAGGAGCTGCACGACTCTTTGCTTTATGCAGTTCTGGAAGAGGAGAATAATATGAAAATGGAAGATAGAGGACGAAAGCAGACGAAACGCAGCAGACGTAACAGGCATGTAAGGCCCAGGCTGATTGCGGCTTGTGCGGCAGTGATGATTCTGTGTGTATCTATGACGGCAGCGGCAGCCTTTGATTTCAATGATATTTTTCAGGGCTTCTTTAAAAAAGAGGTGGCCGCCCAGGAGGGTGGAAATCAGGCGCCGGCGGTGCCCCTGGAGGCGGGAAATGACTTTCTTGCAAGTGCGGGAAATGTGATTCATGAGGAGACCACCGGGAACGGCCTTAAGCTGACTCTGCGGGGAACAGTGGGGGACGGGAATGTCCTTTATGCGGCCCTGGATGTGGAGACGATGGACGGAAGTCCTTTTACCACAGAGCAGAAGGGCAGCGTGCAGTCTTACCGGTTTGAGGAAGTTATGCTTGAGGGCGAGGGCATCGGAGGCGGTGAGCTGAACCGGATTTATTGCGGACTGGAACGGATTGACGATGGCAGCGTGCCAGGCAGGGCAACCTTTTTGATGTCGGAGATGTTTGAGAATGACATGAAGTGCAAGGAGATCAAGATGTCTTTGCGGAACCTGATGGCAGAGAGCAATGAGATCATTGATTTGGGCATGGACAAAACCATCTGGGAGCTGATGCAGGAATTTGAGCCTCTTAAGATTCGGGAAGCCAGGGAAAATGCCGGTTTGATAGTAAACAGTTACAGCACCGAGGAGGATGCCGAAGGAAATGTGAATGCTCATGAGAGCTTTATGGTGGAAAAAACCGATAAGCGGATTGCCTTTTCCTCCAAATACCCGGAAGCACGTATTTCCAATATGGGTATCTATAAAGGGCAGTATGAGGATAATCTCATTGTCAATCTGGATTTTGGAGGAGAATTTGACTGGGATCTTCTGGATCAGAAGAGACTGATTGTGGTAGACCGCCGTACCGGACAGGTGCTTGATGACAGTGCAGGAGCCGCAGCTATTGGAAATGGCGCAGAGGAGGACTATTTCCCGGGCATGGAGGGCCAGGCGGATATTGTGGGGGACGATTACCTTTCCTGTCGTTATTGCTTTAACGATATCGGGGAGAGCAAGGTGAAAAATGCGGTCTTTGCCTTGGGCGGCGACGGCTCCTATGAGGAATTGTTCGGCGGTGAGTGGACTTTGAGCTTTACCGTGGACTATGAGGACACCATGAAAACCTGGGAATTGCAGGAAAAGACTGCGGTTGGAAATATGGAAATCAAAAAAGTTCAGATTTCGCCCGTGTCTGCTATTGTGGAATACGACACATTGTCGGATGAGAAGGCAGAGTTTGAGGATGTCTCTCTGAAGCTTAAGAATGGAAGCCAGGTGGGATGGAGCGCCATGAGCTGGGACACTGATGACAAGGGCGTATCTCCCTGCAGGATTATCTGGAAAAGCGTGGTGGAGCTGGATGAGATTGAAAGCGTCATTGTAAATGGGACGGAGATAAAGCTATAGTTGCGGGATGTATTGTAGTCTGCGGTATAGCATAGATGGATAGTCCGGATAAAAATAGGTGATTCAAAATGGTGGGGAAATGTGATTTTGAGGTTCACATTTCTCCACTGTCGTTTTTTATAGGTTGACTTATTTCACCCTATATAGTAAAATGCAAATGGAATTAAAATTTTATTGGTATAATAGATGCGTTATAGTAACACATAGTATATCTGCATGCGCCGTACTGCCATAAATTAAGGTCAGAATCAGAGGATGTACGGAGGGACAGCAGGGAGAAAGATGGGGATTTCCTGCGGGGGAAAAGATTATCTTTTAAAATTTCCCGGCAACTTAAAAGAACAGCATATGAAAAATATCAATCTCAGTTATTCCAATAGTCCGGTGTGTGAGTATATTGGTTCAAAAATATATGAGCTGCTCGGGATACCTGTGCATAGCACAATTCTGGGAATTCGAAACGATAAAATTGTTGTAGCCTGTGAGGATTTTTTGAAGAATGGGGATAGACTTTATGAATTTGAAGTGCCTTAACAGTAAATGGGATGATGTTAAGATGCAGGCAGTACTGGAAGATGAGAAAAAATTGGAGGCGGAAACACATAAGGCCAGAAGATGTATTTACGAATTGCATGGTAAGAAAATAAATCCGTATCAGCTCGTAGAAGGAATGGAATATAGGGAATGCTGTGAAGCGGTTTTAAGGCTTACACCAAGGATAGGAGATTGCATATCTCAAATTTATGAAATAATAGAAGATATTCCGGTGCTGTCAAAGGTGCAGAAGCAGTTTTACTCTGTAATGGTAAAAGAAAGATACGAAAAAATATTCGTTCCGGTGCATCAAAGGCTTATGCGAAAGAGGCGGTGCAGTTATGTATGTGGATAAAGAGATTCAATTGCGGCCGGATCTGCCCTCCGGTTTACAGCGAGATTTTCAGGAATTGCAGGAATACTATGAGGCAGACGACTGGTTTATGTTTGACACTTTGTTTGAAGCAGTGGAGGCAAGTGTTAAATCATACTATCTGGCAGGAAAAATCAGCAGAGAGGATTTAAATCTTATTTTTAAAAAATATGGAATTCTTTGATTAAAAGAAAAAGTTTGTGAAAGGATTGCAGGATGATGAATGAGGATTTAAAGCATGAATTGGATATTTATTATGAGACTATTAAGGAGGGACGGCCGAATTACAGATCCTGCTATAACAGTTTTTTAGAATATTGCTCTAAATTCTCCGAATATTCCTTAAGGAAACTGCTGGAGGAGACAATCACAATATCTGATATAGAAATGGCTTGCATCCAATATTTTAAAAACAGCAGAAAAGCGACTTCTCTGGAAGCAATCCAACGGTTTTTGACAGCCATAGACCAATTCTTCAAATATCTGAAAAATAAAAAAATTGTAAATTCTCATTTGGAGGATGGGTGCCGAAGAAAGGAAGTCATTCATCGAATCTGCATTGGCTTAAATGAGGAATTGGAACAAAAGATTTATCTTCCCTTTGATGGAAAAAATGAATTAAAGATTGTGGAAGAGCAGATAAAACTTTTGAATAAAAATAATTTTTATCAGTTTGGACAGTCCGTTATTTACCGGCTTTTAACAAATTATGGATTTAAAGAAAAGATTATTATAAATTTAAAATTAGATGATTTTGACCGAAAAAAAGGAACTCTTTTGATTAATTTTGAAGAAGAAGGCAGTATTTCCATTCATTTAAGGGAAGATATATTTTTGGACTTGGATAGGTATTGTACTTTGCATAAGTATCAAAGCAGAGTGCATTTATTTACAAAGAGTAATGGAATTTCGTTAACGCCGGACAGTATATTGGGGACTTTAAAGGGAAGGATGAAAAGATTTGATATACCTAATTTTACCCCCACCTCCGTAGCACTGCAGGGAGTTGCGGCCTTGATAGAAAAAGGCCTGACAATTGGAGAGATAAAAATACTCACAGGCTTCGAAACACAGAAAATAGAGGATGTCTCAAAATATTTGCTGACAGATGTGGATGTAGAAGAGACGATTAATGCGAAATTATCTATTTTAAAAAATTTAGGTGTTCCGCAGCAGACAATCCTGGCTAATATTCAGGAGCAATATAACCTCAGCCCGGAGGATTCTAAAAAGTATCTGTAAAATGAATGATTGCCAGTCCCCTCTGTTACACCTGTGGGACTGGTTTTTTCTTCCTTGCAGCACCATGCCGGTTTCATTCCTGCAGACAGAGCTTGGATTGGTTAAGTGTGGAAAAAATCAGTTGGTTTCTTTGAGTACAGAGGAAATATAAACACTTTGTAGGATGTATAATAATGAAAAAGAGGAAGCATGCCAAAATAAGAGAGGGGTGCTTTGAACAGAGCATTCATAGTCGCTCTTTCTAAGATACATGTCAGAGATTTTGGGTAATATAGTCAAAGCATATAATTGCTTTAACAATTTGTAATAGGAAAAGTTTACATTTATACGGTAAAGACGAGCAGAAACATCCGACAGTTTGTATGATTGTCGGATGTTTTTCCGTGGAATATAATGGAGACAAGGTAGATAAATACAGTGCGTCATGGATTGTTAAATTATCTACAAAATAACACCTAGCAAAGAAACACCCTACAGGCAAGGTGCATTTGCCTGCAAGGCAAAGAGAAGGTGCTCTGGGGCATATACTTCTATGTCCGAAAAGCCAAGGGTGGATCTGAAAGAAATACCCTTCGGGTATACTACTATACCAAAAAAACAAGGGTAGTTCAAAGAAACACCCTTCGGGTATCCCTTTATACCCGAAAAAATACGGGTGGATCAAAGAAAGGAGACGTTTGAAATGGGATTCAAAACAGACATCGAAATTGCACAGGAGACAGTCATGCAGCCGATCACAGAGATTGCGGCAAAGGCAGGAATTGACGACAAGTATCTGGAGCAGTACGGAAAGTACAAAGCAAAGATCGACTACAACCTGCTGAAAGAGACCAATGCGGAGGATGGAAAGCTGATTCTGGTAACGGCAATCAACCCCACACCGGCAGGAGAAGGCAAGACCACTACAACCGTAGGTCTGGCAGACGGTATGCAGAAGCTTGGAAAGAAAGTTATGGTAGCTCTTCGTGAGCCCTCTCTTGGACCTGTATTCGGTGTAAAGGGCGGAGCAGCTGGCGGCGGCTATGCACAGGTTGTTCCCATGGAGGACATCAACCTTCACTTTACCGGTGACTTCCACGCAATCGGCGCAGCAAACAATCTGCTGGCAGCTATGATTGACAATCATATTTTCCAGGGCAACGCACTGAACATTGACCCCAGAAAGATTACCTGGAGAAGATGTGTGGACATGAACGACCGTCAGCTTCGTAACGTAGTGGACGGCCTCGGTGGAAAGACCAACGGAATGCCCAGAGAGGACGGCTACGACATCACCGTTGCTTCCGAGATCATGGCAGTTCTGTGTCTGGCAAATGACATCACAGATTTAAAGGAAAGACTTGCAAGAATCATCATCGGATATACATATGGAAAGGCTTCCGAGCAGAAGCCCGTTACCGCCGGCGATCTGAATGCACAGGGCGCTATGGCAGCTCTTCTTAAGGATGCGTTAAAGCCCAACCTGGTACAGACCTTAGAGCATGTACCGGCTATTGTTCACGGCGGACCTTTCGCAAATATCGCTCATGGCTGCAACTCCGTAACAGCTACCAAGATGGCTATGAAGCTGGCTGATTACACCATTACAGAGGCAGGCTTCGGTGCGGATCTTGGTGCTGAAAAGTTCCTGGATATCAAGTGTCGTATGGCAGGTCTTAAGCCCAACGCAGTTGTTATCGTAGCTACGGTACGTGCTCTTAAGTACAACGGCGGCGTTCCCAAGGCAGACCTCAACAACGAGAACCTGGAGGCTCTGGAGAAGGGACTTCCGAACCTGTTGAAGCATGTAAGCAATATCAAGGATGTATACAAGCTGCCCTGCGTAGTTGCTATCAATGCATTCCCAACAGACACCAAGGCTGAGCTCGATCTGGTAGAGAGCAAGTGCAAGGAGCTTGGCGTAAATGTAGCTCTGTCTGAAGTATGGGCAAAGGGCGGCGAAGGCGGCGTGAAGCTGGCTGAGGAAGTGATTCGTCTGGTAGAAGAGCCCAATGATTTCACATATTCCTATGAGCTTGAGGGTACCAGCATTGAGGATAAGTTAAATGCAATCGTTCAGAAGATCTACGGCGGTTCCCGTGCGGTTCTGACAGCCAATGCTCAGAAGCAGGCTAAGGAGCTTGAGGCGCTTGGATTCGGCAATTGCCCCATCTGTGTGGCAAAGACACAGTACAGTCTGACAGACGATCAGACAAAGCTTGGCGCTCCCAAGGATTTCGAGGTTACTGTGCGCAACCTGAAGATTTCCGCAGGTGCAGGCTTTATCGTAGCCCTGACCGGCGAGATCATGACTATGCCTGGTCTGCCCAAGGTTCCGGCTGCAGAGCGTATCGATGTGGATGAGACAGGAAAGATCTCCGGTCTGTTCTAAATTAAGATAATTACATTATAAACCTAATAAAAACACAGTCGGGAAGGACCCTTAGGCCCTTCCTGCTTGTGGGTAAAGCAAAAAACAGCAGAGCTTTATTTATGCACAGAAAGAATTACAGGCACGCGCTTTTGTGATGGAATTTCTTTTTATAGAGGTGTACGAATAAAGGCTTGCGGAACTGGAATAGGAGATAAATTATGGGATTTTCAACCAGCAAATGCGATGAATTTGTAGAGGTTCTGGCTTCCAAGGCTCCCGTACCGGGCGGCGGCGGGGCTTCCGCACTGGTAGCGGCAGTAGGTACGGCTCTTGGGAACATGGTAGGAAGCCTTACCGTAGGAAAGAAGAAATATGCGGACGTAGAGGAAGAAATGTACGCTTTAAAGGAAAAGGCTGCGGCTCTTCAGGCAGATTTCCTGCATCTGATTGACAGGGACGCAGAGGTATTCGAGCCCTTGTCCAAGGCTTACGGGATGCCCAGAGAGACCGAGGAGGAGAAGGCAGAGAAGGCTCGTGTTATGGCCATTGTTCTGAAGGATGCCTGCTCCGTTCCTATGGAGATTATGGAGAAGTGCTGTGAAGCCATTGATCTGATTGTAGAGTTTGCAGCAAAGGGATCCGCACTGGCTATCAGCGATGCAGGCGTAGGTGTGGCATTTTGTAAGGCAGCTCTTTTGGGGGCATCCCTGAATGTATTTATCAACACCAAGTCCATGGCCGACAAGGAGTATGCGGCGGAACTGAACGCAAAGGCAGACGCTATGATCGAGAAATATACAAAGATTGCGGATGATGTATTTGCAAGCGTGAATGGAAGACTGAGATAATATTACAGTACCTAAAGAACAGTAATATTCTTTCAGTGCACAAATCAATTTACAGACACATGTTCTTGTGGCTGGGAATTGATTTATATAGAGGTGTACTGAAAGAATATTACGGGACTGGAATGAATAGGAGATTAGAAAATGGCTAAGCAATTATTAGGAAAAGAAGTTACTGCTGCCTTAAATGAGAGAATCAAGGCAGACGTAGAAGCATTAAAGGCAAAGGGCGTTAATCCTACCCTTGGTATCATCCGTGTAGGCGAGCGTCCCGATGACCTTTCCTATGAGAGAGGTGCAACCAAGCGCTGCGAAACTCTGGGTGTAGAGTTTAAAAAATACCTGCTTCCTGCCGATGTAACGCAGGATGAGCTTCTGAAGGTTATTGAGGAAGTGAATAACGACGACAACATTCATGGCGTACTGATGTTCCGTCCACTGCCCAAGCATATTGATCAGACCGTAGTTGAGAATGCACTCTCCGCAGAGAAGGATGTAGACTGCCAGACAGATGCATCCCTGACAGGAGTATTTACCGGAAAGCAGATCGGGTTCCCGCCCTGTACACCTCAGGCTTGCATGGAGATTCTGGATCACTACGGAATCGACTGTACAGGCAAGAAAGCAGTGGTAATCGGCCGTTCTCTGGTAGTAGGAAAGCCGGCAGCTATGATGCTTATTAAGAAGAATGCAACCGTAACCATCTGCCATACCAGAACCAAGGACATGCCCAGCGTAACCCGTGAAGCAGAGATCCTGATTGTGGCAGCCGGCCGTGCAGGCGTGGTAGGTAAGGAGTATGTATCTCCTGGCCAGACTGTTATTGATGTGGGAATCAATGTAAATGAGGAAGGCAAGCTCTGCGGCGACGTGGCTTATGCAGAGGTAGAGCCTATCGTAGAAGCCATCACTCCAGTACCGGGCGGTGTTGGAAGCGTAACAACCTCTGTGCTGGTAGGCCATGTGGTAGAAGCGGCTAAGAGGAAATATTTATAAGTAGAAAACAAAATATTTAGAAATGAAGAGGGTCCGGAATGCTCCGAATTTAATTGGAGGATTCCGGACCCCTTTTATTCCCATAATATCGTTACTGAGTTGAGGTGCCAACATCCTCCTGCATCGTATCCCAAAAAGCCTGCAAGGCAGCTTTTTGCCGGGCATTTAACTTCTTGGGAACTTCCACCTGCAACGTTATATACAGATCGCCACGGTTTCCAATCTTTGGCGGCATCCACAGGCCCTGACCGGCCAGACGGATGCGGGCGCCGTTTCTGGTTCCCGGTTCCAGGTGGTATTTTGCCGTACCCTCAATGGTGGGAATTTCAATTTCTCCTCCCAGCGCCATAGCCATATAACTGACCTGCCGTACGGAATAGAGATGATAATTTTTCCGTTCAAATCCTTTTTGTTCCTTTAGAAGAACAATGATTATGATATTTTCCGGAAAGATGTTTTCTTCCTCTTCATAAAGTATATCGGCCAGGGGATAAAAACATCTTTCATAGGTTCTGGCAGGAATACGGACTTTAACTTTCTGTTTTCGTTCTACATAGCCTCTCCCGTGGCATGCATGGCATTTCCCGGAAGCCGCATTTGATTCACCTTTGCAGGAACTGCACGGCTCCTGCAAAGGAATTTCTACAGATTTTACAGCCCCGGTGAATATTTCCTGGTAGGACATTTTAACTGCCACACGTATACTGTGGGGAGGCGGCTCATCCTCATTATCGTCTTTTGGGGTCTGGCAGGCGCCGCAGTGGCCGTTCTCTCGGCTGTAGTCCTCATCCTCCTGCCATGTATATCTGCCTGCGTGACCGGCATATTTGCGGTAAGCAGTATGACCCCAGGAATCGTATTGCTTCCGGCTTTCCTCATTAGACAAAACCTGATAAGCTTCCGAAATTGCCTGAAATTGTTCTTTGGCTTCCTCCGAATGATTATTGGCATCCGGATGAAACTTTTTTACCAGATTGCGATAGGCATGTTTGATTTCTTCTGAAGCGGCGTCTCGCTTTACGCCTAATATTTCATAATAGTTTTTCAATGAATTTGTTCTCCTGTCAAAAAGAACCGTGGAGCCAGCACAGAGCTCTTTGGGGATGCGGTTAAATGGGATTTAATATTTCAAATAGTATCATATTTTTTAATTCTGTACAAGTTTGAGGATAGAGGGACTGCCCTAGATCCTAAGGAATCCACCAAGCCCTGCTTGGTACCCCTTAGGATAACTTTCGCTGCAAAGGTTTTTAGATGAACATACATGGAGCAGTCATTAAAAAATGAAAGATATATGAAAGTGGGAAAAGATTTATAATTTCTTAAATCTTTTTCTGCTTTTTTTTCGTTATAGTATGTGTAAGACGTTTTACATGAGAATACTTTTGAAAATACATCACAGGCGGATTTTTGAAAGTGCTTCATGAGGAAGAGGACATAAATTGAAGGACAGCGATCTGATAAAGAGAATCAAACAAGGTGAGACAGAGCTTCTGGATGTTTTGATTGAGAGCCATTATGATGGAATCTATCGGTTCTGTTATTACAAGATCGGGGATCGGGAGGCAGCCTATGACTGCACACAGGAGACCTTTCTAAATCTTCTGCGGTATCTGGACACCTATGTGGAACAGAAAAAGTTCAAAGCATATCTGTACCGGATTGCAGGAAATGTCTGCACGGACTGGTTCCGGAAAAATTCCGTGCAGCTTGCAGGAGATGAGCTCCTTGATACCATTACATGGGATGATCCGGAGCTTAAGAGGGTGGAACTGTCCGATGAGGTATTGCGGGCTCTTCAAGTGCTTTCACCGGCACAGAAGGATGTAATAATCCTGCATTTTTTTTATGACTTCAAGCTCAGGGAGATTGCACAGATAACCAATGTTCCGATGTCAACGGTGAAATCACGGATGAAACAGGGAATGGATAAGCTGAAAGACACTGTTGGACGAATTGCGAAACTGGAATAGGAGGTCAGCGTTGAAAAAAAACACAGAGAATGTAATGGACAGGAGGCAGGATGAAAAACTCCGGGACTTTTTTAAAAATGCGGAGCAACCAGACATAGATGAAGAGAGGAAGCGGCATACTCTGGAGCTGTTGCGCATGGAGAGAAAACGGCTTCATGTGCGTTCGAGAAAGCCCTATGTACAACGTGTTTTGGAGCAGGCAGCGTATCTCTCTCCGGCCGCATGGCTGCTCCAGGCAGCGCTGGTTTTGTTCATAGGATGGGGATTCCAGGTAAGAGAAAAAGAAGAAACTCTGTTAAGTCTGTTGCTCTGCGCCCCAATCATCGGAATCGTGGGTTTTACGGAAATTATGCGAAGCTACCGGCAGAATATGTGGGAGCTGGAGCAGGCATGCCGCTATAATCTGCGGCAGCTTATGGGGATGCGGCTGTTGATTTTCGGAATCGTGGATTCTCTTGTTGCATGCGGTGTGGCGATTATGGGAATCGGAGCAGGAATACGGACATGGGAGCTGCTGTTTTTCTTTTTCATTCCGCAGATACTTTCGGATTGCGTGTACCTGTATCTGATGGCCCGGTTCCGGCGGCGCTTTCAGGGCACAGCTCTCCTTGGTGCTGCGGTACTGATGACTTTTTTGTGGATGATGTTACTTGAGGGCATTCCGTATAATCCGGAGTTGATGCTAAGACTTGCGGACCCGCTTGCATTGGCGCTCATCCTGCTTGCATGTGTAGGACTGCTGGCACTGTGCTGCATACGGTTTCTAAAAGGAGCGGAAGCGGAGTGCTGCGAAGCTTAGGATTATGGGATTTAAACAGGAGGTTAGAATATGGAATTAAGGTTAGACCGGCTGACCAAGCAGTATAAACAAAAGTTAGCGGTAGACAGAATAGATTTGGAATTGAAATGCGGAGTTTACGGGCTTCTGGGAGCAAACGGGGCAGGCAAGACCACCTTAATGCGCATGATATGCGATATTCAGGAGCCAACCTCCGGAGAAATACTCTGCAACGGGCAGAACATCCGGGAAATGGGAGAGGAATATCGGGATCGCTTAGGCTATCTCCCCCAGAATTTCGGCTACTATCCGGAATTTACGGCCTACAAATTCTTGCTGTACATTGCATCCCTGAAAGGAATGGGAAAAGAGCAGGCAGCGGTCCGCTCCCTCTATCTTCTGGATATGGTGGGGCTGGCAGACCAGAAAAAGCGGAAGATCAAAACCTTTTCCGGCGGCATGAAGCAGCGTTTGGGAATTGCTCAGGCCATGTTAAATGAACCGGAAATTCTCATACTGGATGAACCCACAGCCGGCCTGGACCCCAAAGAGCGTGTCCGCTTCCGGAACCTTATCAGTTCCTTTTCCAAGGATAAGATTGTCATTTTGTCCACCCATATTGTATCCGATGTGGAGTATATTGCAGATGAGATTCTGGTCATGAAGGATGGCAGGCTGATTCATCGGGGAGCTCCGGAAGTAGTGACACAGGAAGCAAAAGGGCTGGTTTGGGAATGTAAAGTGGATTCTAAAGACGCTGAACACTATATAAAACGATACAATGTGGGGAATCTGAAAAATACAGGGGAGCAGACCGTCTTACGCATAATCTCCGATACCTGCCCCTGTGAGGGGGCCGTGGAAACGGATCCTACCCTGGAGGATCTGTATCTTTACTATTTCAGCGAGGAGGAAAACAGACCATGATTTGGATGATCCGGTTTGAATTTGAAAAAATATTTAATAAAAAAATCGTTTATGCGGCCATTGCATTTATTATCATTATGGGCGCCGCTATGTGTATAGGCAGAGGGGCGGGAGCACAGAAGGTCCTTAAACCGGACGGAGGTTATCTGGAGGGTCGGGAGGCAGTAGAGTATGACAAGGAGATTGCGGCCCGGTATGAAGGCATATTGACTGGGGAAAAGGTAGATGAGATTCTGGAAACCTATCGTCCTAAGGAAGAAGTCGAACTCTGGTGGATGGTAAATAATGTTTATAACACTGTGTCCGGCAAATGGGGAGAAGGGGACGAAACCTATGACGGCACGGATATTTTGTCGGTCTTTCCTGATTACCAGGATAAAAGGCCTATGATATTGGGTTACAGCGAAGGCTGGCTGAATTTTCTGGAAACAGGACAATATATGATGGTATTTATAGGCTTTTTACTGGTGATTTCCCTGTCACCGGTTTTTTCCGAGGAATACACCAGAGGAACGGATGCGCTGATTCTTACCTCCCGGCATGGAAAGCGCAAGTGTGCTTGGGCAAAAATTATTGCCTCCTATCTTTTTACTCTGCTGATTGTGGGAGTCTGGCTTTTGATTCAGAGCTTTGTATATTGGAGAGATTTCGGACTTGACGGCAGCGGGGCCAGCGTGCAGCTTAATAATCATTGGACATTTGCTAACGTCCCTTATTTTTTGACCAATATGGGGGCGGCAGGTTATTGCCTGGTCCTCTGGATAGGCTGCTCTTTGATTCTGACAGCTTTTGTGCTGCTCCTTTCCGTGTTATGCAGATCTTCCTTTGCGACAGTGATTGCAGCTCTGGCCTGCTATGCAATCCCGGCTATGTTTGGGCAGATGGGGGTTCCGCCGCAGCTTTTAAGCCTGAATCCTATCTGGGGATTTTTATCAGAAGCGCCCCTGGCAATTCCGAAGCTTTCCCTTTCGGGCGGCGTCCAAGTTTCCTATGTGTGGGTGGTAGCAGCCTTTGCCCTGGTGATGACGGCGGCGGTTTTTGTCTATGCTCGTAAAATCTTTGCAAAGCATCAGGTGTCATAAAAAAATGACAATTGGCGGTCAAAATCAATCAATTAGAGACAAAGGTATTGATCTTTTTGTGATTTTTGTTATACTAGATATAATATCAATTTTCGAAGTGATCACTTCGGTAATGTAAAAATATGTTTTACAATCAAAATATTTTCGAAAACAGAATAGAGGCATAGTTGACTTTCCTTCGCATTTTTCATACAATTTGTATGAAGGTGCAAGCTGCTAAATATCTTCTTGAGCCTGGAGAGGGGACGGCACGTTCCCCCTCTCTAAATGGCTAAAAGTTTGCTCCAAAAGATACGGGAGGCTATCACACTATGAAACTCAGTACCTCTATTTTGGCTCACAAGCTTAAGTCCAAATTTACCCTTCAGAATAAGAAAGCATTATCCGATGAATTGCACCTGGAGCAGGTTTTATTTTATTGTGATGGAAATGATATGCTAAGTCACAAAATCTATATTTGTTCTCAGGAGCAGGTTTCGGAGCAGGATTTGATAGTGCCGGAAGATGCGGTTCTTTTTTGTATTGGAAAGGTGCGCACCCAAAATACAGGAAGAAACGGACAGGTATTTCAGCTTGTGGATGACACTTCGCCTTTCGTATTATTCAATGAGATTCAGCGATTGTTTGAGTATTACAGCGGGTGGGATGAACGGCTCTGCGAGCTGGCCAATCAGGAGGGAAATATTCAGGAAATGCTGGATGAAAGCTTTCGAATATTTCGCAATCCGGTGATTGTAAATTCCGCCGATTATTTTGTGATAGGCTATTCCAGCGTGATTGATACCCGTTCGGAACTATCGGGTCTTGTGGATCCGGATGCAATCTTTGAGTACAGCGGTGAATGCCGTGATACGGAGCAGCAGCAAAACTTGATAAAAAAGAAAGGGTCCTATTTTTTCCCGGATTATATTACAGGCTCTAAAAGTCTTTGTGTAAATATTTTTGAGCATGATCGATTTGCTTATCGTGTTACTATGGTGGAGAGCTTGCGGCGTTTTGAGGCTTATGACGGTGCGCTTTTGGAACATCTTACCGGTTACATTAAAATGGCTTTGTCCAAGCAGTTGACCCTGCAGACAGATATGGGCTACCGTCTGGATCGGATTCTTTCCGACATTCTGCTGAATCCTGGGCAGGATGATGAGGTAACAAGGCAGTGGTTCTCGGAGTTTGGCTGGATGCCGGAGCATCGCTATTTTTGCATTAACTTGAAGGTGGCGGCCCTTGATCTGGAAAATATGACGGTTCGTTTTATCTGCAGCCATATTGAAAATATGCTTGGCAATTCCTGTGCTTTCCAATATGAAAACAATATTACCATTTTTGTAAATCTCACCCGGTTTGGCGGGGGGATTGATGATGCGATGGATAAAATTGTCTATTTTCTGCGGGATAGTTTTTTGAAGGCGGGGCTTAGCAATGAATTTACCGGATTTGAGGCGATTCATTATTATTACCGTCAGGCGGCGGTTGCCCTGGAGGTGGGGAACCGGCGGGCGCCTTTTCGCTGGATTCACCGATTTGATGAGATTGCCCTTGACTATCTCCTGGAACAGAGTAAGGGAGAGCTGCCTAAGGAATTGGTATGCTCTCAGAAGATATTGAGCCTTAAAACCTTTGACGAGGACCATAATACGGATTATTACAATACCTTAATGCTTTATGTGAAGAATCATTTGAATGCGGTGCAGACGGCAAAGCAGCTTTATATTCACAGGAGTACATTTCTTTACCGAATGGAGAAGATTAAGGAACTGATTCACCTGGAGCTGGATGATTATGATACGCTTCTGTATGTGATGATGACGTTTCGGATGATGGAGCTGGAAGGACCTTCATAAAGGAGAGCCTGAAATTCATTTCTTTTTTGGCACAATATTGTAATTCTTGTCTGTTCGTGCTAGAATAAGTCGAAGATAAGCAGCAGGACAAGGAGGGAGTTAACATGGAAATTATTCAGGATTTATTGGCAGCTATCGGCGTGGTGCTGAACGGCATTCCGCAGGGCTTGCTGGCAATCTCATTTGGATTTGCTTCGGTGCCTACGGCATTTGGATTTGTTATTGGTGCGGTAGCATGTGCGGCGCTGGGGTCAGTGGCCCCTATTTCTTTTCAGGCGGAGACAATTACCTTAGCCGGAACTATGGGAAGGAATATGAGGGAACGGCTGTCCATGGTATTTTATGCAGGCGTTGCCATGCTGATTTTGGGCGCATGCGGATTGCTTGGCGTGATTACGGAGTTTGCAGGGGACGTAATTGTCAATGCAATGATGGCAGGCGTAGGGATTATGCTTGCAAAGGTTTCTTTCAGCATGATTAAGGAAAATGTACTGGTGGGCTGCATCTCTCTGGCTACGGCAGCGGAAGTGTATTTTTTCTTTGGTCAGAATCTGGTTTATACCATTGTTATTTCTCTCATTGTTTCTTCTATAACGGCATGGGTCGCAGGGCAGGATATTGGGGGAGGCATGACGGAGGAGATGGGCGGACTGGAGCTTAAAAAGCCTGCTTTCAATTTGAGAATTCTGCGGGGAGCGCTGGCTCTGTGCTGTCTGACCATAGGGGGCAATATTGCTTTTGGCTCTATTACCGGCGGAATTGCCGGAGCAAATGCGAATATTGACCATCTGACGCTTTATTCAGGCTTAGCGGATGCGGTAAGCTCTCTCTTTGGCGGCGGTCCTGTGGAGGCGATTATTTCCGCTACGGCAGGCGCCCCGAATCCGGTGCTGGCCGGTGTGCTGATGATGGCAATTATGGCAGCGATTTTGTTTGTGGGGCTGCTTCCTAAGATTGGCAGGTTTGTACCGAATCAGTCCATAGCTGGATTTCTCTTTATTCTTGGCGCAGTGGTGACGTTGCCAACTAATGCAGCCGTTGCCTTTTCCGGAACGGCGCCAGGGGATAATATTGTGGGCGGTGTGACCATTGTGGTGACTGCAGCTGTGGATCCTTTTGTGGGTATGCTTGCAGGACTGGCTTTGAAGATGCTTTTTAGTATTGGGATTGGTGTATAGAACTGCATGTATATTTTACTGGTATGCATTAGAGCGGTGGAATAGTTACGAGAATGTGATGTTTTAGATGGAGGACGAAGAAAATGAATTACTATGAACTCTCGGTGGCAGGCGTAACCCGTCAGCTTCCTATTATGCGGATTGCTCCGGATTTGGCGATTGCCAGCTTTGTGATTCTGGGGGACTGCGAGCTGGTTACGAAGGCTGCGCCTCTTCTGGAAAAAAAGCTTCCCGAGGTGGATTATATTGTTACGGCGGAGGCGAAAGGAATCCCGTTGGTACAGGAGCTGTGCCGTCTGCGGGAGCTGCCCTATTACATTGTGGCACGTAAAAGCATTAAGCCTTATATGGATCAGCCTTTGACGGATGAGGTGGTGTCTATTACCACTCAGAAGGTTCAGACACTTTGTCTGGACGGGAAGGATGCAATGCTGCTTCGAGGCCGACGGGCAGCGATTGTGGATGATGTGATTTCCACAGGGGAGTCTTTAAGTGCTATTGAGCGTCTGGTGGAAAAAGCGGGCGGAAAGATTGAGGCACGGGCTGCGATTTTAGCTGAAGGTGATGCGGCGAAACGGGAGGATATTATTTATTTGGAGGAACTTCCGCTGTTTCCTGTATCTTAATTCGGATGAAGCGAAATTTTGAATTGGCATTCCATAATAATAGATGATAAGGGATTGTCTTATATTAACGATGGTCTTTTAATCTTAGTCATATGATTATTTTATAGCTTTGGTGAGACGATTCTATGTGCTGTTGAAGGCATAGAAAGATACCTCTTCACATATATTATAACAGCATATATGGAAGGGGTATTTTTATGGACAAAAGTTCCGAATATAACTTGTATAAAGACATACAGACCCGGACCGGCGGCGAGATCTATCTGGGCGTGGTGGGCCCGGTGCGAACCGGAAAATCTACCTTTATTAAACGGTTCATGGATCTGTGCGTGCTGCCGGGGATTGAGGATGAGAATGCCAGAACCAGGGCAAGGGATGAGCTGCCCCAGTCGGCGGCAGGGAAAACGATTATGACTACGGAGCCAAAATTCATTCCCAAGGAGGCCGTAGAGGTGCGGATCTCCGGGGATGTGGCGGTAAAGGTACGGATGATTGACTGTGTGGGCTTTATGGTGCCCGGCTCTGAGGGACATATGGAGGATGATGCGGAGCGGATGGTGAAGACGCCCTGGTTTGATTATGAGGTGCCGTTTACCCAGGCGGCGGAGCTGGGGACGAAAAAGGTTATTACGGATCATTCCACCATCGGGATTGTAGTGACCTGTGACGGGTCTTTTGGGGATATTCCAAGGGACAATTACATAGAACCGGAGGAGCGGACCGTGAGCGAGCTTAAAAAGCTTGGGAAACCTTTCGTGATCCTTTTAAATTCGGAGAAGCCTTACAGCGATCCGGTCTCCGGTATGGCGGCTAAGATGGAGGAGAAGTATGGTGTATCTGTGCTTCCGGTGAATTGTGAGCAGCTTCGTAAAGAAGATGTTACACGGATTTTGGAACAGATTCTCTATGAGTTTCCGTTGGCGAAGGTGGAGTGCTATGTTCCTAAGTGGGTGGAAATGCTGCCGATG
Organism: Candidatus Merdisoma sp. JLR.KK006; assembly: GCF_036941035.1. NCBI lineage: Bacteria > Bacillati > Bacillota > Clostridia > Lachnospirales > Lachnospiraceae > Candidatus Merdisoma > Candidatus Merdisoma sp. JLR.KK006. The sequence continues at coordinate 83,112 of NZ_JAYMNS010000002.1, read as the reverse complement.
GAGCATCGAATTAAGCAGGATGTGATTGCAAGGCTGCGTGAACTGGCTCAGAAATTGAATACTATTCGGGATGTGACCCCGGAAAATCTTCAGACCGAGAGTGAATTCATTGATCGGATGAAGTTGGATCAGATACATATGGACTGCGGAACGGCCAAAGTGAATATGGAGATAGACGACCGGTATTACTATGAGCTTTTAAGTGAGCTCACGGGAAGCGAGATTCTGGGAGAATATGAGCTGATGTCCCTGATTCGGGAGCTGTCCAAGATGAAAAAAGAGTACGAGAAAGTAGCTACGGCTATTACCTCTGTGCGGCAGAAGGGCTATGGCGTGGTAATGCCGGATCAGGAGGAAATCACTTTAGAAGAACCGGAATTGATTCATCAGGGGAATAAATTTGGGGTAAAAATTCGCTCCATTGCGCCCAGCATCCATTTGATTCGGGCAAATATAGAGACAGAGATTGCACCGATTGTGGGAAGCGAGGATCAGGCAAAGGATCTGATTTCTTACTTAAAAGACAGCGGCGGAGAGAATGAGAGTATTTGGAGCACAAATATTTTCGGAAAATCGGTGGAAGAACTGGTGGAGGATGGAATTCGCGGGAAAATCTATCAGATCGGAGACGAGAGCCAGGTAAAATTGCAGGAAACCATGCAGAAAATTGTAAACGACAGCAACGGCGGATTGGTTTGTATTATTATCTAGCTATGAGCCGGGCGTGGAAGAAAATAAGAGAACCGAATGGGGTGCTGGCACACCAGGCGGTTCTCTTATTTTCTTTCACATGCGGCGACAGCCGCAAAACGAGGAAAGCCGGATGGCTTTCCGAGGTGACCGGCGAACGTTGCCAAAGCCTTCAGGCCGGGCATCACACCCTCCCCAACTCCCAAAACGCAACCGCACTTGCCGCAGCGACATTAAGTGAATCCACTCCATGATTCATAGGAATACACACCGTATAATCACAGGCATTTATGGTATCTTCTGCTAATCCCTCTCCCTCATTTCCCAGCACGATAGCCAGCTTTTCAGCAGTTTTTAGGCGTGGGTCCGTGACAGAAAGGGAATTCTTTTCCAAAGCCATAGCAGCGGTAACAAATCCCAGATCTTTAAGTATGCGAATATCCGCTGGAGGCTGCTTTGGAAGCTCTCGGTCAAAAAAGGACCAGGGGATTTGGAATACGGTTCCCATACTAACCCTTACGGCTCTCCGATACAGAGGATTGCTGCATGCAGGGGTAAGTACGATCGCATCTATATTTAAAGCTGCCGCATTACGGAAGATAGCCCCCACGTTAGTAGGATTCATAACATTTTCCAGTACGGCGATCCGGCGTGCCCCGGCACATACGGTTTTCAAATCCGGAAGAATGGGACGATGCATGGCGCACAAAGCCCCTCTTGTCAGCTTGAAGCCTGTGAGCCGGGTCAGAACTTCAAAGTCGGCGGTATAGACAGGAATTTCCTCACAGCGGGCAATAATCCCCTTTGCCTCGCCGTCTATATGTTTCCGTTCCAGAAGAAGAGATACCGGAGCATACCCGGCGTCAAGAGCCCGTTCAATCACTCTGGGACTTTCCGCAATAAAAAGTCCCTGCTCCGGCCCTTGAAGATTCAAAAGCTGATTCTCCGTAAGGCGTGCATATACATCCAGTTCAGGTGCATGAAAATCTGTGATCTCAATAATATTCGGCATGTCTGTCTCCTTTAGCGTCTCTTTGAACGAGATACTTGTAATAAATGAATTATAGTATTAGCTGGGAAAAATCACAATAAGAAACCGCAAAAGTCTGTTATTTCATTGGCTGTTCTATGTTGAATGAGATGTTTAAATATAGTATGATATAAGGCAAATTAAGGAAATATCCTTCTGGTATACCTTTATGCACAAAAAACCTGTGCAAATTATGGAAACACCCTCCGGGTATACCTCTATGCACAAAAAACCTGTGCAAATTATGGAAAGGATTCATCAAATCTTATGGGACTAAACGACACAGCATGGAAAAGTCTTTTCGATAAATACAACATCTTAGACCTTATCGCCCGCCAGGGTCAATTCACCATATCTGCCGCCCGGATAAAGGAATTTCGTGAGCCAAGGCTAATGACCAAATTCGATCACAAAATCAACCTCCCGAAAATATTTGCGGAGAATCATTTAGCCATTCTCCCCATTACCAGAGGTGACTATGTGATTTCCTCTTTTCAAGCTTACAAAGACTTTCCTCTGCCGGAGGGGGAACCAGAGAGAATCACGATTCCTATGCATATTCAGACTCTTATGCCCAAATTCCTGGTAAGTGAAGCGATTGCCCTTAATTGTGCCAACGCCTGCGGAATCCTTAAGGACTTTTTAGAAGAAGATATGCTGATTCCCACAGTCAGCGGCCGTATGAGCTCCGGTTCCTTTGAATTTCGAATAGATACAGAGGCGGGGCAGCAGACTCTTTTGGTCAGCAATTCACAGATTGAGATTGATGCGGCATACGAGGGTGTGGGGAGTCTTTCCTTATTTGAGGCCAAGAGGGACTTAGCCGACGACTTTCTGGTACGGCAGATTTACTATCCTTTAAGAGCCTGGAGCAGCCGCATTACAAAGCCGGTGAAACCTGTATTTCTGGTCTTTTCCAATGGCGTATTTCATCTTTATCAGTATCATTTCGAAGATCCCATGCATTATAATTCTCTGGGGCTTGTGAAGCAGAAAAGTTATGTTATTGCTACGGAAATTACTTTGAATGACATTGAAAATATTTTAAAGACCGTACCTTTGGAGCCGGAGCCTGCTATTTCCTTCCCCCAGGCAAACAGTATGTCACGAATTATTAATCTTATAGAGCTTCTTCACGAAAAGCCTATGACAAAGCAGGACATTACAACGGAGTATGCTTTTGACGAACGGCAGACCAATTATTATACGGATGCAGGGCGCTATCTGGGGTTCATTGAAAAGATCAGTGACCATAGGAATGGAACGATTACCTTTCTGCTTTCAAGCTTGGGACATTATATTATGGAGCTTGGCTATCGGGAACGCCAGCTTGCCATTGTCACACAGATTCTTAAGTACAGAGCTTTCCACGAGACGCTGAAAACCTGTCTGCAGTGCGGTGAGATGCCTGATTCCCGAACAGTAGTAGAAATTATGAAGAAATCTCAGCTTTTCCAGGTAAAATCCGAAAGTACATATGTAAGGCGCTCTTCTACCATTGCAGGATGGATTCGTTGGATTTTGAATATTGCACAGATAGAAACAAAATAGCAGGCATACAGTAAGCGTACGGCCAGCAAGACCGCTTGAAAGATTACGGGAAATATAAAATTAAATTTCGGAGCATTGAATAGGAAGTCTAAAATTGTTATACTGAAATAATAAGAGTGAAAAGCCTTTGACAAGAAAGGAGGCATCCGCGGTGCAGACAGTAGGAATTGGACATCAGAATTTTGAACAGGTGATTACAAAAGATATTTTCTATATAGATTAGACCCATTTTATTAAGGAATGGTGGGAATCGGAGGATCAGGTAACACTGATTACCCGTCCCAGGCGTTTTGGAAAAACCCTGAATATGAGTATGACAGAGCAATTCTTTTCCGTAAAATATGAGAACCGGGGAGAGCTGTTCGAGGTTCTCTTTGGGGATCTGGAAGCGATGAATGAGTATATGAATCGTGTGTCAGAGGAGACCTTTAGTTTTTTGATACGGGAAAGAGGGCCTCGGGGAAGCCGGAGCCGAAAGAGGATGGGGATGATGCCATTATTATTGAATTTAAGGTTTTTCGCCCGGCAAAAGAGCAGACTATGGAGGATACGGTGCAGGATGCGCTGAATCAGATACAGAATAAGAAATATGGTGCATTGCTGGAGGAAAAAGGGATTGCGGCCAAGCGGATTCGAGCTTATGGGTTTGCTTTTTCGGGTAAAGATGTGTTGATTGGAATGTAGGTTGTAAGGGTCTGTCACAAAATAAGGCATTCGTCATTTCCATATCCCATGTTCGGACTATGGAAAAGCCGGATGCCTTATTCCTTTGCCACAGACCCACAGAAGTTTTTTGTACAAAGACTGTAACGAATTCCAATTTTGAAGCACTTACTGATAGAAACAAAGAAACACCTTGCGGGCATCTTCCGTACGCCCAAAGAGTATGGACGAATTGGGGAAACACCCTACAGGTATACCTTTATGCACAAAAACATGTGCGGATCAAGGAAAGGGGGGAGAAAGTGGAGTCTCTTGAGGAAATTTATCAAAAGCATGCCCAGACTGTGTATGCATATTTGCTGAGCAGGACGAGGAACAGTGATCTGGCGGAGGAGCTGACCCAGGAGACCTTTTTCCAGGCTGTCAGAAGTATCGGAACCTTTCAGAGAAACAGCAGCATCACCACTTGGCTGTGCGGAATTGCAAAGAATCTGTTGCGCCAGCATATAAGAGAGAGCAGCAAAACGCAGTCCCTGGAGGAAATGGAGGGTGCGGCGGGGACGAGCGGGCCGGAGGAGGAGCTTTGCCTTCAGTGGGACAGCCTGGAGGTTTTAAAGCTGCTCCATAAATTAAAGGAACCCGTTCGAGAGGTCATGTACCTGCGGCTGATTGGGAATCTTAATTTTGGGCAGATTGGAGAAATCATGGGAAAAAGTGAAAACTGGGCCCGGGTGAATTTTTACCGGGGAAAAGAGAGGATCAGAAAGGAGGCGCTGAAGCATGAAGAATAGTATACCCTGTGCTCTGGTTCGGGATCTGGCTCCCCTCTATGCAGAGGATCTGGTATCCGGTGAGAGCAGAAACCAGTTGGAAGCACATGTACAGGAATGTAAGGAATGCAAAGCCTACTATGACAGAGTGACAAAGGAAATGGAGTGTGAAAAAATGGAAGAAGTAAAACAGGGAACCATGGAAATTGATTATATGAAGAAGATTCGTGGGTATCAAAGGATAAACACCATTCTGGGAGCAGTGGTAAGCTTCTTACTGGGCGTATTTCTGCCGGTTGGAATGGTGGGAATATCCGTATTTGCACGGAACGGAATTCCTGATTACTATTGGGCCCGCCTGCAGCTTGCCTGGCCCCTGGCAATTTTGCGGATGCTTGTGTCGGGAATTGTTGTGTGCGTGATCTATTGCATAATAAACCGGTTGATTCGAAAAAGGTGGAAAATGAAGTAGTATTGAAAGAAAAATTTACGGCATAACCAATAAACAGCAGGCAGAAAGGCCCGGATATCCCAGAAGACGTGTCAGCGCAAGCGGAGCAGGGAGGGATATCCGGGCCTTTCTGTCTGTGTCCGTCTTTCAAATTCAAGACTGCAAGATGCACAAGCTCTCAGTTTTTCTCATAACTAATTTTACTACACCACTAGATTCGACAATACAGATGCCGCCTTCACTTCTTCAGCAGTGACTTCGCAGTTCCTACAATCGGACAGAGTGATGCCCTCCTGGATAAGAAGCGTGGTAAGCGCCAGTTCTGCGGTGGGAATCATAGGAACTTTTCCAAGCAGTGCAGCAATCCAGTGGGCCTCGGAAGAGGCATAGGCAAACTCATTCGGCTGTGTATTTTTCCAGCGGAAATCCATTTTTTCCAGATCACCTGTACAGTCAAGTTCCGTGTCACAAATGGTGGTATGGAAGCTGAAAGGATCCAGCTTAATACCACCCTTGGTGCCAAGCAGGATACCAGGATCCATAGAATCAAGGTGAACAGCCCAAGATTCAAAGAGATCCATAGTCATGTCGTTTTCAAAGCGCACAAAACCAACCCCCAATTCCTCCACATCATAATGCCCGCTGCTGCGGCGTGCTTCATCCATATCAATCTTCTGATACAGCTTCCCGCTCATTCGAGTGGGAGCAGGCAATCCCATTAAATATAATAAAAGAGAGATATGATAAACTCCAAAATCATAAAGAGCGCCGCCTCCGGAAAGCCGCCTTTCTACAAAGTCTGCGCTTCCAAAGCCATCTACATAAGGACGGTTCCTTCTGCGGAAACCTACAGAACGGGCATGGTAGATTTCTCCAAGAGCACCGCCGTCCACAAGACGTTTGGCTGCCCTGGCGTAAGGGCGATATAGAAAGCCAAGCTGGATGTGAAGCGTTTTCTGATTGCGTTTGGCGGCTTCCAGCATGGCAAGCCCATCTGCATAGGACATGGCCAAAGGCTTTTCACAGTAAACATGCTTTCCGGCATTCAGAGCAGCAATTGAGACGGGGGCGTGGAGATGATTGTGCAGGCAGATGTCTACGGCATCAATGTCTTTCTGTTGGATGAGCTGATGGATATCCGTATAAACATTGGGAATTCCCCATTTCTTTGCACAACATTCTGCAGACTCCTGTGTGCGGCTGCAGACAGCAATCACTTCAGCTTCCGGAATCTCCTGATAAACACTTAAATGCTTCTGAGAGATCATTCCGGCTCCGATAAGTCCAATTCGTATCTTCCCCATAATATGTGTCCTCCCCATAAAAAGTAAATCGTTTTTATGAAAACCCTAATTGACAACAGTTTTGCATTGCTTATTGAAAAAGTCAAGCATAAAATTCAGTCAAAATAGCAAGATAGAATAAAAAAGCCATACAAAATAAGGCGGTTATACAAAATGACGAAAAAAGCATGCGAAATTTGTAGAATTTTGACTATAGACAAACGTGTGAAAAAAAGTTATCATTCAGATAACCGATTACGTAACCGATTACGTCAACAAACGGTTCAAAAATTATAGGAGGGTTTTGCGATGAAAAGGATATTGGCATTGTTACTATGTGGAGCGCTTTGCTTGTCAACATTGACGGGGTGTGGTGCAAAGGAGGAAAAAGCAGCAGAAACACCTGCACCAGTGACGGAGGAAAACAGTGAAGAAACAGAGACTTCGGAGGGTACAGGAGATGGGACCATTGATTATAACGGAAAAAACAAACTGGCTATGTTTGGCCCGTTGACAGGAGACAATCTGCAGTATGGTGTTAAGATCAAAAATGGTGCAGAGTTGGCATTGAATCAGTTCAATGAGGAACATGGAACAGAATTTACCATTGAATTTATGGATGACAAGGGTGACCCCAACGAAGCAGTCAATTTGGCGAATAAGATTGTATCTGATGATACGGTGTTCTGTGCCCTTGCAGGTTATGGTTCCTCTTGTGCTATGGCTACGGCTCCTGTTTTTGATGAGGCTGAGCTGCTGTTAATGGGAGTTGCAGCTTCTCATGCGGATCTGCCAGGTATGGGGGATTACATTTTTCCAGTTCCTATGAGTGCCCGTTGGGAGAGTGTTGGCTTTGCTGAGATTATGAAGGAATGCTTCGGCGCAGGCAAGCTGGCCATTTTGTATCAGAATACGGACCATGGAGTACAGACCTGCGAGTATATAAAGGAGGCTTGGGAGTCCTACGGAGGAGAGATTGTTGTATATGAAAGCTTCGTTCCGGGCGAGACAAAGGATTTTTCTGCTGTTCTGTCGAAGATTAAGACGGAGGAACCGGATATCTTTTATGCCAGCGCAGCCTACAGTGATGCAGCACAGATCTTCATGCAGGCGAAGCAGTTGGAACTGGATGCGCAATATGTAGGGCCAGGTATGTGTTTGAATGAGGAATTTACGAATTTGATTGGAAACAACATTGATGGAACCTATATATTGAGCTCAACTCCCTGCTTCCTTCCCTCTGTTTTGGAGGCAGGAAATGTGGACGAGGCAACCAAGAAATTTATTGATGACTATGAAGCAGCATATAATGAGACGCCGGACGGTTTTTCTGCACAGGGCTATGATTCTGTGAAGATTGTTCTGGACAGTGCACTGAAGGCAGGGACAACAGATACGCCGGCTGTGGCAGAACAGATACTTGCAATCCGCAGCTATCCGGGGCTTTCCGGTTTAAATATGGCTTACAACGAAAACAAAGAGATGAATAAGGGAATTTATACATTTGAAATCAAGGACGGAAATTTTGTTCCGGTAAATTAGTAGACTTGGTATATCTGTGGTATCTGTTGTACGTATCACGGCAGATACCGCAGAATTTTTTTGGAGGGACCATATGTTAATACAGCAGATTGTAAACGGTTTTACAATCGGAAGTGTATATGCGTTGGTAGCCATTGGCTTCACAATGGTATTTGGTGTACTGGAATTAACAAATTTCTCTAATAGTTCCTTGTATATGTTCGGCGCATATATTACATTCTTATTCTACACTGCAACGGGGATTCATTTTTTCCTGGCATTTGGTATCAGCATTGTACTGACGGGACTTTTGGGCTATAGCATTGATCGCTTTGCCCTCCAGCAGCTTCGAAAAAAGAAAGCGCCAAAGCTTTCCGGGCTGATTACTACCTTGGGAATGTCCATGGTCGTGGATAATGCTATTATGGTTTTTTTCGGGACAGACAGTAAATCCTTTGAGAATTTTCTGGATTTTGGAAAAATTCATATTGGAAATGCTGTGGTGACCTGGACACAGATTATTATTTTGGTGGCAGCCTGCATCTTGATGATAGCACTTTCTATCATTACTTACCGCATGAAGATCGGTAAAGCTATGGGAGCTATTGCACAGAATCAGGACGCAGCAAAGCTGATGGGAATTGATACGGATAAAATCATTTCTCTGACTTTTATTATCAGTGGTTTTCTGGCTTGTATTGCAGGAACGATGGTTGCTATGTATTATCGAAGCATTGACACAGCCATGGGTTCGTCCATTGGCATTAAGATTTTTGCGGCTGCTGTTCTGGGCGGTGTGGGAGTCTTGCCAGGTGCAGTTGTCGGGGGACTTGTGCTGGGTATTGTGGAGACGATTGTTTCTGCGTATATCAGTACAGGCTATCGGGATGCAATTTCCTTTTCCATTTTGATTTTGGTACTTCTTGTAATGCCGAATGGCTTGTTTGGGAAAAAGGCTATTAATAAAGTGTGAGGTGAGTGGCTATGATAGAAAAATTGAGTACATGGCTGGTGAGTTATAAGCGGCCGCTGTTAATTATCACAGCACTTCTCGCAGTGCTGTTCCCATGGATTTTTTCTTCAAAATATGTGCTTCGGATTGCAATTTTGTGTCTGATGTACTGTATGCTGTGTGTAAGCCTGAATCTGATGGCAGGAATTTTGGGACAAATTTCTTTTGGACATGCGGCTTTCTGGGGAATAGGTGCTTACACAGCAGCAATCTTGAGCAAAAATTATGGCTGGAATGGGGTTGCAGCACTTTTTATGGCTGCTTTGGTGGCCGGTTTGTTTGGACTTCTTCTAAGCTTGCCTGTGATGCATTTGAAGGGATACTATTTTACAATTGTTACTATGGTATTTTGCCAGATTATCCGTGTCATTGAGATTAACTGGATGACTTTGACCAATGGACCGCTTGGCATCATGGCGATCCCCAAGATAAGCCTCTTTGGAGTTACTTTGAAATCACAGCGGGCATATTTTTATGTGATTCTGTTCCTTCTGGTGGTAACAACAATCATTGTACAGAAGATTATTCACTCACGTATGGGGTATGCAATCCTGGCAATCAGAGATGATGAACTGGCAGCGGGAGCTATGGGGATCAATGTTTTCAAGTATAAGGTGTATGCAATTGTTATTTCCTCTATGCTGGCCGGTGCGGCAGGCTGCTTCTATTCTCTGTATACCAGTTACATCGATCCAAGCTGTTTCACCAATGCTATATCGAATAACATGTTGGTTATGGTGATTTTCGGAGGTCTTGGAAATGTGTTCGGAAGCTTTTTCGGGGCAACCGTGCTGACTATATTGCCTGAGGTTTTAAGAGGATTTTCGGAGTATCGGCAGTTGGTATACGGCGCACTTTTGGTATTACTGATGCTGGTTCGACCGGATGGATTGTTTGGCTCTGTAAATTTTAAATACATTGAACAGCGTTTAACATGGAAAAAAGAGAAGATAGGAGGTGACGGGCATGAGTGAGGTACTGTGTGCAGAGAACATAACACAGCGATTCGGCGGTCTGGATGCTTTGAAGAATGTAACGATGCATGTGAAGGAGGGCGAGATCATTGGCGTTATTGGTCCCAATGGCGCAGGAAAAACGACGCTGTTTAACTGCATTACCGGTATGTATCGTCCTACAGAGGGCAAAGTAAGCATGCTGGGAACAGATATCACTGGTTGGCGGCCTTATGAAATCACGGCCCATGGCTTTGCCCGTACCTTTCAAAATATACGATTGTTTCCCAAAATGACAGTGCTGGATAATGTTATGGTTGGCATGCATGTGCAGACAAAGCTGTTAGGAAAGGAACGATTCATTCCGGGAAAGGCAAAGAGAGCAATGAATGTGGCCATAAAGCGTGCAGAGGAATTACTGAAGCTCTTTGGTTTGTATGAGAATCGTTTTGAGATGGCCACCAGCTTGCCCTATGGCGATCAGCGCAAGGTAGAGATTGTACGTGCATTGGCTATCAGACCAAAGCTTTTGCTTTTGGACGAACCAGCAGCCGGTATGAATGGGGCAGAGACAGAGGAACTAGGTAAGCTAGTGTATAACCTGCGGGATATGGGGAATACCATCCTACTTATTGAGCACGATATGAGGTTTGTAATGAATATCTGTGACAGGCTGTATGTTTTGAATGACGGAGCATTGATCGCTGAAGGAACGCCCGCCGAGATACGGGCAAATCCCATTGTCATAGAAGCATATCTGGGAAAGGATGAGTGAGATGGCGCTATTGAAATTGGAAGATGTGACTGTAGATTATGGAAGCATCCATGCGTTGAAGAAGATTAATATGGAAGTGGATGGCGGCGAGATCATTACTCTAATTGGAGCAAATGGTGCAGGCAAGAGCACAACCATGAAGACGATTATGGGACTTGTGCCGTGTAAATCCGGAAAAATTATCTTTGACGGGATGGATATTACGAACTGGGAGACAAAGAAGGTAGTTCAGTCGGGAATCATCCTATCGCCGGAGGGAAGACAGGTGTTTCCCCGTTACTCAGTGAAAGACAATTTATATCTGGGAGCTTACCTGAGGCCGAAACAGGAGATTTCGGACAGTTTGGAGATGGTGTATCATTTGCTGCCCAAATTAAAGGAACGAGAAAGCCAGATGGCAGGTTCCTTGTCAGGCGGAGAGCAGCAGATGCTGGCTATCGGGAGGGCTATGATGGCGAAGCCGAGAATGCTGCTTCTGGACGAGCCGTCTCTGGGTTTGGCACCTTTGATTATTAATGAGATCTTTGGAATGATTGATGAGATTCGGACATTGGGAACTACAATTTTATTGGTGGAACAAAATGCGAGAATTGCATTAAAACATTCGGATCGAGCCTATGTTCTTGAAACAGGAACCATTGTATTGAGTGACAAGGCGGAAGATATGCTTCAGTCAGATGAAGTGCAGAAAGCATATTTTGGCGTATTATGAAGACTAAGGGAGAATAAAATAATGATTACACATACACAACGAGTAAAGGCAGCTTTAGAGGGAAAGATTCTGGATCGGCCGGCATTTGCTGCTTGGGGTCCCCATATGAATCTGGTGGATCGCAATGCGAAAGATTTTGCAAAGGCAACAATTGATTATCAAAATGCCTATAATTTTGACTTTATTAAAGTGATGCCCAATGGCATGTACTTTCCGGAAGCTTTTGGTCAGAAACTGCGTAATGCAGAGCATATTCTTGATGAGACCTGGCAGAATACAGAGATTAATGCAATTAATGACCCCCATGAATGGGCAAAGCTCAAGGTTCCCAGTATGAAGGAGGGTGTGTTTGCCCGAGAGATTGAGGCAGTAAAACGTATTGCCGATCATTTCCAAGGTGATGTACCGGTACTCCCTACAGTATTCAGCCCTTTTATCTGGATGGGTGAGATGACGGGAGGATTTTTCCGCCAGGAAACGATTTTGGCTCATTTCAAGTATTCGGAGGAATATGCGAAAATCGGTCTTCGGATAGTAAATGAAACGAATGAAATATTGATGGAAGAATTTGTAAAGGCAGGTGCAGACGGATTTTTCCTGGGCTATCAGGCAGGTATGGCAGGCTTGATGGGGAAAGAGATGTTTGAGGAATACGGCAAGAAGTACGACATTGCCAATATTGAAAAGGTCAAGGGAAAAACCTGGTTTAATATGGCCCACGTATGCCATGGTAATGCAGAATTGACCGAATGGTTCCTGGATTATCCGGTAGAAGCCTTTAACTGGGCGGACCAGGATCCGGAGCATCATTCTCTGGAAGAGATGCGGAAGCTAACGGATGCTGTTCTGATAGGCGGATTAAATCATTCCGTTAACGGAAGCTATCGGGATCTGTCGATTATGCTGAAATCTCCCTCGGATTTAAGCGGCGGGGATCGGGAGACAGTTAAGATGCGAGTCAAACGCAAGGTGGAGGCTGCGATCAGGGCGGCCGGCCCCAAAGTGATTATTTCCGGCGGCTGCGGCTGGGGAATCGGCTCTCTGCCGCGCTTTGGCCTTTGGGAAGAGGTTATGGAAGAAGTAGGTGCAGAAATAAATGCGGTAAAGTAAGGACAAAGAATATGAATAGGAAAGACAAAAATTATCATCAGTACATAGCAATTTTAAAAGAAGAACTTGTACCGGCCGGCGGATGCACAGAGCCTATCGCTATCGCCTATACTGCGGCAGTAGCCCGGAAAATCCTGGGGAAAATGCCGGAGCACATGGAGGTCTATGCCAGCGGTAATCTGATTAAAAATGCCAAGAGTGTTTACATTCCCAATGGCGGCGATCTGCGTGGTGTGGATGCGGCGGCTGTGCTGGGTGTGATTGGAGGGAATCCGGATCGGGAACTGGAGGTCCTTCTGGATATGCCGCCGGACAAAGTGGAAGAGACACGTCTTCTTCTGGAGAAGAATTTCTGCAAGGTATCGGTGTTGGAGAATTCGGAGGCTCTGCATCTTGTTGTTTGCTTATATGCAGAAGGCGAGAAGACAGAGGTTGAACTAAAAAATGCACATCTGCACATTGTCCGCATTGAGAAGGGCGGGAAACTTCTCTTTTGCAGCAAGGACGATGAGGGTAATGAAGACGGGCTTACGGACCATGATTGCCTGAGTGTGGAGAAAATCTATGATTTTGCTAATACATGCTGTCTTGAGGACATCTCCGAGGTATTGGAAAAACAGATTGCATGCAACCGAAAAATTGCAGAGGAAGGCCTGAAGAATTCCTGGGGTATCAATGTGGGTAAGCTGTATTATAAGAATGGCAGGTTTTTGCAGGCTTATGCAGCGGCAGCTTCGGATGCCCGCATGAGCGGTTGTAATATGCCCGTGGTCATCGTGTCAGGAAGCGGAAATCAGGGAGCAACCGCTTCACTTCCGGTGATTCTGTTTGCGGAAGAAAAAGGAATTGGACATGAAAGGCTGCTGCGTGCATTGGTGCTTTCAAACCTTATTACGATTCATTTAAAAAGCGGGATTGGACGTCTGTCCGCTTACTGCGGCGCCGTGTGTGCAGCGACGGGAAGCGGCTGTGCTATGACGTATCTGGACGGAGGAAGTCTTGAACAGATTGAACAGACCATAACCAATTCTATCGGGACTTCTTCGGGGATGGTTTGTGACGGAGCAAAGCCCTCCTGTGCAGCCAAGATTGCCACGAGTCTGGAGGGGGCTATTATGGCTTATGAATTGGCTATGCGCCATCAGGCCTTTTTGCCAGGCGAAGGAATTATTATGGACTCTGTGGAGAAGACAATAGGTGCAGTGGGATGTATGGCGAGTGAAGGAATGTATGAGACAGATCGGGTGATCTTAGATTTGATGACAAAGTAAAGGAGTGTATTATATATGAAGGAACAGAATTATTTGGATCATCTGGTGGGAGTATTTGGACAGCCAGTGGCAGAGAATCCAGGTGTTGTTATTCAGGATGCAGCATTTGAAGCCATGGGCCTTAAGCGCTGGCATTTTCTGACTCTGGATGTGGATAAGGATAAGCTGGGGGATGCTATTTGCGGACTGAAGGCTTTCAAGATGCGCGGCATCAACTGTACAATTCCCCATAAGATTGAGGTTATGAAATATCTGGATGAAATCTCTGAGAGTGCACGTCTCATTGGTGCTGTCAATATGATTGTAAATGATAATGGTCATCTTTTTGGAGAAAATACGGACGGCAAAGGCTTTATGATGTCTCTTGAATCCAATGGAATTGAGGTAAGAGGCAAAAAGGCTGTGGTATTTGGCGCAGGCGGTGCAGCTCGTGCTATTTGTGTTGAGATGGGGCTTGCCGGTGCGGCCGACATTATGATTGTAAACCGTGTACAGGATCGTGCTTTAGGAAATGCTTTGATGGAGATTATTCAAAAGAATACAAAGTCTGAAGTGCATTATGTAGATTGGGATGGTCCCTTTGCAATTCCAGAGGGGACAGATATTGTGGTTAATGCAACCTCTGTGGGGCTGTATCCGGATGTAGATGCGATTCCTAATATTGATTTGGATTCTATCAAGCCGGAAATGTTTGTGCAGGATGTGATTCCAAATCCTACCGAGAGTGCGTTTATCAAAGAAATGCAAAGAAGAGGGATTCCCTGTGCTACGGGTGCAGGTATGCTGATTAACCAGGCAGCCTTGAATATCGAGATGTGGACCGGAAGAAAGCCTGATAAAGGGGTCATGTATAAGGCATTAGAGGAAGCACTTTCCTAAAATCAGTAAAAGGAATAAAAACAGCAGAGATAATTCATGAAATATGCGCATGGACAAAATAAGCGGACTTTGTTAGACTATATGTGGCTTAAAGCGTAAACGGTTACGGTAAAAAACTAAAACGATGTTCGGAGGGGCTTTTCATATGGCAGTAACAAATAGGGACGTGGCAGCAGCAGCAGGAGTATCTACGGCAACAGTTTCTCATGTATTTAATGGGACTCGTTTCGTGGCGGAAGCAACAAAGCGGAGAGTGATGGAGGTGGCAGAGCAGCTGCAATATGTGCCGAATGTCAGTGCCAGCAGTCTCAGAAGCAACAAGTCCAAGCGTATCGGACTTCTTGTTCCATCCATTTCATCATATTTTTCGGTAGATATTCTTGATGCTGTAGAGCAGATTATGAAGGAAAACGGATATCAGGTAGTGCTTGGCTGTTCTCATGATGATTTGCAGCGGGAAAAGCAGCAGATAGACAGCTTTAATTTTCAGCAGGTGGATGGGATGCTGATGTTTCCGGCACCCGGGGATCACAGTTATCTCGATCAAATGCCCAGGAAGTATCCCATTGTGTTTATCGACCGTGATGCAGAAGCCTGTGATCGGGATTTGATAGTTGGTGATAACGAGCAGGCTACTTACCAGCTTGTCTGCCAGATGATTCGTGAGGGACATAGAAAGATAGGGATTATAAGCAGTAAAGAAAAATTGTCGTCTTTAAAAGAAAGAGTAATAGGATATAGAAGGGCTTTGGAAGAAAACGGAATTCCTTTTGAACCACAGTTTGTTCGTGAGGAGGAAGGTACGAAGGAAGGCGCATATCGGGCAACAGAGCAGTTGATTGAGGATGGAAGAGTGACGGTTATTTTGCCTTTATCTCCCGCTCTGACAATTGGATGTATGAGATGCCTTGTGAAACATCAGATTAAAATTCCGAAGGAAATTGCACTGGTAGGATATGGAGATTCTGAGTGGGCGGAGGTTACAAACCCACCCTTGACAACCATGTGGCATCCCTTATTTGAGATGGGGCAGCTGGCAGCCAGGAAGCTACTGCAGCGTATGGAAGAGAGTGAAAAGCCGGAGCAAAGGGGAACGATTGCACCCTATGAGACGGTTCGCCTTCCGATACGCTTGATTCGGAGGAAGTCCTTTTAGAAACAGGGAAGCGAAAGGAGAAATTGTAATGATTACACATACACAGCGTATTAAAGCAGCTTTGGAAGGAAAGATATTGGATCGCCCAGCCTTTGCAGCCTGGGGACCGCATATGAATCTGGTGGATCGCAATGCAAAGGATTTTGCCCGGGCTACGATTGATTATCAAAACTCATATCATTTTGATTTTATCAAGGTAATGCCGAATGGAATGTATTTCCCGGAGGCCTTTGGCCAGAAGCTTAAGGATGCGGAGTATGTTTTGGATGAGACCTGCTGGAATACACAGGTATACCGAATTAATGATCCCCATGAATGGGCCAAAATTAAGGTGCCAAGTATGAAGGAGGGAGCGTTTGCCCGGGAAATTGAGGCAGTAAAGCGTATTGTTGATTATTTTCAAGGCGATGTGCCGGTGCTGCCGACAGTATTCAGTCCTTTTATCTGGATGGGCGAGATGACAGGAGGTTTTAACCGGAAGGATGTGATTGTTTCACATTTTAAATACTCCGAGAAATACGCTAAGATCGGTCTGGAAATTGTAAATGAGACAAATGAGATTCTCATGGAGGAATTCATTAAGGCTGGAGCAGACGGCTTCTTTTTTGGCTATCAGGCTGGTATGGCAGAGCTTATGGGAAAGGAGATGTTTGAGGAATACGGCAGAAAATACGATATTGCCAATATTGAGAAAATCAAGGACAAGACCTGGTTTAATCTGGCACACATATGCCATGGAAATGCAGAATTGAGTGAATGGTTCTTAGATTATCCGGTGGATGCTTTTAACTGGGCAGATCAACATCCCGGACAGCATTCCTTGAAAGAGATGCGTGCACTGACGGATCGGGTGCTGGTAGGAGGATTAAACCACTCTGACAATGGAAGCTACACGGATCTGTCTGTGATTGTGAAGTCACCCTCGGATCTCAGCGGCTCCAATCGGGAGACGGTAAAAGCACACATCAAGAAAAAAGTTCAGCAGGCGATTAAGGACGCAGGCCCGAAGGTAATTATCTCCGGCGGTTGTCTTTGGGGAATCGGCTCTCTGCCCAGATTCCCGCTCTGGGAGGAGGTTATGGAGGAAGTTGGCGCAGAGATGAATGCAGAGGCTTCATACACCGGTTGAGGGAATTAAGATAGTAGATCTAATTGTTTTTGTGAAAGAAGTGGAGGGGCAGGAATAAAAATTTTTTGCCGTATCGAGTGCTTCCCGGGAATATAGAAGAAAAAACAGGAGAACTGCCTGCCTTTCGCATTTTTAGGATGCGGGGCAGGCGGTTTTTGCTTATTTTTGTGAACAGGGAACGGATTGCCTTTTTTGCAGACAAGTAATACGGATTTGCATGAATCCCGGAACGTGTTATACTAAAACTATCAAAAACCAAGGAGCATCATATGAGAAAGATATTGATTGTAGAGGACGATGAAAAGCTCTGCCGGGAGCTTCAGACTTTTCTTACGAATAACGGCTATCAGGCAGAGAGCCTGCCCCAGGGAGAATATGGGATACAGTCCATCTTAAATGCGCAGCCGGATCTGGTTCTTCTGGATCTGGGTCTTCCGGGGACGGACGGTCTGTATCTTTGCCGTGAGCTTCGGAAAGTCACGGAGCTTCCGGTGATCGTGATTACCAGTCAGAATACCCAGATGGCAGAGCTGATGAGCTTAAATCAGGGAGCCGATGACTTTGTGACGAAGCCCTTTCATCCACAGATTTTGCTGGCTCATATAGAAACTGTTTTAAAACGGGTTTACCGGGAGCCGGCGCCTGTGGAAAAGCTGAATTTAGGCCTTTTTACCCTGGATATGGCAAAGGCGGTTATTACCTCCAAGGCAGGAAGCACGGAGCTTACAAAAAATGAGCTGCGTATTCTGGACTGTCTGGCTCACCATCGAAATCAGATTGTGTCCAGAGACCAGCTTATTTCCCATCTGTGGGACAGTGAGCTTTTTGTGGATGACAATACGTTGACGGTCAATATGACCCGTCTTCGGGGAAAGCTGGAGGCAATCCAGGTTCGGGATGTGATACAGACAAAGAGAGGATTGGGGTACGTGCTGGTATGCGATACGGAATCTATGTAAAAGAGCGGCTGGGACAGCTTTTATTTGTAAGTGGCGTGATGGTTACGGCAGAGATTTTTCTTCTTACGGTTCGGGCAAATCTGGTGGTGAGTATTTACACGGCCCTTTGCTTTTATGGGGTGTACTTTCTCATTTCCTGGGCAGAATTTTGGAGGAAAAAGATTTATTTTCACAATATAAGGGAAAGTCTTGGGGGCCTTGACAAAAAATATCTTCTGCCGGAGATGCTTGGATATCCGAAGAATCAGGAGGAGCGGCTTTTAAAGGAGATCATTGAGGACCTGGGAAAGTCTATGACGGATCACGTGAGCTGCTATAAAACTGCGGAAAAGGAATATAAGGAGTATATTGAGCTTTGGATTCATGAGGTGAAGACGCCCATTGCGGCGGGAAAGCTGATGGTGGAGAATCATCGGACAGAGGTGGCGGCGGAGCTGGAGGAGGAGCTTGAAAAAATTGAAAATTATACGGAGCAGGCCCTTTTCTATGCACGCAGCGCCCATGTAGAGAAGGATTACCTTATTCGAGCCGTAAGCCTGAAAGAGCTTGTGACAGAGGCGGTAAAGCACAATAAGCGGGCATTGATTGCCAAGGGAGCCGGCATTGAGATGGAGGGGCTTGACACCCTTGTCTATAGTGATGAGAAGTGGCTTGCTTTTATTTTGAACCAGATTCTCTCCAATAGTATCAAATATTCGGACAAGAAGAGCTTGCGGCTTTCTTTTAAAGGAAACGCGGAACGGGAGCGAATCTGCCTGATAATCGGGGATAATGGCCGGGGCATCAAAAGCAGTGATTTGGACAGGGTTTTTGAAAAGGGGTTTACGGGAACAAGAGGAAAGCAGGCGGCCCAGGCTACGGGGCTGGGACTTTATCTTTGCAAGAAGCTCTGCCGCAGACTGGGGCATGGGATTGAGATTGCGTCTACAGAGGGAGAGGGCTGTCAGGTGACGCTTATTTTTCCTAAGGGCAGCTATGCGGCTGTGGGCATAGGCCGCAAAAGCTTACAAAAATGAAAGGCAGGTGTAAGGTGTTTCGATGGTACAAAAAGTGCAGCTTTTCTATAATCAAAGCATTAAATAGGAAAATCAGGAGAGGAGCGAAAAACGTACCATGGCTGTTATTTTAAATGTAAACAATATTGAAAAATATTACGGAAGCAAGGGAAGCGTCACAAAAGCCATAGACAATATCAGTTTTCAGGTTCAGGCCGGTGAATTTGTGGGGATTATGGGGGCCAGCGGAAGCGGAAAGACCACCCTGTTAAATTGTATTTCCACCATTGACCGGGTGACAAGCGGCGAAATTCAGGTGGGAGGACGGGATATCACGAAGCTTCGGGGAAATGCCTTAAATAAGTTCCGAAGAGAAGAGCTTGGCTTTGTGTTTCAGGATTTTCATTTGCTGGATACACTGACGGTTTATGAGAACATTGCGCTGGCTTTGTCCATCCGACGCATTTCGCCGGGGAGAATTGAAAAGAGTGTCAGGGAGGCTGCCAAAAGGCTTGGAATCACGGATATTTTAAATAAATATCCTTATCAGATCTCTGGCGGCGAGAAGCAGAGGACGGCGTCCGCACGGGCGATTATCGGGCAGCCGAAGCTGATTCTGGCGGATGAGCCTACGGGGGCTCTGGATTCTAAGGCATCCCGGATGCTCCTTGACTGCTTTGCGAGGATGAATCAGGAGCTTGGGGCAACGATTCTTATGGTGACTCACGATGCTTTTACGGCAAGCTATGCGTCCCGGATTCTGTTTATTAAGGATGGGGGGATTTTCAGCGAGATCCGTAAGGGGGAAGAGGACAGAAAGAGCTTTTTCAACCATATTATTGATGTGGTTACGCTGCTGGGAGGTGATTTGAATGATGTTGTTTAAATTGTCTCTGCGGAACCTGAAAAAGAGCTTTCAGGACTATACCATTTATTTTCTTACGCTGGTATTGGGAGTTGCGATTTTTTATGTATTTAATGCCTTGGATTCTCAGGGGGTTATGCAGGCTGTTTCTGCTTCAACCAGAGAGATTATCGAGCTTATGCTTGCAATGCTTGCCGGGGTTTCGGTTTTTGTGTCCGTGATTTTGGGCTTTCTCATTGTGTATGCCAACAATTTTCTGATTCGGAAACGGAAAAAGGAGTTTGGGGTGTATATGACTCTTGGCATGAGCCGTGGAAGCATTTCACGGATTCTTCTGGGGGAGACGGTGATTATCGGACTGATTTCTCTGGCAGTGGGGCTGATTATCGGCGTGTTTGCCTCTCAGCTTATGTCCATTCTTGTGGCACGGATGTTTGAGGCGGATATGGATTCCTTTACCTTTGTTTTTTCGCCGGGAGCAGCGGGAAAGACGGTGATTTATTTTGGGATCATGTATATTTTGGTGATTCTTTTTAATGCGGGGGCGGTGTCCCGGTATAAGCTGTTGGATCTGCTTACGGCCGGACGGAAAAATGAACGGGTGCGGATGAAGAGTCCGGTTTTGTCGGGGATTTTGTTTGTATTTTCTTTGGGGATTTTGGTGTATTGTTACTTGAGTGTTCTGGGGGTTTTTGGAAGTGTCAGTCGAAACCGGGTGATGGCTTTGATTGGTCTGGGAAGTTTGGGAACCTTTCTTTTTTTCTGGTCCCTGTCCGGGCTGATGCTGCGGATCGTTCAGGTAAGAAAGGGATTTTATTTAAGAGAACTGAATCTGTTTGTATTCCGGCAGATGAACAGCCGGATCAATACCATGGTTTGCGCTATGACGGTGATTTGCCTGATGCTGTTTCTGACCATTGGGGTTCTCTCCTGCGGTGTGAGTGTGAATCAATCTCTGACTGCGGAGCTTGAGGAACTGACGCCCAGAGATGTTTGTATGACCAAATCTATGGAGGCAGGAGAAAATCAGTCCCGGGCTGATGCGGCCAAAGGGATTGGGGAATATTTGAGGGATGCGGGCTTTGATGTGGAGGAAGAGCTTCGGGAGGGATACGTGGAGGTCTCTACCTATGTGACGCCGAAGCTTACCTGGGAGGACACCCTGGGGGAGAGTAAGGAACGAGTGATGGAGCAGTTTGCCATGCTGGACTGGACCCAGAAAGAGGAGCTGATATCTCTTTCCGAGTATAACCGGATGGCAGAGCTTTATGGGATTCCGACCTATGAGCTTTCGGAGGATGAATATCTGCTTTTGTGTACCTTTGATTCTATGAAAGTGATTCGGGATATGTCTCTTAAGGCGGGGGCGCCCCTGACAATAGGGGGAAGACAGTATGTTCCAAAATATCAGGAGTGCCAGGAGGGATACCTGAGTATGAACAGCTCCAGGACGGTTCTGGGGATCTTTGTACTGCCGGACAGCGCTTTTGAGGGGGATGAGCTTAAGCTCTACTGTAATTATCTGGCGGCGGATTACCGGGGAGAGAATGAGGCGGATCGGCTCCTTGCGGAGGAACGCCTTGCCGGGATTACGGACCATTCGCCGGTGTATGTGGTTTCGAAGATGATTCTTCGGGAGAGCAGTGTGGGAGTTGGAGCGATGATGACTTTTATTGCTCTTTATCTGGGAATGATTTTTCTGATTTCCAGTGCGGCGGTTTTGGCTCTTAAGGAGCTGTCGGAGGCTTCGGATAATCGGGACCGGTATGGGATTTTGCAGGAGCTTGGGGCGGATCAGGGGATGATTCGTAGGGGGCTTATTCGGCAGATTGGGATTTTCTTTTTGCTGCCTCTTTCCTTGGCTTTTGTGCATTCACTTTTTGGGGTGCAGTTTGTGAACCGGATGCTGGTGCTTTTTCATGGGGGATCTCAGCTTGGTGCTATTTTGTTTACGGCGGTGTTTATTTTGCTGATTTACGGGGGATATTTTTGGGCTACTTATTTTGGGAGCAGGAGGATTATTGAGGAGGGGGAGTGAGAGGGAACGGTTTAACACATTCAAGGCAGTTCTTTTGATTCGCCATGCAAATGATGACAAGCTATATTTGTATGATCTGGTAAATATAAAAAAAGAAACGGGTAAGCCGCTTGAGCAGTAGCCTGATTAGATACCCTTGGGGATGTCCGAAGGCGGATATCTCCGCAAGGGTATTTCTTTTCTGTTGCCAATTATACTGTTGCAAAATGTATTTGGTTTTTTATAAATGCCGGAGATTTTTGCGGTAATGGTGTAATTCTTCCTCGCTTACGGTTTCAATGATTTCATCTAATGCGGCTAAGAGGTTCTCTTTTTCTTTTGGCAGGGTGCCCTGAATGGGGATTGGGTTGGAGGCGCCCAGGGCGCCGAACCAAAGGGGGACCTTAAGATGCTCTATGAGAACTTTCAGCTCTTTGTATTTTTCAATTTCTGTTTCTTCCTGCCAGTTTCCTTTTTGAATTTCTTTATAAAGCTCTGAGCTTGGATAAACAGTCAGCATGCTTGCTCCGATGATTTCCGGGTGCAGCCGGTTGCAGACTGCTGCGGTTGCTTTTGCTCCCTGGTTTCCTTTTCCCATGCCGGATATGCCGGTAAGGTAAAAGAAATTGTAGCGGATGCCTGCCTGGTCAAGCCGCCTGCATTGAGTGAGAATATCCTTTGAACGATAGCCCTTGTTCATAAATTCCAGCGCTTCGTCATCACCTGTTTCAATTCCTATGGTCAGGCTGTCGTATCCGGCCCTATGCAGCTTCACAAGCTCATCATCGGTTTTCAGGGCAATATCCGTTACTCTTGAGAAGCATCCAATGGTCTGGCAGCTTGGAAAGTATTTTTTAATAAGGTCTGCGATTTTCAGTAATCGGGCTGCCTTTAGCACGAAAGGATTTGCGCCGACCAAGAAAGTCCGCAGTACTCGAAGGTTACTCCACTGGCTGAGCTGTGCGCCGGCTTCCTTTAGATCGGCTTCAATGTCCTCTAAGGGCGACATTTTGAATTTGAAAGGCAAATCCTCATATAAGGTGCAGAATTTGCAGCTGTGATGGGTACAGCCTGCAGTGACCTCCAAAAGAAAGGATGAGGCTTCATAAGGTGGTCTCCATATGGTTCCTGTGTAATGCATAACAATCACTCCTTTTTTATTTAAGATAGCGCAGGATTTCGGATAATAAAAGTACTGTCTTTTTTTAGTAATAGTACTATTTTTGATACTAATAAGCGGAAAGTTGACTTTGATTTTTGTTTGGAA
Source organism: Candidatus Merdisoma sp. JLR.KK006 (assembly GCF_036941035.1). Taxonomy (NCBI): domain Bacteria; kingdom Bacillati; phylum Bacillota; class Clostridia; order Lachnospirales; family Lachnospiraceae; genus Candidatus Merdisoma; species Candidatus Merdisoma sp. JLR.KK006. The sequence goes on along the minus strand of NZ_JAYMNS010000002.1, from coordinate 60,053 downwards.
TATACTTTGGACAAGAGGGGTGCTTGTATGGCTGAAAATAAGTTTAGTGATGAAAATACCATTGCCCGGTGCGTTCCTATGAGTAAGCTGCAGTCGGTGATTGGGGGAAAATGGAAGATTCTGATTCTGTGGTATGTTGCCTTTTATAAGGTTCAGAGATTCGGGGAGCTGATGCGCCGCCTTGAGGGGATTACCCAGTCCACATTGACGAAGCAGCTGCGGGAGCTGGAAGATGACGGATTTCTTCACAGGGAGATTTATAAGGAAATACCTCCTAGGGTGGAATATTCTCTGACGGAATTGGGAGAGAGCTTTATTCCTGTTCTTCAGACAATGATGACGTGGAGTGAACAGTATTTATGTCCGGATTATGTGAACCCTTATCATTCCGAAAAGTGCAGCCGGCATATGACTTGAAGCTACATGTCCCAGGCAGGCATTTTCTCAGATAATCTATACAAAGGAAGAAACAGAGTTTACCTTTCTGCCAGCCAGAGAGGGAGATTATTACCGAAAGCAGTGTGCTGGGGAGATGGAAGAGAATGAGAATACGGCGCCCCTGGAGCTTGTACCGGAGTATTCTAAGGAGCCTATGCCGGTGATCCGCTGCTGCAGGGCCTGTGAGTTTTCCTGCAGGTATACGGGAAGCAGGGAGAAGAAATAGGGGCTGCTTATCAATCTTACTCAAAACGCTTGACAGCTCTTTATCCTCGTTTTATGATCTTAACTAAAAGAAAAGGGATAGTACATGTGCGGAACAATAAAACACCCTGCGGGTATCCCTTTATGCACAAAATTATGTGCAGAACAATGAAACACCCTACGGGTATCCCTTTATGCACAAAAACATGTGCAGATCAATGAAAGGAGAAAATATGAAGTACTTATTGGGAATTGATAATGGGGGAACTTTTTCCAAGGCGGCTCTATTTGACGAGAACGGCAGGCAAATATCCGTAGCCAGCGTCCCAACCGTCACACTGACGCCAAAGCCGGGTTACACAGAAAAAGACTTGGACGAGCTGTGGCAAGTCAATGCAGATGCCATCCGGGGAGCTATCGAAAAGAGCGGTATCGATCCAAAAGACATCGCAGGCGTATCCTTCTCAGGAGCAGGCAAGGGCCTGTACATGATAGGCCATGACGGAAAGCCGTCCTACAACGGAATTATGTCAACAGACACAAGGGCATGGGCGCAGGCGGAGCGGTGGTACAAGGATGGAACCAATAAAAAGGTATACGAAAAAACCTTTCAGGAAATCCTGGCCGTACAGCCTGTAAGCCTTTTAGCCTGGTTTAAAGAAAATCAGCCGGAGGTACTTGAAAACACCAAATACATCTTTGCTGTCAAAGACTACATTCGCTATATGCTCACAGGAGAAGCCTACAGCGAGTATACAGACTGCTCCGGCGGTAATTTGGTAAATATGATAACAGGGCAGCATGATAAAGAGCTTATGGCTCTCTATGGCTTGGAGGAATGCTATGAAAAGCTTCCGCCTCTGCGCCACTCTGCAGATCTATGCGGTCATGTAACCAAAGAAGCCAGTGAGAAAACCCGGCTTCCGGAGGGAACGCCGGTGGCAGCCGGAATGTTTGATGTAAACGCCTGCGGAATCGCCTCCGGCTTGTCCGATGAGGAGCAGATGTGTATGATAGCAGGTACTTGGAGCATCAACGAGTTTATAGGAAAGAAACCTGTAACCAACGGAACGGTAGCTTTAAATTCTATGTTCTGTATTCCGGGATATTTTCTGATAGAAGAAAGCAGCCCTACCTCTGCCGGAAACATGGAATGGTTCATTAACAATTTGATGAACTATGAAAAAGAAGAAGCCAGGGAAAAAGGCGGATCTGTATACCAGATCACCAATGAATGGGTATCCTCCATGGAACCTCAGGACAGCAACATTATTTTTCTTCCATTTTTAAACGGTTCCAACGAAGATGCTCTTGCAAAAGGAACCTTTGTGGGCTTGACCGCTTACCACAGCAAAAAGCACATGTTGCGTGCAGTTTATGAAGGAATCGTATTTTCCCATGTGACCCATGTAAAGAAGCTGCTTAGAAACCGAGAGATTCCAAAGAGCATCCGTCTCTCCGGCGGTGCCGCCAATTCTGATGTGTGGGTGCAGATCTTTGCGGATGCGTTGCAGATTCCCATTGACGTGATTGCGGACAAGGAGTTAGGAGCTCAGGGAGCAGCCATTGCAGCCGGAATTGCGGCCGGAATCTACCCGGATTATCAGGAAGCTATCCGCCGCACTGTAACGATTACCAAGACGATATATCCCCGTTCGGAGTACAAAGAGATCTACGAGGAAAAATATGCAACCTACCGGGCAGTCATTGAGGGCTTAAGCAGCGCATGGGAACGCTTTAAAAATTAAAAAATACTTGAAATGCAGAGTGTTTTATTATAGAATAAGGTGTAAATTTGTGCAGCATGTCCACTTGGCTGCTGCCGTTTCAAGAGGGGCGGTTCACAGGACTTTTTTGGAAGACAAAAATGGTTAGAAGAAGAGCAGCCATAAAAAGAAATAAGAAGTACTAAATTTAAAAGCAGCAGAGCACAGATGGTGCATAGAAAAAAGGAGGAAAAGTGAAGAATGATTTCAGCAGGAGATTTTAGAAACGGTGTTACCCTTGAGATCGAGGGAAATGTTTATCAGATTATGGAGTTTCAGCATGTAAAGCCGGGCAAGGGCGCTGCATTCGTAAGAACCAAGCTTAGAAATATCATCAACGGAGGCGTAGTGGAGAAGACCTTCCGTCCGACCGAGAAGTTCCCGGCAGCACGGATAGACCGTGTGGATATGCAGTATTTGTATTCTGACGGAGATTTGTTCCACTTTATGAATGCAGAGACCTATGACCAGATTGCACTGAATGCAGAGGATATCGGAGATGCTCTGAAGTTTGTAAAAGAGAACGAGATGTGTAAGGTATGTTCCTACAACGGAAACGTATTTGCTGTAGAGCCGCCTCTCTTTGTGGAACTTGAGATCAGCGACACGGAGCCGGGCTTCAAGGGCGACACCGCTACAGGTGCAACCAAGCCGGCTGTTGTAGAGACAGGCGCTACCGTATATGTACCCCTTTTTGTAGAGCAGGGTGACAAGATCAAGATTGATACCCGTTCCGGCGAGTATCTGTCCAGAGTATAAGATATTAACGGATTGAAAAGAGAAGAGGGTATCGCAGAATCATCCAATTAGATGATTGAGCGATACCCTTCCTTGATTACTTAAAATCGCAGGTATCACCAATAATCATATTTTTCTTTCTGCAATTTAGGAGAACGAGCGGTCCCGCAATGGGCGCCAATACTCCGGCAAGAACGATACCGAAAAACATCGTTCCGAATTTTCGAAGCATTGCTCCCGACAAGGTCCCGATATATACCATATCATTGAGCGTGCTTCCGGTAAAACTCTGTTTATACCACCAGAGGGAAAACGGATAAAAATATGCACTGAGAATTGTTAAAATAGTAAGAATGATCGTATCTATAATTGTGGGGGTCCATGGCATCAATAGTCCATCAATCAATGCGTAAATGAACAATACTACTGGAACGACAAGAACCAGGTGGATTAATTTTCGTTTCCGGTAATCCGGGTGCAGATATGAATAAGCGCCTTTCATTGCTCCGGCAGTGTCCTTAAAAACAGAGTTCTTTGGCGGTTTCACATAGTCGTTCTTTGACATCTTTTATTTTTTCCTCCATCATACATTTTCTTTGGTTATTATTTATACAGCATCTATATCCTCTTGCATAATCAACACTAAATTCGCATTTGGATCTCTTGAAACTCGAAGGGCCATCTTACGGATCAGCTTTTCATTCAGGTTACGCACCCATCGGCCATTACTATTATCATCGGATTCGGAATGTTTTTTATAAACCAAATCCGCATATGCCTTTTCGTCTATTTCATATTTTTGGTTATGCAGATCATCCAGACCTATCCGAATCAATTCCTCTTGTGTATAGTCTTCAAATAGGAAGGTATTTGGAATACGGCTTTTCAATCCTTCATTACTTTCAAGAAATTGTTCCATACTATGGGTATAGCCGGCAAAAATAAGAACGATATCCTGACGATGATCCTCCATGAACTTCAGGATTTCATTGATTGCCTCAATTCCATAATCTTGTGAATTTTCATTTCCCGCCCATAAGGTATATGCTTCGTCAATAAACAGTACTCCTCCCAGCGCTGACTCCAGTACTTCCCGTGTCTTTACCGCTGTTTCCCCTATGTACCGGCCAACCAGATCCGAACGTGAAGTTTCCACGAATTTTTTAGAACTGATAATTTCCTTTTCATAAAGTATCTCACCCAGAAGACGTGCAACGGTTGTTTTTCCGGTCCCAGGGTTTCCCAAAAACATGCTGTGCAGCGAAAAGGCCGAATTTTGAAACCCTTGTTTTTCACGCCTTTTATTCATCTCAGCAATAGCGACAAATTCCTCCACCGCCTGTTTTACGCTGGCGATTCCTACCATTTGGTTCAAACGCTCGAATGCAGTCAATTCCCCGAAATACACAATTTCTGGAGCATCGCCTGTTTTCTTCGCCGACCCTTGTTCATCTGGGATGAATTCCCAATTTTGGGAATCATATGCTGCCTGTATCATCATCCCCACATTTATCTTTGTATTTCGCTCCGCTTTGGTATTTGGTTCTATTAGCTGTCCAAAACATACGATATCTGCTTCCAGCGTAGATTTCTTAGTCAGATAAAGATTCACTTTTCCGTTGTGCCTTCCAACAATATAGATTCCTCCTGCTTGTACATGTGAACTGTCACAAATGAAAAAGCTTTCTACAACACAAATATTTCCGATGGAAGCCTCCGATTTCTCAATGCACAGTGAATCATATCTGCCTGAATCCAATGTAAGCTTAGAATTAATTGCATACAATGCTTTGTCATATTCTGATTGTTTTACAAATATATCCGCGGCGTTCAGATTCGAATCCAGTAATTTGACAGAAGACCAGGCTCCTTTTTCAGTCCTGCACCCTCCTTCCAAGGTTGACGATGATATGGTTACCACACTATTTTTTTTGGCAAAGAGTGCACAATTCTCCGCATACTGAATCACAGAACTCTGAATATCCAGCTTTGAATTAGAAACCTGTATCCATGCATGGAGTGTAGAATTAGCTATTTCCAACGTTGAATTTTCCGCATAAACTTGATAGTTTTGGTCGTGCAGATTTCCAGGAGCAACTACACTATTGACAAAGGAAGCCTTCGAACCGTTTGAAATAAAGACAACCGGATAGTTCTCACCTGCCGCTGCATAAGAGGTAAGAAGGACATTTTCTGCAGCCAGAACCGCACCCTCTTTTACATTGATGTTATTGCTCTTATCTACGCCCTTGCGTACTTCCAGATTTTTTAAGGTGACAACGGCTCCATTTTTTATGACTACTCCATCAATGATATTGGTCAAAGCCCCATCATTATCCGGATGTCCTTCAATGGTAATATTCTTGGTAATTGTTATCGACTTATTGTTTTGCTCATAAAAAGGGCTGAACCCTTCCTCCAGTTCAATGATATCTCCGTCACCAGATGCCTCCAGCGCCTGGATGAATTCCCATGTTTTCTTTAAGAATCCATTTTTTCCTACCAGATAACGTGCCATTTATTTCCTCTTCCTCCTTAACATCTTTCACATTCCTTTTTCTATATCAAATTCTAATTTTTCCTCCTCGTTTTGTCAATCTGTTCTTTAGTGTCTGCCAGTGATAATTATACACTTACTTAATTGAAAAATAAAGATTTTTATAATCCGATAGTATTTCTTATGCTATATCTTATACTTGTACGTGGTGCGGGCCTATGATAGGATTGTAACGATAATAAAAAATTTTGAGGATATCTACAACCGGCGGTACCTTCTATTCGTTCTATAGGTGTACGGATAACCCCGGAACAGGGCGAAAAAAGAGGAACTGCACCAAAATATTATGAGTCAGAAAAAGATAGAGGAGGGACAATAAATAATGTACTGTACTTCTTGCGGAAAACAAATCGCAGACGATGCCGCATTTTGTCCATACTGCAAAAAGCCTGCTTCCCAGGACAACGTGTTGGCGGATCTGGTGGCAGCGGCGCGCATGGGCGATCAAAATGCCGTCGGCGCTTTATATGAAAAGACTTACAGTAAGGTCTATTACACCGTCAAGTCCATGATCAAGGATGAGGACGCAGTGTTTGACATCGTACAAGATACTTACATAAAAGCATTTGCCCACTTGGACAGCTTTCAGGGCGACACAAAGTTTTTGCCATGGGTGCGCCAGATTGCTGCCAACACAGCTCGGGATTGGCTGAAAAAGAAGCGTCCTATGCTGTTTGCGGAGCTGAGCTCCGGCGATGAACAGGATACTCCCGTGGAGGAGCTGTTCCCAGATGAGCGCATGGAGAATCTCCCAGAGCAGATCATCGACCAGAAAGAGACAATGCGCCTGCTTCGGGAGATTCTTGATGAATTGCCAGAGGAGCAGCGCGCTGCCATCGGCATGTTCTACTACGAGGAACTGTCAGTAAAAGAGATTGCGGCCGCTATGAGTGTCTCTGAGAGTGCAGTCAAGAGCCGGCTGATGTATGGACGTAATAAAATCGAAAAGAAGGTTCGGGAACTGGAGAAGCAGGGCACGAAGCTCTACGGTCTGTCTCCGCTTCCATTCCTGCTGCTGCTTTTCCGCAGCCAGAAGGCATACGGGGCTGCAGTGCCGAACAGCCGGATTCTTCATGCCATTCTTGCTTCGCAGCCCATGGATGCCGCCGGGGCAGCCGGTACTGCGCAGGGAGCCGGTACGGTTGGAGCAGCGGCCGGCACCGAAATGGCAGGCACTGCGGCTGGCGGTTTTGGCACACTGAAGATAGGACTCATTGCTTTTGCTGTCGTGACAGTTGTCGGCATTGGGGCTTTTGGCGTGACCCAGCTTACATCTCATTCCACTGACACTCAGGAACCATCGGCCATGGAAGATGTTATTGTTCAGGAGGATCCAGAGGCAGCGGAGGAGTCTTCCCCCATTGACGAGGCCTTTGAGCAGTATCGTAACATCATTCGTCAGGCGGACGATTATAAATATGGTGAATATGACGATGAAATAAACCTGCCGGGGCGTGAGTTAGTCGGCTATCGGTATGCGTTGGTGCAGATGCAGCCGGAGGACCCGGTTCCGACGCTGCTGTTGGAAAGGGAGGTAATGGATACCGAGATATCCGTATCCTCGAGTTATGCCCTTGTTTTTCAATATGACCCGGATACAAAGACGGTATGTCAGCCCGCCGAAGCGATTGCGGATGGCGGAATTCACGGCGGCCTCACTATGGCCGGGGACGGAGACGGAATGATGAGCACGGGATGGTCTGGAGGAACCGGTGAAGGCTCTGTTACGCGCATCACACTGGAAGGAGATTCCCTCAATCGGGACATCTATTGGACCGGGCAGATATTCGAGATGCCCGACTCGATCACCTTTATTGAGATTGAATGGCACGAGATCGGAGATCTGTCCCCGCTGGACAGCTGGACAGGGCCTGAAGCAGGCGGGGCAGAGCCGTCTGACGTCTGATCCGGAGAATGAAAAAACGAGCCTATTGACCGGTTATGTTGGGACCTATACACCTTACGAACCCTTTGATGACATGTACGGCGGTGGTTTATAGGGTTTACCCTGCCGGCGTTGTGCCGGATGGCTTTTCCTGCCGCTATACCAATGATTACTGGCAGGAAAAGCATTAGTGTAAGTTGGAAATACAGCAGTCGATAAGAATGACAGCAAAACAACAGAAATAACTCCGAGTACAGGAAATAGCCAGACTACAGGAAATACTACTGGTACAACTGATAAGACTGCAGATAAAACAGGTGGTGAGAAAAAAGCCGCAGAAGATGAGTCTGCAAAGAGAACTGAAGAAGAAGCCGCTCAGAAGTAGGCTGATGGTGTAATCGGACATCGCAAAACCATCTAATTTGATGATTTTGCGACACCTTTTTCTTTCTTTAATGCATCTGACTAGATTCGAACTAGCGGCACCTGGCGTCGGAGGCCAGTGCTCTATCCACTGAGCTACAGATGCATGAAATTGATACCTTGATTATTCTACAACAAAATTCCAAAATATGCAAGCAGAATCTTAAAAAACAGAATTGTAAATAAATGTTAAAAATTTAAAAAACTCTTGCAAAAGGAAAAATTTTCCTGTATAATAAGCTTGTCTTTCAATTCAAAGCAGCGTTTCGCTGTATCAATCCCCAAAAGACAAATTAAAAAAGAAAGGATGAAAAAAATGAACTATCAAGAATTTGTAGGCTCTGTGACCGGTTTTTTGAGGGAAACATTGCCCTGCGGCACAGAGCTTAGCCTGATTCCTCTGGAGAAGAATAACGGAGTGATTCTGGAGGGGCTATCCGTGAGAAAGGAGGGAGAACGTGCGGCTCCGGCCATTTATCTGGATTCTTATTATCAGGAATATCTGGGCGGCCGTTCCATGAGGCAGATTCAGGAAACCATACTGGAGTGCTGTGAAGATAATTGCTTTTCCGAGCATTTTGACGCAGACTTTTTTACGGATTATCGGAAAGTAAAACCTACCGTTGTCTACAAGCTCATTAATTATGAGAAAAATCAGGAGCTTCTTGGGAGGATTCCCCATGTACCCTTTTTGAATCTGGCCATTGTATTTTACTGTCTTTTGCCAGATACCCCTGTTGGAAATGCTACCGTGCTCATTCACAACAGCCATATGAAATACTGGCAGATAACCTGCGGTGAGCTATATAAGGATGCTAAATTGAATACACCACGGCTGCTTCCGGCAGAGATCAAGTCTATGTCAGAGGTACTTTCCGAACTCTCCGGCGGATTGGATGGTTCCAGGGAGGATGGAATACCAATGTATGTATTAACTAATGCGAGAAAGGCTTTGGGGGCTTCCTGCATTTTGTATGACAGTATGCTCAAGCACTGTGAAGAATATCTGGGATCTTCCTATTATCTGCTTCCAAGCAGCGTGCACGAGGTAATTTTGATTCCGGCGGAGGCTGTGGCCGATTCCGGTGAGCTGGCTGCCATGGTGCGGGACATTAATCAGACCCAGGTACTGCGTACAGAAGTGCTCTCTGATCAGATTTATTTCTATCGGCCGGAATCCGGTCAACTATCCATTGTAAAAGAATAAAAAAGTATTTGGAGTATAAAAGAGGATAGATTTCACAAAATTGTCACATTTTACAGTTGCCTTTTTTCTATAAGTTTGCTACAATCTCTTTATTACGAAATTGTTACATTTGTTAAGCATATGTAACTTACAAAGAAAAACTGGAAAATTTAATAATATAGAATCGAGGATGTGAAAAAATGGGAGAAAATTTTGGGAATTGGATAGCAAGTTATAAGCGGCAGGCAGCGGTGGGCTGTATTGTGCTTTGTCTGGTGCTTGTGGCGGCAGTTGTAATACTTGGTAAGAAGAAAGGGGCAGCACAGGAAGCAGAGGCGGCTGATGCTCCTATTCAGAGCGAACAGGCAGATGAGGCAGAGGACTCAGGTGCCATTTTGTCAGCAGCAGGCAGTCAGGAGGGAACGGCAACACAGATAGAGCCCAATGTATTGGAACAGGATGCCTACGAGGATGTAAATACCATTGTAAAGCAATATTATGAGTATTTGTCATCGGGAGATATGGAAGGTCTGGCTACTGTGGTGGATGAGATCAGTGATGATGAGAAAAGCCGTATTTTAGGCTCACAGGCATTGGTGGAGGGGTATGAGAATATATCCTGCTATACAAAGAAGGGAATGGAAGAAGGTTCCTATGTTGTCTTTGCTTACTATGAGCTTAAGTTTAAGCAGATTGAGACTTCTGCACCGGGCTTGTCCCCCTTGTATGTATATACCAATGAAGAAGGCAGTCTCTGCATTATGAACCGGGAGGCCAGTGACGAGCTGAAGGAGTATGTAGAAAAGATTGCTGAGGGGGATGAAGTAAAGGCTCTTCGTGAAGAGGTTAAGACAAAGTATGAAGCTGCTAAGGCGGCAGATGAGGATCTGGCAAAGCAGGAGGAGCGGTATGTGCGTCTCTCATCAGAGCCGGAAGAAGAACCGGCGGAAGTAGCGGATGCAGGTGAAGAGACACCGGAAGAAACTCCAGAGGAGACACCAGAGGAAGCCCCGGAAGAGGAGGCCCCACAGGAAGAACCGGCTCCGGCAGCAGAGGGTACGGCCCAGAACCGGGAGACACGGTTTACAGAAAGCGTGCGTCTGCGTGCACAGCCCAGCACAGAGGCTGAAAGCCTTGGGACAGCTTATCAGGGTGAGCATGTGACACAGATTGAGAGCTATGGGGATGGCTGGAGCAAGATTCGGTACAACGATAAGGAATGCTATTGCAAGACAGAATTTTTGGAATAAAAAAGAAGAAAAATCAAAAGCGGCAGAGCCAGAAAAAAGGCTTTGCCGCTTTTTTCAAATCTTATGAGGTTCCATAGGAACAAGCTAAACAAGTGTGTTCAGCATTGAGCCTACTGCATAGTAATTGGTAAGGTTATAAGCTCCGCCCAATGCAAATTTGGAAAAGATCTCAAAGTCATCCAGATCACTGATGGAATTTGCCTTGCTCTCCTTTTCGGTAACCCCGGCGATCTTTTCTACGGATGCATGGTCAAGGATATAAGTAGCCTTGGAAGCAGCACGTTCAGCGATGCCGAACTGACCGCCCATAATGTCCTTTACGGAATTATAGTTCTCGTTCAAGGTCTTTTTAAGCTTATCCTCATCAACCTGAAGGTTTCCGGACTTATCGAAGCTTAAGCCGATTCGAGCCATTGCATCCTCGGTGGTCAGGGCGTTCTTCAGAGAATTTAACTGTCTGACTACAGTAGAACTGCGGTCGGAATTGCTTTCCAGGAAAGAAACAGCACTGTTGTAAGCCTTGGCAAAATCCTTTACCGCAGAGATGATCTCCTCCTGTGCCTTGTCTACGGCTGCCTGAGCAGAAGCCTTATCCTCATCCGTAGTAGCTCTCTGCAGATCTTTCATAGCCGTTTCGTATTTGGAGAATACGTTGTTCCGACTGCCGTAACGCAGCTTTTCGGAAGCAGATTCCAAAGAAGTCAGGTTATGCTTATAGTTCAGCAGGAATGTAGAAGTACTGGAAGAACTTGAAGTGCTTGTGCTTGAAGTACTGGTACTGCTGGAGCTTGAACTACCGGAGGTTGTATTGGTGCCGCTTGTACTTGAAGTACCGGAAGTACTTGAAGTTTTGGTATCGGAGCTGTCGGATGTATCGATGCCCAGTTCCTTTTCCAATTTCTCCTTATCAGCATACGCATTATCCACCCAACTTTGATACACATTGTTTGTACCATAACTAGATACTGCACTTACTGCCATATTTTCAACTCCTTTCTGGTATAAAATACCGTATTTTATAAAAGGAAAACTTAGGTTTCCCTCTATTTAATATATCGGCAGAAAATTTTGAAATAAAAGGAAAAGGAATAAAAGGTTAAAGATTTTGACTTGAAAGATGAATAAAAGTAAAAAATCTCCACATGCTAGAGAAAAATCAGTATGCGAAAGGAGATTTTTATGCTTACAGGTGAAGATATGGCAGTGCTGAATGAAGCGTACCGAAACAGTAAAATGGGAGTAGAGACAATTAATGCGATTATCAGCAAGGTATATGATGAGGATCTAGCTTTGGATCTGAATCGGCAGGCGGTACGTTTTCTTTCTTTTGAGGATAAGGTGACAGAGAAGATTCGGGAGGCCAATCAGCGGCCGGAGACCTCTTCACCAGTAGGAAAAGCCATGCTGTGGACCTCCATTCAGGCCAATACGCTTTTGAATACCAGTACGGAGCATGTGGCGGATCTGATGATTCAGGGGAATACCCGGGGGATTACCGATCTGATGAAGACAGTGAAGTCAAATAAGGGAGCAAAAAAAGAGTACTGTGAACTGGCAGAAGAGCTGATGGATTTTGAAGAAAAAAATATTGAGCAGTTAAAAAGCTATCTCAAATAAAACGAATGATAGATAGGGGGTATATAAGGCAGGATTTTGAATGGAAGATTATCAAAAGCGGAATTGGAGAAGTGGGTGCAGGGTTTGGAATTCTGAAGTAAATGAGAAGAACCTGGGCAAACAGATCGCTGATTCAATAAAGTCTTTACACTTTCGGACCTATTGAAAATCATTTTAACGTTTTTTGGCATTAATTTAAATGAATTGGGCAAGATCAAAGAATAATGAAATAGTATACCTGCATGTGCCACATTGGCGCACTACCATAAATCAAAATCGGTAGTGGCATATGGGGTATCCCTAAACTTGGTTTTCTGCTGCTTAGAAAAGAAAACGAGTCATTGCATCTAAGAGGGACGATTCCGCAAGAATCATGAAAAAATCCTATAAGCTTCTGGTATAACAGCGTCTATGGAAAAAGAAAAATTCTTTATCCATAGACGCTGTTTGTCTTATCCATACTTAAGAAAGGAAAATGGAAAGCCAAAATGTGGAAACAGTTGAAGAAGTGATTTCCTACATTGAGTCCAATCTAAGTGAAAAGCTGGACTTAAGCCAGGCTGCGGCCGGGGTTCACTGTTCCAAATATCATCTGCACCGGATGTTTTCAAATACGGTTGGAATCACCATCCATGACTATTATCCGGCGCAGACAGCTTACGGAAGCGGCAAAGCTTTTAATATGCTCCGAAAAGTCCATTCTGGAGATTGCTCTTATGGCAGGCTTTGAGAGCCGGCAGGCATTCACCGACAGGTTTAGGGCTATGTACAAAAAGTCCCCGGCAAAATACAGGGAGCAGGGGAGCTTCTGACGGAGTTTGGCTATCCTACTCAACGGCTGATTTTACCCATAAAGAGGGAAACAGCCCATGGAAAAGCAGAGGGAGGGATAAAGCAATGAAAGAAAATGCTCTGGACAGGGACTGGGACTATGGCTTTCCATTCTGGGAGAAGACGGCGCTGCCTTATCTGTACGATTAGTAATATGCATTTTTGAAAAGGCATATTGAAGTTCCGCATATGAAGTGCTATAATCTTATTGTTATTACATAAACAAATAATAGATATAAATAAAAGCTGACATACATGGGGAGAGACCGCCGGGCAAGTGAGGTGGTTTTTCGCTTTTCCCCAGGTTTTGTATGGCTTTTTATATGCTTAAAACAAAGGGAAAGGAGAAGGGTGAAAATGACAGGGACAGAAGAACAATTAAACTGCAAGCTTTAAGACATCATTCAGGTTAATTAAAAAATCATTAAAAGATATGGAGTTATGCGGTTATGCAAAAGAATTTTTCAAATAATAAAAACAACACACAAAAAACCAGGCACATTGGCCGTAAGGTAGGAAATCTGGTGGCGGGCATGTTGGGAGTCAGCATTACTGTGGTAGTTATAGTTTGCGTACTGATGTTTTACCGTCTTACCATGTCCATGATGCAGAATGAATGTGTAAGCGGAACGAATGTGCTGGCTTATGAGCTGGCCAATTACAGCGGTCCCGAGGACAGGACGGCGCTTCTGGATGCACTTAAGGAGCAGATGGGATGTGAATTCACCATCTTTCAGGGGAATGAGAGAGCCTATACAACGATTCAGCAGAACGGCCAGCGGGCCGTAGGCACCCGGCTTTCCGATGATTTGTCCAAGACGGTGCTGGAGCAGGGTCAGGCATATGTGGGGCGGGCTTCTATTCTGGGGGAAGAGCATCTGTGCTCTTATGTGCCCACAAGAGATGCTGACGGCAACATTGACGGATTGATCTTTGCCGGAATTTCCATGTCGGATGCCGCTACTCAGATCAACCTTACGATGGCCTTGTCCTGTCTGATTGGTGTGGTGCTTATTATTGTAGGAATTATGATTGTGGGAGCCTATATCAAACGGACGGTTACCAGGCCGCTCTTCCGTCTGACCATATTGGCAGAAACTCTGGAGCAGGGCAATCTGGGTCTTGGTATGAGCCAGAACATGCTGGCGGATATTCATTCGGATGATGAGATCGGGATTCTGTCTCAGAGCTTTGACAGAACCATCAGCCGCCTGCGGAATTATATCGGAGAAATATCCAATATGCTGGAGTCTGTTGCCGCAGGAGATTTAACGCTCCAGATCAGTCAGGAATATGTAGGGGACTTTGCCGCTATTCGTACATCTCTGAATGATATTCTTCAGAATCTTAACAAAACCATGGGCCAGATTGTTTCCAGCTCCGAATGTGTTTCCGGCGGAGCGGCTCAGATGTCATCTGCAGCCCAGGGGCTGAGCCAGGGCGCTGCGGAACAGACCGGCGCCGTGGAAGGGCTGGAACAGACCATGCAGGAGGTTGCCGGCCGTATCAGGCAGACTGCGGATAATGCCGGACAGGCGCAGAAGCAGGCCGGGGACATGGGACAGCAGCTTACGGAGAGCAACGAGAAAATGCAGGAAATGACAATGGCTATGGAGAAGATCAATAACAGCTCCAGAGAGATCGGAAAGATCATCAAGGCTATTGAGGATATTGCTTTTCAGACGAATATTTTGGCCCTCAATGCTTCCGTGGAGGCGGCACGGGCCGGGGAAGCAGGCAAAGGCTTTGCCGTGGTGTCCGAGGAGGTTCGGAATTTAGCAGGAAAGACGGCGGAAGCATCCAAATCCACGGCGGCATTGATTGAGCATTCCATGGCTGCGGTAGAAGAGGGAACGCAGATTGCCGGCGTTACGGCAAAGCAGTTGGAGGGAGCCGTTGCGGAGGCACAGAGAATCGTAGGAACGATCAATGAAATTGCTGCCGATGCCCGGACGCAGGCAGACGCTATGGAACAGGTTGAAGGGCAGATTAGCCAGATTTCCAGTGTGACTCAGAGCAATTCCGCAACCGCCCAGGAGAGCTCTGCGACCAGTGAGGAGCTCAGCGCCCAGGCCGGACTGCTCAGAGAGCTTGTGAATACCTTCCGTCTGCGGAATAATTGATGAAACAGCAGAAAGTGATTAAAAGAAGCCATATGCGGCTGACAGCAACCGGCGCTATGCTCCCGACAAAGGGAGCATAGTGCCGGTTTGCAATCAGAGTTATTTTTTGCGAGGGATTTTGTTAAGAGGTGTGAAATGCCTAAAATAAAAAGTTATTATTATAAACTTGCAATAGAATTGGTTTTAAATTTATATGAAGAAGGACTGATATACGAAAAAGAGCAGGAAGATTATCTAAATTGGATTCCCTATAAGCTTGAATTAGCAGTTGAGAAAGATAAACATGTAATTGATGGCATATCATTCAGCCTGGAAGGATTAAAATGTTTTATCAAAAAAATGGAATATGTTCTTAACGAACGAAATATATCCAGTGAGTATGAGAAAATTAGTTATTGTGGTCCTGAGGCTGAGTTCGAAATAATTTTTCAGAACAAGGATGACTATTGGGAAGACAGAATAATTGATACAGAAGTGTGGCTGAATGCGTCTGTGATAGAAATGCAACAGGGAGGATATTTTCTGGGGTATAAATTTAATATTAAGTTTGAAGATTTAAAACAATTTGTAAGAGAGTTAAAAGAGAAATTGCAAGCGTTGCTGCAAAAAGGAGAAGGAGAGGAAATGATTGATAATTCTATCTAAGGGACTCAAGGCTTATGAGATTAGAAGGACAGGTACTTCAGATATGAAAGAGATTTACAGGGCAAGCGGTGAATAAGCGCATTTTCTGATGCCGCTCACGAATACCGGCTGACAATGCCAAGCAGAAGACTCCCGGCAGGATGGGACAGGGACTTCTGAGGACGTTATAACAAGTCTGGAGAAAATAGATATGACAAAATGGATGTATCATTCTGATGATAACGTCTATTATCAGATTGGCATATCGTATTGTGAAATTCCTGTGGATGCAACCTATGAGAAACTGGCGGTTTTTGTGCCGGGGTATTCGGCTCAGGCAGCCCTGACAGCTTATACAAGTCTGACGGAGTATACGGATGCCGGCTTTGTATACGTTCATGCCGGATGCCGTGGAAGAGATGCGGGCGCACCGGCGGGTGTCACGGATCTAAAGGCTGCAATCCGCTATCTGCGTTATGTAAATAATACAATGCCCGGAGATGCGGAAAAAATCTTTGTGTTTGGTATGAGTGGCGGCGGCGCACAGTCAGCCCTTGTGGGCGCAACTGGTGACAGCGAGCTTTATGATCCTTATCTGGAACAGATTGGTGCGATACAGAGTGTCAGTGATGCCGTTTATGGTTCCATGGATTGGTGCCCGATCACCAATCTGGACAGTGCGGATGAAGCATATGAGTGGATGATGGGCGTAACAAGAAGCGGGCTTTCTGATGATGAGCAGGCGATTTCTGATGGACTGGCGGTTTCTTTTGCTGATTATATTAACCGGGCAGCTATTATGATTATATTGTGGGTGTGATTGAAGAGTCTTTGAATAACTTTCTTTCAGATACGGAAATTCCGTATGATTCCAAAGAAGGCGGTTATGAAGAGTGGGATGATATAGCCCGTACTGAGGCCTTAAATGGCATTACAATCTCAGGAGTTTATGAAACTGCCAGTGATTATATTGATGCCCTCAATGAGAACGGTGCATGGGTCACCTATGACGCCGAAACAAATACGGCCTCAATTACGAATATTAGTGATTTTGTGAAAGACTTTAAGAGCGCATCGAAGAATCTCGGTGCATTTGACCAGCTTGATGCCGGACAGGGGGAAAATGAACTGTTTGGATATGGGGATGGAAATGGAGCCCATTTTGAAGCTTTGCTTGGGGAGCTATTGAACGAATTGGAAAGCAGCTATGCTTCTGATTTTGAAGAGGATCTTCAAAAAAACGATGCCGTGGGGTATACTGCGGCCCAAAGACTGAATATGTATACACCTGTTTATTATCTGCTGGAATCCCAGGAGGGATACAAAACCAGCACGCCTGCAAAGCACTGGAGGATTCGCAGCGGCATTGCACAGAGTGATACTTCCCTTACAACAGAAGTAAACCTGGATCTTGCGCTTCAAAATTATGATGAGGTGGGACCTGTTGATTTTGCAACCGTCTGGGGACAGCAGCATGTGAAGGCGGAGTGCACAGGAGACAGCACAGCGAATTTTATTATGTGGGTAGATGAATGTATGAAAAAATGATGCTACAGGAGTACGGCTTTAGAAATTGTTATTTCAAAGGAAAGCTTTCGTTGCCGGGGGAGACAACAGGTAATAGAACGTGGAAGCCATGAGCGGGTGCTTGTGGCTTTGTTGATTTTAGGGTATAATTACATGATACGATACATTGACGGTTATTGATTTTACCGAAAGAAAAGCTGAGATATGTTCGGTTGCTATTGACCATTCATAGTTCAGCAGCTGAGGGTTTACTATGAAAGATCCTTTTCTGCGTAGCAGAAAACTAAGTTCAGGGATGCACCATGCACCACTACCGACTTTCATTTATGGTGGTGAGCCAATGGGGTGCATGAGGGTTTACTATGGAAATAAAAAGATTACGTGTGGGAGGTATTTTGCTGCCCTCCAATGTTCTAATGGCTCCCCTTGCCGGGTACACCTGTTACCCGTTTCGGATGCTGGCCTATGAGCTGGGGGCAGGCTTATGCTTTACGGAAATGTCCAGCGCCAATGCCTTAAAATACGCAGACAAGGCCACCAGGCGTCTTCTCTTTACGACCAGCCGGGAGCCTGTCAGGGCAGTCCAGCTTCTGGGCGGAGATCCGGCCGTGATGACACAGATGGCTTGCTCCGGGCTTCTGAAAGATTTTGATATCATTGACATCAATATGGGCTGTCCCGTTCCCAATGTGTTTAAAAGCGGAGAGGGCAGCGCATTGATGACAGATCTCAAAAGAGCGGCGGCCATTATCCGGGGGTGTAAGAAAAGCGGAAAGCCCGTTACGGTCAAATGCCGCACAGGAATCCAAAAAGAGCATATGTTTGCAGCAGAATTTGTCCGCATGTGCGAGGATGCCGGGGCAGACATGGTGACTGTTCACGGACGCAGCCGCAGTATGATGTATGACGGCGCCTGCTGTTACGAAGAGATTGCGCAGGCAAAGGCAGCCGTTTCCATTCCTGTTATTGCCAACGGAGGGATCTTTTCTGCAAATGATGCGGAGGAAATGATGGAACGAACAGGTGCGGATGGGGTCATGATTGCCCGTTATGCACTGGAAAATCCCTTTGTTTTCAGTGAGCTTACCCAAAAAAACAGAAAGAAAACTACTCTGCAGATTCTTTTGGAACAGATGGAGCTGACAGCTTCCTGCTATGACGAGACCTTTACCATTGGCTATATGCAAAAATTGGTTTCTTATGGGATGAAAAAACGCAGAGGGACAAAGAAGTATAAAGAACCCATGTATCAGTGCGGAAGCTTGGAAGAGCTGAGAGAAATCATAATACAAATATTTTCTGATGACATGTGATGGCATATTTAAGGTTGTGCGGCTATAAAAAGCTTCGGATATTTCGGAGGGTTAAATGAAGGAGTCCTCTTTTATGGAAAATGATTTTTACATTGAAAATGGGATTTTGAAGGCATACAGGGGCAGAGATGAGCTTGTGGTTGTTCCGGAGAATGTTCACACCATCGGGGAGGGTGCATTGAAAGGATGTGTATCCATAAAAAAGGTAGTTCTGCCTTTCGGTCTTAGCCGTATTCTGTCCGGCGCATTTAAAGGGTGCCGCAGGCTCCGGGAAATTGAAATACCGGCAGGGGTTGTCTATATAGGTGATTATGCGTTTCACCGCTGTCATAGCCTGGAATCTATCACCCTGCCCCTGTCCGTAAAAGAATTGGGAGACTGTGTATTCCTCTACTGTGACAGCCTTACTGAGGTGCGGATTCCCGGTGTGGAATATCTGGGAAATCAGGTGTTTGTCAATGATGTTCAGCTGAAAAAGCTGGAGATTTCTCCCGGACTTCGGGAGGACTGCCTTTGTGATGTCTTTACGGGCTGCAGCCGGATTTCGGAAATTTCCTTTTTGGATGGACAAAAGTTTGTATTTCCAAATGCTGTGGAGGTGATAGCCGGAGAGATGGAGGTTCCTTTACTGGTACATGCCATTGCAGTTGATATCTTAAGAATGATGGATTTAGAGGGCCGGTGTCTGGTAAAATTCCTCACGAATTTGAAGCATGTGGAGATACCCGAGGGGATTGAAAGGATTGGAAAGAGTTCCTTTTTTGACAAACGGGGAATTATTTCTGTGAAATTTCCATCTACCTTGAAAGAGATTGAAAGCCGGGCTTTCCGAAACTGCATCAGCCTGGAAGCTGTGGTGTTTGGGCAGGAGCAGGCGGTCATTCATGAAGATGCGTTTAAGAATTGCAGTTCTTTAAAAGAAGTCTGTGTTCCAGGCGGCGGGTCCTATGGAATGGAGGGGATTAGCGGTGTTTTTGGAGAGGAGATTCCGGTCTTGGTCAGAACTATCCAAAAACAGGTTCTTGGGAACTTTCGTCTCAGTGGCTCCGTTCTCCTGAAATATCTTGGCAATGAATCCAGAGTTGTCGTTCCTGAGGGTGTTTCCCATATTGCTGAGGAAGCTTTTGCCGGAAATGAAACGGTTGATCGAGTGATTCTTCCCCAATCGGTAGAGGCGATTGGAGCAGGGGCTTTTCGTAACTGTCTGACCCTGCAGGTTGTCAATTTTCCGTCTCAATTAAAGTATATCGGGACGGGGGCTTTTGAGAACTGTGTGAAGCTGCTTCGTGCCCTGCTGCCGGATAAGCTTGAGAGGGTGGAGGATCAGGTATTTAAACGCTGCCGGCGTTTGAAAGAGCTTTCCTTAGGAGAGGGTGTTCGGGCTATTGGAGAGCAGGCTTTTTATGGCTGTACTTCTTTAAGCGAAGTACATTTTTCGGATCATTTGGTTTTCGTGGGCGGCATGGCCTTTTACAGGTGCCGGTCTTTGAGGGAGGTTCAGCTTCCGAAAGGAATTGAAACGGTGGGAAATCTGGCTTTTGCACAGAGCGGTGTAAAAAAGGTCCGGATGGAAGGAAACGCCAAGAGATATGGGACGGATATTTTTTCCCGGTGCCTTAGCCTGAGAACTATAGTAGTTGGAAAAGATGTATCTCATATTCCGGATAAGCTGGCTTACGGATGTACCGCTTTAAAACAGGTAATCCTGCCGGATACATTGGAATCTGTGGGAAGAAATGTGTGGGAACATACGCCTTTTCTGAGTAATTGGCTGAAGAAGCAGTCAGAGGATCAGGATGGGGGCAAAGACGTGATTTTTTGGGATGGCCGCCATTTGAAAGGGGATGTTTCGCTTCCCTCAAATACCCGTATTGTAGCAGGAGGGGCTTTTTATGGAAATCATGCTCTTACTGCCCTTCATTTTCCAGGCCATGTTACGTGGATTGGAGGGGCGGTTCTGAAAGGGTGTATAAAGCTTCGGCATGTGGTGTGGCCAATGGATGTGACAACTGCGGAGCCGGAGGTTTTTTCCGGCTGTGCCAGCTTAGAGTCTGTTGTCTTGAATTCTGACAGTCAGAAGATACCGGAGGGTTTGGAGCATTCTTTTCCTGCGGCTGTTCCCTGGAGTATTATCAAAGAGCGGGCCTTTTACAATTGCCGGAAGCTTTCTGGTATTCAATGGAAAGATATCCGGATGATCGGGAAAGAAGCTTTCTTTGGCTGTACCTCTCTTATGCTTGGGAAAATGGCTTCTCTCAAGGAGGTGGGGGAGTTGGCCTTTGAGGGAGTGGAGGGTATAGGGGAAGTGCCGGAAGTATGTGGACTGCGGGCTGTTGGCAGCATAATTGTCTCCGGCAGGCAATGTGAAGGAGAGATTTATGTACCAGAGGGGATCACGGCAATTGCTCCCTTTGCGTTTTCAGGGAATCGCCGGATTACAAGGCTTGTCTTTCCGGAAACCTTAAGCAGTATTGGTGAGGGCGCATTCCGGGGCTGCAGCGGGCTAAAGGATATCTCTTTTCCGGCGGCTTCTTGTGTTATCAGTGCCCGTGCCTTTGAAAAATGCACCAGGCTTTCGAAAGTCTGTCTTTATGCCGGCTATGCAGGCACTGGGGCTTTTGCCTATTGTCTGTCCCTGGAGAAAGCGGAGGTTCGTGGGATTTCCGTTTTGGAATGCAGGCTTTTTGAGGGCTGTGAAAATCTGAGGGAATGCATTTGTGAGCAAGTGCTTGTAATCAGAGAGGATTGTTTTTGCGGATGTAAAAATCTGGAAAAGTTTGATTTCCGGTTGATAGAAGAAATCGGAAGCTATGCATTTTCGGACTGTGACGGGTTAAGAGAGATTGCCTTGGGGGAGCATGCCTTATTGCGCCCTCATGCGTTTGAGGATTGCGGCTGTCTGGAGCGGATTGTCCTTTTGGGAAGTCAGGAGGGTCCCAGGCTTTGTGAGTATGCCCTTTCCGGCTGTACTGCTTTGCGTCAGGTGGTGCGGCAGGGGCAGCTATGGGAGCTTCATACATATAGGGATATCCTGTCAGAGCGGCTTCCAAAGGCTGTCCGGCTGATTTTTCACAGCGCCCTTAGTTGTTTTGAGGTAGAGAGGGAAGAGAGCCTTTGCGGCTACAGGGGATTTGGGCGTATTATAATAATTCCCGAGGGCATCAAGCGGATTGAGGGGGAGGTTTTTCAGGACCGCCTTATGCTGGAGCAAGTACATATTCCGGATTCTGTGGAATATATTGGCCCACGTGCATTTCACAAGACGGCCTGGATGGAGAAACAGCGTGAAAAATCTCCTATGGTAGAGGTCAACCATATGCTTTTGGACGGTTCCTCTTGTACGGGGGAGGTGGTTGTTCCCGAAGATATCCGTCTGGTCTGCGGATGGGCATTTGCAGGGGGACTGGGAATAGAAAGAATACGTTTTTTATCGGATAGAGTAAAGGTGGAAGCTTATGCTTTCCGAAACTGTATTTATCTGAAAGAGCTTGTGCTGGGAGACGGCTCATCATTTGTGTTTGAGGGAATCGCTGATCGGAAGAAGGAGCTGCCGGCGTTGGCAGAGCAGGCAGTGAGGGATAAGCTGAACTGTTTTAAAACGGATGAAAAGGATGTTCTTATTGAATGTACGGGGAATATTTCCAGACTTTTGGTGGCGGACGGGATTACTGCCATTGGGGAAAATGTTTTTCGGGAAGGGAATCTTCTTACGGAAATTGTCCTGCCACGGACTGTTTCTTCTATTGGAAAGAATGCATTTGCCGGCTGTAAATGGCTGCGGAGGGTGTATGGAGCCCAAGGGGTGAAAGCTATTGGCAGCAGGGCGTTTTCCGGGTGCAAAAGTCTGGAGGAGATTGAGCTGTCAGAGAAGCTTGCAAAGCTTGGTGTAAGGGCTTTTGAGAACTGTACTTCGCTGAAAGAGATTTTGCTGCCGGAGGGGATGGAAGAAATTCCGGACAGGGCATTTTTCCGGTGTCACAGTTTGCGGCGGGTTCATTTTCCCTCTACGCTGAGACGGATTGGAAAAGAGGCATTTGCATTTTGCAGAAATCTTGAGATACCTGTTGTGCCGGACGGCGTTCTGGTGGAGGAGCGGGCATTTGTGGGGGCTGGTGAACGGACAGGATATTACGGAACTTATAATCAGTAATATCCTGTCAGTGCACAAATCAATTTACAGACGTGTATTTTTACGGCTGGGAATTGATTTATATACAGGTGTATGGGCAGGATATTACGGAACTTATAATCAGTAATATCCTGTCAGTGCACAAATCAATTTACAGACGTGTATTTTTACGGCTGGGAATTGATTTAAATACAGGTGAACGGACAGGATATTACGGAACTTATAATAGGAGGAGTTATGCGGTACCGTAAACTGGGAAGCACCGGACTTATGGTTTCTGAGGTCAGTTTTGGCACGATTCCTATATTAAAGGGCAGTGTTCCGGTTCTCCCGAAATATTATAATCTCAGTGAGGAGCAGGCTTTGGCTGTGATGGACCATGCCTTTCGCCTGGGCTGTAATTTATTTGATACGGCGATTGTTCCTGAATATGGGGATGCGGAACGAAAGCTGGGGAGGTTTGCGTCTGGTGATAGACGAAAGAAAATCATTATCTCAGACAAGGCGCGTTTTTTTGATGGCAATGAGATGTATATGGCAGTTCTTGAGTCCTGTGAGAATCTTGGAACCTGGCTGGATGTGTACTTCGTCCACCAGGCGGACTGGGATCATGAAGAAGAGATCTTCCAAAAGGGAGGGGCTTTGGATGCTCTTAGTCAGTTAAAGGAGGAGGGACGGATCCGCTTTACCGGACTGGCATCTCACTATTATGATATTCTCCTTAGAGGGGCGGAAGATCCAAGGGTTGATGTGCTTCAGGGAAGCGGCAATCTTTTGGAGCGGGGGATGTTGGACAGGATCAGAAAAGAGCCGGTTTTTCGCCGGAAGGGAATGGTGATTAATAAGGTATATGCGGCCGGGCTTTTACCAGGCTTTTTCTCTACGAGGGTCTTGCTGGGGAGTGTGCTGTCTTATCCTGTATCCAGCGCCTTAATTGGAATTGGATCTGCAGAACAGGCGGATGAGGCATTCGGCCGGGATATGGGATGTGAATCCGTGATACCTGATTTTGAACAGGTGCTGTCTGTTCTGGAAAAGGATTTTATTCCCATTCCCTGCGACCGGTGCCAAAGGTGCCGCTGTCCCTATGGAACAGAGATTCATACGGTTTTCCGGCAGTATAATTATTTTTTTCTCGGAAAGGATCACTGGGCGCTGCGCAAATTGGATATGGGGATTCGAAAGAGCGCCCAGCTGTGCAGGACATGCACGGACATGCCCTGCCTTTCCATGTGCCCTTACGGGATTTGGATTCCGGATGAGATTCAGAGGGTGTTTGAGCTTGTTAAGAGGTATTTGTAATAGGTATATCCTGCGGGTACCCATACTCTTAAGCGAACCTGCCGCTCCTGATATTTCCGTAAGGCTTTGATGCGGTATGGATTGTTCCCATAGCCGCACTTGCGAGAAGCTGGAATAGAAGAGTACTCCCTTTTAATACCGAACATAAATTCGATATTGTTCAATAAATAAGGGGCAGTCGGGAAATAGATAGCCCCCCGAGAGAAAAAATACTGTATATCTTTACCTTATAAATATATTTTTTGTGTGCAAAAAAATTTTCGGAATATCTGCAACCAGCGACATCCCCTATTCGTTCTATGGATGTAAGGAATACACCACGGACAAAAGGAAAGGAGATGAGATTATGCTGGATGATTTCATCAGGCTCTTGCTCCGGGCACTCATCGAATCATCCCCAATAGACGAGACGGAAAAGCCGATATACTGCGGAGCATTGCAGGACAAGAAAATAGCAGCTCCCCGTACACCGAAGGCATCCCCTGGGACAATGCCCAAAAGGATTCACAGACACAGTATTAAGCGGCTGGAAATTCTTTTAGCGCAGGGATACTGGAAGGGAACTGCAGTACTTAAAATAGAGACAATAAATTATGTACTGCATTTTTTCTATTTTTTTAAAAAATCTGCAACCACCTGGCTTTCTTAATCGTTTCATAGGTGTAAACAAACAAAATTAATTTTGAAAAGGAGAAAAATGATGAAAAGTATCGTGTTAAAAATGTTAATAGGAGTAACCTCAACCGCTCTTACAGTGACAGGTATTGCAGTACCAAAGGTAATCAATTCCACTCAGGATACGGCAGAGGCTTCTGCAATTGCTGGTGAAAATACTCTGGCAGCAGAAACGATTGCTGACGCAGACAGCACCAGCGACGAAACTGGCAGCGCAGAAGAAGATATTGCAGAAGAGGTCATGACAAAAACTGAATATATTGTCAATGACGAACAGAAGTCTGATAACGAACAGGGGTCTGATGACAGGCAGAAATCTGATAACACACATGCGATTGCTGTTACACAGACTGCTGATACTAAACAGGCGGTTACCGCTGCAAGCACTGGTACTACCGAACAAACTGTAAAGGAGCCGAATGCTGCTGAACAGGCTGCAGCAGAGAAAGCAGCAGCTGAAAAGGCAGAGACAGAGAGACTTGCAGCAGAGCAGGCAGAGACAGAGAGACTTGCAGCAGAGCAGGCAGAGGCAGAGAGACTTGCAGCAGAGCAGGCAGAGGCAGAGAGACTTGCAGCAGAGCAGGCAGAGGCAGAGAGACTTGCAGCAGAGCAGGCAGAGGCAGAAAGACTTGCAGCAGAGCGGGCAGAGAGACTTGCAGCTGAAAAGGCAGAGGCAGAGAGACTTGCAACAGAGCAGGCAGAGGCAGAAAGACTTGCAGCAGAGCAGGCGCAGGCAATTGAAAGAGAGAAGTACAGTATCACAGTCAAGAGCGAAGAGGCTACGCTTGTACTGGGTGCTCCAGAAGACCAGCCTAAGGTGGCTCATTACCACTGCAACTGTGGACATTCCACAACCGATTATGATGCACTGGGACAGCATATGCTTCAGCATGCTCTCAATGGTGACAGAAACAGCTACTGCACAACCTACGAATAAATACCATAAGGGCGGTGACAGGGACAGGAATGTTCTTGTCGCTGCTTTTTTTCGGGATTTTTCTCTTTGGGGCAGTCGGGAAATAGATAGCCCCTTTATAAATATAATGCCGAAAAGAATCCTGACCGCAATAAGGTCATGAAGCTCAACGAACGATGGGAAAAAATGAAAGAAGAATCCAATGGGAACATTCAGAGTGAGACGGGTAGCTGTGTAAAAAGGCTTTATATGTGATGCATTCATGGGTTTCTCATTTACTTTTTTTCTCAAATTTTATATACTTAATTTTGTATCAAAATAGATTTAAACCAGCTGAAGAGGGATATTACATGAAGAAAAAAATTTATGCAGTAAGAAAAGGACGTAATCCGGGTATTTACGATGTATGGGCAGAAACAGAACAGCAGGTAAAGGGATTTAGCGGTGCGGAATACCGTAGTTTTACGTATATGACAGAAAAAGAGAATGAGGACGAAACGGTAGAAATGAGTTATGCTCATGCGAAGAAACAGGCAGACGAATATTTGAGGAAAATCCCGGAAGAATCAGAAGCGGCAGGGGACTTGCCTTGGGAAGGGTATGACGAGAAGGCGGCATTGGAGAAAGAAAAATTCTATCAGGAAATTTTGAAGACAGCAGGTTTGAAATTGGATTCCTATGGAAACTCTCCATGGATTGCGCTCCTGTTGAGGGAATGTGCCGGACATACCAGTTTATTTTCCGGCATAATACGAACTGGCAAATACGCCTGCTTCGCACTGTATACGGCGTTGCTCTATCTGGTTTTAGATGATGACAAATTATTATTTCCATATCAAAATAGATACTCGAGGAAATTAGAGGGATTGTCATCTGCTGATGACAATCCCAGTATACAGGAGATATGGCATGAGACAGAAGATTATATCCGATTAAAAAAACATTTTGAAGACAATGACATGACGGCTGATGATTTATCAGAGGTTCTCAGCAGGCTTACTGTAAAAGCGAAAAAATTAGAAAATTTTGTAAATCCAAATCCCACAGCCTGTATGGCCCTGAGAAAATTTTTTCATCAAAGCCGGCATGGACATACGGTTATGGGGCTGTATAAGGAGCTTGTGGGGAATCCCTTGTACAGTGCTGAACTTTTGGAGATATCCGGCCCTTTCCAAAATCCGGATTTGCTGATAAAAGAACATAAAGAATCCAAGGTATCTATGCAGAGTATTGAAGCGCGGGCCACTGCAATTGATATTGCATTAAAGAGTGAAGTAATTGGACAGGATGATGTGATTGACAAATTTACAAATGCCTATTTTTCTGCAGAAAAAGCAGTAAATGCAGGCAGTAAAAAGAAAGGTCCCAGACATGCATACATGTTTGCAGGACCATCAGGTGTCGGTAAGACCTTTATTGCAGAAACGATTGCCGATACCCTGGGAATTCCTTATAAACGTTTTGATATGTCTGCCTATTCTCATCGCAGCAATGCACAGGATCTGGTTGGACATAACACTGCATGGAACAATGCGAACCCCGGTGTACTGACGGACTTTGTCGACAAAAATCCTCGATGCGTACTATTGTTTGACGAAATAGAAAAGGCATGCAGGGAAGTAATTGTCCTTTTTCTCCAGATTTTGGATGATGGAAAATGTGAGGACAAGCATTGGAATAAAAGTATAGATTTTCGGGACACGATTGTCATCTTTACCACGAACGCAGGAAAACAATTATATCAGGATGCCGAAAATGAAAATTTGACACTGCTGCCGGACAGTGCCATTATAGATGCCATAAAAAAAGATGCGAATCCCCAGTCAGATGTGCCATATTTTCCACCCGAAATTATTTCAAGAATGTCTTCCCATACAATCATTATGTTTAACCATCTGCGGGCAGATGCGATTCTTAAGATTATAAAGACAAATCTGGAAAAACAGATACAACTGTCAAAAAAAGAATACGGATATGATATAGAAAACAAAGATGATATGTTTGCAGCTACGGCACTGTATTCTATGGGAGGCAGTATGGATGCCAGAAACGCAACAGTGCTTGCGGGAAAGGTTTTAGACAATGCACTGTTTTTACTGCTGTCTCGGGCAAACGAAAAACCGGGATTTAACTGGAAAACCGGTTTGAAAAAAATCACATTGGAACATGATTTCTCAGAGGCGGCGGATGAAATCCAACAGTTCTATCTCGGTGAAAAGAACTGTGTGATTGCAATATTCGGGCAGGCAGAGGAAATCCGCAATGAAAGATTGGCGGAAAATAATGTTCAGATTAAGGCGGCGGCTGACACGGAAGAATTCCTGCAGATTCTCCGCAGGGAAAATGTCATTCTGGCGGCAGTTGATTATGAATATGGAATGAAAGAAAATAAAAACAGCTTGAGTATTACAGATATCTGTACTGAGGGAAGCAAGGTATTTTCAGATATAAGAACAGATTATGCGGATATTCCTGTATATATTTTACATGGAGACAAAGGGTATTCCTATAGCAGGACGGAAAAGGATGAATTATGCCGCCGTGGAATTTCAGGGTTTATCAAGCGGGAAAATATGCAGACTGAGCTTCCGGAAGCTTATTGGGATGTATGCTGCCAAAAGACAATGGAAACGCTCTCTTTGCGGCATCAGAAAATTGCATATGATAAAAAAATAGAACTGGATGAAAAACAAAAATCCGGCAGGATTATTTTTCGCAATTTCAAACTGGAAGATGCTGTTGAAGCGGAGGACAAAGACCTTCTGCTGTCGGCAGATATGCAGCCGAATAAGCACTGGGATGATATCTACGCATCCGATATCATAAAAAAAGAACTGAATTACTTTATTGATTTTTTAAAAAATACAAAGGAATATCTTCGAAAAGGTGTCAGGGTACCTAAAGGTATTTTGCTGCATGGACCTGCCGGAACAGGGAAGACTTCTCTCGCAAAAGTAGTTGCCACAGAATCAGGCGTGTATTTCCTGGAGATTAGTGCAGATAAACTGGCAAACAGCGACGGAGCTGAACAGATACATCGCATATTTCGTGTTGCAAGGAAGTATGCACCGGCGGTACTGTTCATGGATGAAGTGGATGCAATTGCCCAGGATCGACAAAAGACAGGCAGCAACATAATTCTGAACGCACTTTTAACAGAGATGGATGGATTCAAGAAAGTAGATAACAAACCAGTATTTGTCATGGCCGCAACGAATATGGGAGAGGAGTACTTGGACCGTGCATTTCTAAGGCGTTTTGACAGAAGGTCACGTGTCAATCTTCCGGGTGAAAAAGGAAGACGATGGATGCTGGAACATTTGCTCATAAAACATAAAGATATGTTTGACGTTTCAGAAAGTGAGATTAGCAGTATCGTTCTTCGGTCGGATGGAAAGAGCTTTGCCGACCTTGAAAATGTGATAGAGGCGGCACTAAGAGAAGCAATTCGTGCTGATGTCAGGGTAAATGACAGTCTGCTGGATGAGACATTTGAAGAATTGCTTTACGGGGAAGAATGGGAAGACAGTTCTAAGGAAGAAATGAGACATACAGCGTACCATGAAGCAGGTCATGCCCTGATTGCCCTGTTTTATGGGAGAAGTCCCAGATATATGAGCATTGTGGCAAGAGGCTCACAAGGGGGTTATGTGCTGCAGGAAAATCTGCCTGTTCACTGCACAAAAGAGGAGTATCTGCAAAGAATCAGCGAGATGCTTGGGGGAAGAGCGGCAGAAATGGTACAGGGGTATGGCCTTACATTCGGAGCGTCCAGTGATTTGAAATCTGCAACAAAGCTTGCTGCAGGGATGGTCTGCGGCGGGGGAATGTATGAGAAAGAGGTCGGACTTTCTGTTATTTCAGAAGAACAATTGCTCCATAATGAGAAAGCACAGAAGTTGATCAATCAAATTTTATCAGAGCAGCTGCAGGAAGCAGTCAGGATTATTAACGAGAATAGGGATGCACTGGAACGGCTGGCGAACGCAGTTATAGGCAGCGAGGAGCATTACCTTACAGAGGAGGAAATCAAGGCTGCTTATAAAGGATGACAGCATCCGTAAAAGGAACAGATGTCTGCTATAACAATATCCAACTGAATACTTGTAATATCGCCATATTCTTTGAATCTGTCAAAAGTCATCTGCCTGGAATTGTTTCACTATGGATAGTGCAGTCTCAACGTTACCGAATCTTTTTTTGGCATATTTATTGATAAAGTCATCCAGTGAATCCGGTTTCAGTTTTAGGAAAAATTCGGATAGATCTTTTGCTGCCGGGCTGTTTAATGGCAGTAGAAGATTCTCCCCGGAATTTTTTTGATATTGTCTAAAATCCCCTGTACATAGTCGCAACCAAGACTGCATATGTATCTGCTTATCACAGACGCAAGGGAAACGGCCATGATTTTGGAGTCGGCTTTGCACAGATTGATTTAGACCACGTTTTCGCAGAAAGAGTGGCATAAATCCCATTCTGAAAATGTGATGTTGCGTGCGGAGGTGGAAGAAAATATAATAAGCTTACGGATAAGAATATTTTTGACAAGGAGACGAACAGATGGCACAGGGGAAATTAGGATTTGGGTTTTACAAGATAGGTGCTATAATTGGAAAGGCAAGCTACATGGAAAACCCACAAAAATACCCATAGACATCGGTGTCTGGTGCGAAAACTGCGGCATTTCTCGCTTTATGTCGTGTTTTTCGTCATCAGAAAAAGGTAGTCTGTATGTGAAAGGAGGGGAACAGGTGAATCCAAAAGAGATTGGAGCCTTTTTAAAACAACTTCGCAATGAAAAGGGAATCACACAGGAGCAGTTGGCGGAAATTTTAGGTGTTTCAGGAAGAACCGTTTCCAGATGGGAAACAGGAACCAATTTGCCTGACCTTAGTATTTTGGTGCAGATTTCTGAATACTACCATGTGGAAATCAAAGAAATTTTAAATGGAGAGAGGAAAAGCGAGAATATGGATCACGAATTAAAAGAAACATTATTAAAAGTTGCGGACTACAATGAGTTAGAAAAGAAAAGAGCCGCAAGGGCGGGAGCCCTTTCATTTAACATTATGTTTTTGGGATGTGCCTTAGTAATTGTAGTGCAGCTGCTTATGACAGGGAAGTTTTCCCTGATTATCGGAGAAACGTTGATTCTGTCTGCCGGAGGGCTGATATACATTTTCTGCGTTGTAAAAGATGGAGCGTGGAATGGAGCATTGATAAAAAGTACTCCGAAGAAAGACTTGCTCACCAGTTTGATATGCGTAGGAATATTCAGCATTGTGCTTTGCTTGATGCTAAAGAAAAATATGGCCGTTTTGCAGGCGATTGAAATGGCAGCTTGTTTTTTCGTTGCTCTTTCGATAATCTCATACTTTTTTCTTAGAGGACTTTCCTGTCTTTCGCAGAAGAAGTCTGAGAAATTGAAAGACTGAAACGTTTTGCAGGGAAAACAATATAAATATGTTGAACTGCCGGAAGAAAATAAAGTATAATCAATCGGTTTTAACTTTTAAGAAAGATACCTTTGTGATATGATTAAGAAAACAAATCAAAAGTTAAAGGAGTTAACTGCAGGATGAAGTTAAACGCAATTCATCACGTTGCGATTATTGTATCTGATATTCAGGCCGCAAAGGATTTTTATGTGAATAAGCTTGGCTTTGAGGTTGTCAGAGAAAACTATCGGGAAGAGAGAAAGGATTGGAAGCTGGATCTGAAAATTGGAGAGGGAGCGGAGGCGGTTGAACTGGAAATTTTTGCCGAATCAAATCCGCCCAAACGTATCAGCCGGCCAGAGGCCTGCGGTCTGCGTCATCTGGCATTCCATGTAGAGGATGTGGAGGCAGCCGTTGCCGAGCTGGAAAAGTGTGGAATTGAATGTGAACCGATTCGATATGACGACTATACAAATAAAAAGATGACTTTTTTCTTTGATCCGGACGGACTTCCGCTGGAATTGCATGAATAAGGTTTTTACCTTAAAGAAACAAAGTGTCTGCTTCCCATATAGGAACTAAAAGCGGATGCCCATTAGAATAACTCTCGCCGTAAGCAATTTTAATGGGCAGTCGCTGTTACAATTGGCACCAGCAATGAATGGAAATAGTTCAAAGCTGACATAAGTGTGATTTTTAAGGAGAGACAACGCAATGCCCAGACATACATTTTACAAAAAATGATGCTATCTGCTCAGGCGTATATTGTTCATGCTTTGTAATCCACCACCGCACTGTTTCGGAAAAACTGCAGACAACATGATTTAACAGGTAATCAGCCGGAACATCATAGTGCAAGTCCTTGATAAATACGGGAAATGTCTCTTCCAGATATTCTTTAAAATACCCCATAAAAATGTCACCGCTGTCGCAGGAAAAAAGTCCTTTCAGATTTTTTCCGTTATCCTGTAAATGGTATAAAATATGTGTGATTTCTTCTTGAAAGTCATGCCTTGCATGAGAAAAGTCATGGCTGCTTTCCTGTCTTAAGTCATTGGAAAATACATGCTGAAAGATGTCGGTGCACATTGCTTTCAGCAGACTGTCCTTTGTTTCAAAATGGGCATAAAAGGTACTTCTTCCTACATTTGCCTCATCTATAATCTCCTGAACGGTAATATTGCTGAATTTTTTCTTTTCAAGAAGACGGCTGAACGCCTGAAAAACAGCCTGTCTTGTTTTCTGTTGTCGTCTGTCCATAGAATCCCCGTACATTTCAATCAAAATGTTCCGTATCGCACAGAAAGAACATTTTGATTATTGATTTGTCTTTCCCAATTGTTACAATAGATATAGAACAAAGTGTTTGATAATGTATAGATTGTACAACTGTTGGAATCGGTTGTCAATAAAAAACTTGTTTTCGGGAAAGGCGGTATTACTATGATAAAACGTGTGAATGATTTTCTGGCAGGTTTGCCAATGACAATCGTGGGCGGCATTTTTCTTGTTATGAGCTTTGTATTTCCAAGAACAGGCATTGTACTGCCTGTTGATCCGGCTTGGATAACGGTAATTATCTGCGGGCTTCCTTTGCTGTACCTTGCAGTATGGAGAGGGATAGACAATAAGGGAATCCGCAGGATTTCCTCTGCCCTGCTGATAAGCATTGCCATGATTGCGGCGGTTGCCATAGGTGACCTGTTTGCGGCAGGCGAAGTTGCTTTCATAATGGAAATGGGTGCCGTTTTAGAGAATATGACAACGAACAGAGCAAAAAAGGGGTTAAAGAAATTAATTAGCCTGGCTCCCACACAGGGACGGCGGATTACGGCTGATAATTCCGGGCAGGAAGAAATGATTCCGGCGGACCAAATCCGGCAGAATGATATTCTTCGGATATTGCCGGGAGAAACGGTTCCTGTAGACGGCATCATCATTCAGGGGGAAACTTCCATTGACCAGTCTATTATGACAGGCGAATCGCTTCCGGTGGATAAAGGCATAGGGGAGGATGTATTTTGCGGAACAATCAACCGCTTTGGTTCTATTGATATAAGGGCGGTCACTGTTTTAGTTGTATTCTGCCCCTGCGCATTAGTTCTGGCCACTCCAACCGCCATTATGGCAGCCATAGGGCAGGCGGCAAAGCATGGCGTGATTATTAAATCGGGAGAGGTACTGGAAAAAATGGGAAAAGTAAATACCATTGCCTTTGATAAAACAGGTACGCTGACTTATGGAAAATTGGAAGTAAGCGATGTGCTCTCTTTTGACAGTCATATTACCGAAATGGAACTCCTTGCCCTGACAGCTTCTGCGGAAGCCAGGAGCGAACACCCGTTAGGAAAGGCGATTGTGGCTTATGCGAAAGAAAAGGGAATAGCCATAAAGGATTCGGATTTTTTTCAAATGCAGAGTGGAAAAGGCATTTGTGCAAAAGTATCCGGCAGGAAGCTGTATATCGGAAATGAAAAATATATTCGGCAATGGGGGATAATGATTCCGCCAAATGTAGAAAATGAATTGGAAAAGCTGCGTATTCAGGGAAAGGCATCGATTCTTGCTGCTGACGGCAATTCCTGTTTGGGCCTGCTTGGGCTGTCTGATGTACTAAGACCGGAAGCAAGAGAAATGGTTTCAAGGCTGTCGGATATGAACACAGACATCGTACTGCTGACAGGCGATAACAAAAAGACGGCGGCCTATTTTGCATCACAGGCAGGAATTAAAAATGTAAAGGCTGATTTGCTGCCGGAAGAAAAGGTACAAAGCATCTTTGAAATACAGGAACAGAAGAATAACGTATGCATGATAGGCGATGGCGTGAATGATGCCCCTGCACTGAAAGCTGCTGATGTAGGCGTGGCGATGGGAAGTATGGGAAGCGACATTGCCGTGGAAGCGGCAGACATTGCCCTTATGAGTGATGATATTTCCAAAATCCCTTACCTGAAAAGACTTTCCAATGCTGCGGTTGCAACCATTAAAGTAAGCATAACTTTTTCTATGTGCATCAATTTTATTGCGGTGACTTGTTCAGTCTTAGGCATTTTGAATCCGACAACAGGCGCTTTGGTGCATAATGCAGGCTCTTGCTTTGTGATTTTGATTGCTGCATTGCTCTACGACAGAAAATTTGAATAAGCCTGCAGGTGATGTGATGGTGCGCCAAATGTCCTTTTAACCGTCATCAATATGTCTTTGCGTTTAATTGATTTACACTATTTAAAAAAGGGCAGAAGTTTAGTATAATAAAAGGGCCATACAAATGTTAAAAGATTATTAAGCGATAGAATATAATAAAGTACCAAAGAAAGCAGATTCAGTTAAAGGTTACAAATAGCGATAGGAGGTTGTGATCATGTTACCAGCAGTAAAAGGAGTTATACAAGGAAATATGGTTATTATAAAAGATGATGATATAAGGGAATATGATGGAGCCGAGGTTGTTGTTACCTTATTAAATTATCCGCAAAAGAAAGTCTCAAAAGCTCCGGTAGATTGGGACAGTTTTGTTATACCAAGCGAACGGGGAAAAAACGTAGATGAATATATGAGGGAGATGCGTGAAGATGATAGACTTTAAGATTGTTTTTTTACTGATTTCTTTAGCAATTAAATGCAAAAATGCAGTAAGAGATTAATGATTGGGTACACATTCATCACTTTATCGTTCTTAATGGCATTAGAATGCAGGTAGAGTGGACCAATGAATTTATTTTGAACATGTACAAAAAGAAGAGAAGAAGGCAAATATGACATTACAGCAGTTAAAATATATGATAACCGTAGCGGAAAAGGGTTCCATCACAGAGGCGGCAAAAGAATTGTTTCTTTCACAGCCAAGCCTTTCCGGGGCCGTCAAAGAGGTGGAGAGTGAAGCGGGGATTGTCATATTTAACCGCTGCCGGTCCGGTGTGGCGCTGACGGCGGAGGGCATGGAGTTTCTGGGATATGCCCGGCAGGTGGTGCAGCAGATGGAACTTTTGGAAGCCCGGTATATAGACAACCGGCCGGAAAAGCAGAGATTCTGTGTATCTGCCCAGCATTATACATTTGCCGCAAATGCTTTTGTGGAGCTGGTCAAGCAGTTTGGACAGGAAAGATATGAGTTTATTTTGAATGAGACCCGGACTTATCAGATTATTATGGACGTCAGGAACCGTTTCAGTGATCTTGGGGTTCTCTATCTGAGCAGAGGGAATGAAAATGTGCTGTCAAAGCTTTTTGAAGATTATAATCTGAAATTTTATGAGCTGTTTACGGCGTCACCTCATGTGTTTTTGCGCAAAGGACATCCCCTGGCAAGCCGGGAGAGGATTGGGCTTAAGGATTTGGAGCCGTATCCGAGGTTGAATTTTGTACAGGGAGCGTATGAATCCTCCAATTTTGCAGAGGAGCTTTTCAGCAATGAGATTGTGGAAAAGAGCATTAAGATCAGTGACCGTGCCGCTATTGTGAACTTTATGATTGGACTGGACGGCTACACGATTTCAAGCGGTATATTCCCACGATATCTTCATGGGGATTCAATTATTTCCGTTCCCTTAGACGGGGATGAAATCATGCGGATTGGATATATCCTGAACAAAGACAGAGAGCTGTCTCGGCTGGGGGAAATCTATATAGAAGCGTTGAAACAGTATCAAAATAATTGAAGCAATTGAAGCATAGGCTCAGCCTATGATAAAGCATAAGAGATGCGTATTACCTGTTACATGGCATTTCGCAGTATAATTACAGGCGAGAGGAGCTTTCGCAGGCTTTTCGAGTTTAAGGTAATTACATTGGCGAAAGGAGGCATAGCTATGCCAGGCTATGTGATAGGTAATTTTTTTGTTTATTCCATTATCAATGCGTTTACACCGGGACCGGGGAATATTCTGGCTCTGAATACGGTCACCAATTATGGGTGGAAAAAGGGAGCACCCCTGTTTTGCGGTATTTTTTCCGGATATTATGTCGTGCAGCTGATTTGCGGGGTGTTTGTTTTTGGAGTGAGCACGCTGCTGCCAAGAGGGCTTGGCGTGATGAAATATGTGGGAGCCGGGTATATCCTCTGGCTGGCGGTTCATATTGCATTTGGGCGTCCGGATGGGGAAGATCGGGAGGGCTCGGCTTCGTTTTGGAAAGGCTTTGTGCTGCAATTTGTGAATGTGAAGATTTATCTGTTTGGGATTACGGCATTGACCGGATATATAACGAATTACAGTACCTCCCTGCCTGTGCTGATCTTTTTTGAGCTTGTGATAGCAACCATTGGGACGATTGCCACTTCGGCATGGATTGGTGTGGGGCTGGCGATCCGGAGGGTGTATATGCGGTATTATCGTGTGATTAATATTCTTCTTGGGGCTGCTTTATTGGAATGTGTATATGGTATATTGAAATAAATATCTGCCGATATGATGAGGAATATGACAATTTTTATCTTGACAGCCTTTCCTGTTACTGTTAAGATATAGCTGTATTCGATGAGAGTTACTCTTTAGAGGCTTCACCAGCGATGCATGTGTAAAGAAAGCAATGTTGCGAGTATTTTTATGCTAAGGGTGATAATCTAAGGAGTTTTTTATTTTATCATCCTTTCAAAAGGAGGGTAAAACAGGCTTTGGGTATTTTTACGAAGAAAAAGGAAGTAGAATTATTTGCGCCGGTGACAGGAAGAATGATTGAATTATCACAGGTGCCGGATCAAGTATTTGCATCAAAAATGATGGGTGACGGAGTTGCATTTGAACTGGAGGAGGGCTTGGTCTGCACGCCATGTGACGGCCGGATTACAACGATTTTCCCTACGCTCCATGCCTTTGGCATGACCCTGGAGAACGGGGCGGAGCTGTTGATTCATATAGGATTGGACACGGTGGAGCTTGAGGGAAACGGGTTTAAGAAGCTGGCCGAAGAGGGGAAAAAAGTAAAGGCCGGAACACCTGTGATTGAAGTGGATTTGAGCTACATGAAAGAGAATAACGTTGTTACCGTAACTCCTATGGTAATTACGAACAGTTCGGACTATCACATCGTAATTGAAGCTGTTTCGGCAGTCGCAGGAACCAGAGACAGGGTTATGATATGTGAGAAAGCTTAGAGAAAAGTAAAGGACAGATGAAAGTAATAAAAAAGATCAATAACAACGCAGCAATATGCCTGGATGATAACAACAGTGAGCTTGTTGCCATTGGGACGGGGATTGGATTTCCTGCAGTACCTTATGAGCTGAAAGATCTGAGTGTAGTTCAGAGAACCTATTATGATATCAACAGCATGTATTATGAACTGTTAAATGTGCTTCCGGAAGAGATTCTGGAGGTATCCACGAAGATTGTGGATACTTTCAGAATGAGGATGGACGGCAGCATTAGTTCCAATTTGATATTTACGCTGGCGGATCATATTCATTTTGCAGTTGAACGGTTGAACCGCAATATTAAAATTGATACCCTGTTAAAGTACGACATTCCCCATTTTTATGAGAAAGAATATGAGATGGGCCGGGAAGCGGTGAAGATTATCAATCGGGAGCTGAAGGTAAGGCTTCCGAAAGAGGAGGCCGGAAATATCGCCCTGCATCTGGTGAATGCGGGGGCCGTGGCAGAAAATGAAAAGTCTCAGGGATATGTGGACGGCGTGATTCATGACATCCGTGAGATTATCAGCAAAGCATTTGATATCTATATTGATAAGGATACCTTTAACTTTTCCAGATTTGTCAGCCATATTCAATATATGCTGAAGAGGGAGGAAAAAGGAGCGCCTGTTTCAAGCGAGAATTGGAAGCTTTTTGAGGCCATAAGGGATGAATACCCGAAGACCTATCAGTGTGCATTGAAAATTAAAGAATATTTAGGCAATGAGCTGGCATGTGATTTAAATGAGGAAGAGCTGTTATATCTGATTCTTCATATCAACAGGCTCTGCGCACGAGAGGATTGTTATCGAAAGAGCATCACCCCTGCGGAAAATGAAAACCCATAGAAAAGGGCTTTGTGCATTTTTGCAGGGGTTTTTTCTGTCAAAAGCATGCAAAAATTTGTTACTTGTAATCTATAAAAAGGAAAAGAGGAAGCGATTATGGCTAAAAAATCGAAATATGATAATTTAGTGAATTCAGTTGTGGGGCTCGTAGGAGATAAAGGCAATATCGTAGGTTTTACGCACTGTGTTACCAGGCTGCGCTTTAATGTGAAAGACAAAAGCAAGGTAAAGGTTGAAGAAATCGAAAAGTTGGAAGGCGTAGTTGGCAGCCAGTGGTCCGGCGAACAGTTTCAGATTATTATCGGACAGTCTGTTGGTGATGTATATAAAATGATCTGCGACAGAGAGGGATTTGCCAAGAAGGGTGAAGTCAGTGACGCAGAAGATTCGCCCAAGAAAAAATTGGGAATCGGCTTATTGTTTGAAAGCATTGCAGGATGTATGATTCCCTTATTGCCAATGTTCATTGGCGTAGGTATGACAAAAGTTTTACTGATTATTCTGTCTCAGACAGGTTTATTAGGTGTGGAATCATCTACATACCAGTTTTTAACTTTTGCATCCGATGCGGGATTTTACTTCCTGCCGGTTTTTGCGGGTATGTCATCAGCCAAAAAGTTCGAAGCTAATCCGGCATTAGGTATGCTGCTGGGCGCAATGCTGATTCATCCGACGTTCGTTAATCTTGTTGCGGAGGGAACGCCTGCGGTCTTATTTGGAATCACCGTATATCCGGCAACCTATACAAGTACGATTTTTCCCATTATCGTAACGGTTTATATTATGGCAAAGGTTGAAAAATTGTTAAAAAAGTATATTCCGGAGCTGCTGCGTTCTTTTGCGGTCCCTCTATTAACAATTTTAATTATGATACCAGTCATGTTCTTTGTGACTGCTCCCATCGGATCATTTTTAGGAACCTATTTAGCGGTTGCAATTCAGTGGATTAATGATGTTTTAGGTCC
The DNA here is from genome assembly GCF_036941035.1 of Candidatus Merdisoma sp. JLR.KK006. Classification (NCBI taxonomy): domain Bacteria; kingdom Bacillati; phylum Bacillota; class Clostridia; order Lachnospirales; family Lachnospiraceae; genus Candidatus Merdisoma; species Candidatus Merdisoma sp. JLR.KK006. The sequence goes on along the minus strand of NZ_JAYMNS010000002.1, from coordinate 21,165 downwards.
GATTGGAATCGCCATATTAACAGCCATTTTCCCATTCCTGGTATTAACCGGAATGCATACGGCGCTGATTCCTTACGGCTTGCAGGCATATACAACTCTTGGATATATGCCGAATGCAATTTGCACATTAGCATCTAATATTAATCAGGGTGCGGCAACGGCTGCAGTTGCTGTTAAAACAAAAGATAAAAAATTAAGAGAGCTTGCATTATCCTGTACAACGACTGCTGTTCTGGCCGGTGTAACGGAGCCTGCAATGTTCGGTGTGAATCTGCGTTATAAAAAACCGATGATTGGCGTGGTTGCAGGAAGCTTTGTGGGCGGTCTGTTTGCAGGATTCTTTCATGTAAATGCATATTCATTCGGAACAACGTCCGGGCTGTTTTCTTTCCCGGGGTATATGGGAGCGCAGGGTGTCAGCAATGTGGTATTTGCCGTTTTGTCATGTGTGATAGGATTTGCCGTGACCTTTGTTGTAACTTACATTTTGTATAAAGATGAGGCTGAGGGGTAAAGGATGAAGTTTTGTGAAAATTTTTTTTGGGGCGGCGCTACGGCGGCGGTTCAGTGTGAGGGAGCATGGGATGCAGACGGACGTGGAATGACACGTATGGATGTGACGACAGGCGGAACGGTTCATTCGCCACGCATGGTAACTTATGTGGATCGGGACGGGAACAGGCAAAAAGCGCCCATCAGAGGATTTAGGCTGCCGGAAGGGGCGCATTACGCAGTTTTTGAGGATGAGTTTTATCCAAGTCATGAGGGCATTGACTTTTATCATCATTATAAGGAAGATATCGCTTTGCTCAAGGAAATGGGCTTTAAAATGTTCCGGTTATCCGTTTCCTGGTCAAGAATTTATCCTACAGGCGAAGAGGATAAACCGAATCAGGCCGGATTGGACTTCTACCGCAATGTGTTTTTGGAGCTTAAGAAAAACGGTATAGAGCCATTGGTGTCCATCTGGCATTTTGATACGCCCCTTGCCCTGGAAGAAAAATATGGCGACTGGACGGACAGAAGATACATTGATCTGTATGTAAAATATGCCCGTACTCTTTTTATGGAGTATAAAGGCCTGGTCAAATACTGGCTTACTTTTAATGAAATCAATAATACCATCAATCTTCTGCCAGAGGATGCCCCCGATGAAGTGTACCAGGAGGCTTATCAGCACCTCCATTACAAATTTGTGGCAAGCGCAAAAGCTGTAAAGGCAGGTCATGAAATTGATCCGGAAAATAAGATTGGATGTATGATTTGCGGCATTACCTACTATCCGGGCACCTGTGATCCCAAAGACATTCTGTTTCATCATTCAAAATGGGAAAAAGGAATTTTCTATTGCGGAGACGTACAGTGTAAAGGAAAGTATCCAACCTATACGAAACGGTTATGGGATGAGCACCATGTTAATCCTGATATTACAAAAGAAGATATGGAAGCTTTGCAAAAGGGAACGGTTGACATGTATACATTTTCGTATTATATGTCGCAGGCGGTTACGACACATCAGAATGATGATATTGTTTCCGGAAACATGTCTTCTGGGGTACGCAATCAATATCTAACATATTCGGATTGGGGCTGGGCGTTAGATCCGGACGGTTTGCAGTATTATTTAGAGCTTATGTATGACCGGTATGAGCTTCCGATGATGGTCGTGGAGAATGGGTTAGGTGCCGTTGATGCTTTGGAAGAGGACGGCAGCATTCATGATTCCTATCGGATTGATTATTGCAGAGAACATATCAAAGCAATGGGGAAAGCTGTTCAAAACGGTGTTAATCTGATTGGATACACTGCATGGGGCTGTATTGATTTGGTCTCTGCAAGTACGGGGGAAATGAAAAAACGATATGGCTTTATTTATGTTGATAAGCAGGATGATGGAACCGGAACGCTGGAACGGATGAGAAAGGATTCTTTTTATTGGTATAAAAAGGTTATAGAAAGTAATGGGGAGGATTTAGAATAATCTGCAGAAATGCTTTTTGATTTTTAAACTCCAACAAGGGGGCTGTCGGGAAATAAGACATCAGCCATTTCTATACCCTGTGTTCGGACGGTTTGTGTACATTCTGTCTGCTCTGTACGGACATTAAAAAGCAATATCCGTACAGAGCAGACAGTCTGTACACAAACAGCCGGACACTGGGTATCAGAAAAGTCTTCTGTCTTATTTCCCGACAGCCCCCTTTGCTGGTATTTGCAAATCTGCTAGATACAAACATTTTTCATTCCTATATTGACAATATTTCGAATTCGTATTATAATATAATCCGAAATCGAATTATTAATTTGGAGGAAGACAATGAGCGAGACACGAGAGGCTGTTCGGAGGCTTGCGATTGCAATCAGTAATTTTGAAAAAATCTATATTGCCAATACGCCGAAGATCGGCAGGCAGTCATCGGAATTATGGCTTATGTATGCCCTTAATGACGGAAAAGCGCATTCGCAGAAACAGATTTGCGAGGAATGGGGATTTCCACGCACTACGCTGAATACGGTTACTAAAAAGTGTGAAACTGCCGGCTATCTGACATTGACCCTCATTCCCGGAAAACGGCGTGAGATGCAGATATGCCTTACGGAAACTGGGAAGAATTATGCAAATCAGATATTAGACACCGTATACCGTGCGGAGGATAGGGCAATGGAAAAAATACTTGAAAAGTATTCTGCGGATTTTATTGATGTTTTGGGGGATTTTGTAAAATGCCTGGAAGCTTCATTTGAGCAGGAATCAAGACAGCAGGAGGGGATTTGATTGGAAAATCAAGAGTGGGTATTATGTCCGGTATGCAAAAATAAGACACGGATAAGAATCCGGGAAGATATCATGCTTTCCCGTTTCCCTTTGTTTTGTCCGAAGTGCAGGCAGGAAACTTTAATCAATGTGGAACAGTTGAAAATATCAATTATCAAAGAGCCGGACGCAAAGACGCAGATGCCCGTGTTATAATAGGGACAAGTTAGAAGAACCCAATAAAATCAAGGGGTTGCACTAACTTGTCCCCTTATTTTTTTGCCCTTAAAAGGGCAAACGGAATCACCGCATTTCTGGTCTCCGTCTGGGAGCCGTACATATATTGCTGGCCAGCAGTATGAAAGTCTGATAGCGATTAAAGCAACCATACCATCCGATGATGATGGATTTGAAGGTCCGAAGTCCTTATAAATGCTGACGGGTTGCAACGGGGGCGTTGTAATGATAGTTGACAGGTTTCGGCCGGGTTTAATGTGAACCGGGCGCCATGGGAGGGTTAAACCTGTGTTTCTGTACCATGGGTATAAATGGGATTTAGCTACGGAAAGCCGGGGAACTTACAGCGCCCATATTGTTGTGATATTTTTATAGATTAGCTTATCGTTTCGTTCGGAAACAAATATTTCTTTTTTACAGGGAAAGGCACAGGCCGGTGCGCCTGGGAGCGGTTCCTGTAAAATCCCAAAAGGAAGTTCAGTAACATAGGATCAGTGGCAGATACGGTCTGCGGACCGGTGAAAGGATAGGGAACAGATGAAGAAGGATGTCAGAAAATTTAAAGTATATGAGCAGAGCGGGCATAATTATAAGCCGACGCCGACAATCACATTAAAGGGGCTTTGGCTGGAAGAACTGGGCTTTGGGGCAGGGACGCTCCTGACAGTCCGGTGTGAGGAAGGGAAGCTGGTCATTGTTCCGAGGGAGTCAGCGGATTATATTGATGCGTTTGAGGAAATGCAGTTAAGCATGGTGGCAGAGAGGAAAGTGAGGTTTTGATATATGGGAAAGATTTATATGATCGGTTCGCAAAAAGGGGGTACGGCGAAGACAACAACTACGTTCAATCTGGCGTACTGCCTGCGGAAGATGGGGAAGAGGGTTCTGGCTGTTGATTTTGACAGCCAGGCAAATTTGACAACATGCTTCGGCGTGGAGGATACGGGGGTTTTGGATGATACTATCGGGCATCTGATGATGGCGCAGATTGAGGATGAGAAGATGCCGTCCCCGAAGAAGTACATACGAACGAAAGACGGGGTGGATTACATCCCATCTTCCATCTATCTGTCGGTGGTGGATGCCAAGTTGAGGCTGGAAATGGGAGCGGAGAAGATGCTGTCAGGGATACTGGAACCGCTGCGGGAGAAGTATGATTATATTCTGCTGGACACATGCCCGTCCTTAGGGACTCTTACAATAAATGCTCTGGCGGCTGCCGATGAGGTCATTATCACGGTGAATCCCCAGCTTCTGGCTATGATGGGGATGCAGGATTTTCTACGGACGGTGGTGAAGATCAGGAAGCGTATCAATCCGAAGCTGGGCATTGCGGGCATTCTGATGACCATGTGTGAGTCCAGGACGAAACTGTGTAAAGTATTGACGGAGGAAGTGATGGAGAGCTTCCAGGAGCAGATACGGGTGTTTGACACCAAAATTCCGAATACGGTGAAAGTGGGGGAGAGCATTTATTACAGCCTGCCGGTGGTGCAGTACAGCCCGAAGGCAAGCGCGGGAGTGGCTTACAGGAAGTTTGCAAAGGAGTTGATTTCATATGAAGGCTAACGGGACAAAGAGAAAGATTTTCAATGACGCAGTGGATCTGCTGTCCGGGGCGGAAGAGGTATCCGCCCCGGAGAACGGGATAAGGATGCTGCCCATTGACAGTATCCGCCTGTTCCGGAAGCATCCTTTCCGGCTGTATGAGGGGGAGCGTCTGGATGATATGGTGGAGAGTATCAGGGAGCATGGGATTCTGAATCCGGTGATTGTGTGGAAGGTTGGAGACAATTATGAAATGCTTGCCGGACATAACCGGCAGATGGCGGGGAAGCTTGCCGGGCTGACGGAGATTCCGGCTATTGTGAAAACAGATCTGACGGAAGAGGAAGCCTATGTGTATGTGATAGAGACCAACGTGATACAGAGGGGATTTGCGGAGCTTCTGCCGTCCGAGAAGGCGGCGGTGCTGGCGGAGCGGTATGAGAAGGTCAGCAATCAGGGGAAACGGAATGATATCCTTGAAGAAATTGCAAGGCTGAACGGTTCGGACATGCCGGAGACTTGTGGACATGATGTCCACAAGTTGAAGAGCCGGGATGCCATCGGAGAAGAGTATGGGATGACCGGGAGGAACATTGCCAGGTATATGAGAGTCCAGCAGTTGGAAGAACCCTTGAGGGAACGGCTGGATGACGGGACGCTCCCATTGGTGGCGGCGGTGGATTTATCTTATCTGTCCGATAAGGAGCAGAAAACGGTGTCCGGGCTTGCGGAGCAAGGGAAGATAAAACTGGATGTGAAGACTGCAAAGTGTATCCGGGATATGGCCGGGAATGTGACGGAAAAGAAAGTGCTGGAAACACTGAACAGTGGGAAAGGGAAAAAGAGTGTTGCCGGGAAGAGCATCAGGCTGTCGGTGGATGTGTATGAGAAGTATTTTTCTGGTGTGAAATCTGCGGAAGTGGCAGGGATTGTGGAGGAGGCGCTGGCGGCATGGTTCGAGAAGGGAGGGGAGGCTGATGTTCCGGACGGAAGAGATCGAGAAGCTGGATAAGTCCTATTTTAACATTATCCTGGCGGAGAATTATGATGTGACGATTCAGTCTAAGAATACTGGGCATATCTGGTATATCCATAACCTGGAGCATCCGGGTAAGGGGGAGTGTATTATCTTCCATAAACATAAGGCATCCCATCCGTATCATCAGCATGGCAGAGCCAGGAATCTGCGACAAGCGGTGAAGAGTATCAAGGGGCATGATATGTTCCAGATGAATGGGAGAAGAAACTTTTGACGGATATCCGAAGTAGTATATTGCTTACCAATAGAAGATGAAAACAATGCAAGATATAGGGTGATTTGATAGAAAAACTCTATATCTTGTTTATGTTTATTTGGTAGTATTATGATTTTCAACATAAAAATGAACTTGCATATGCTTCTTTTTAAGCTATAATAAATATATACATCTTTAACGTAGATATCAATAGAGATTTAGTGACACAATGATAGTATAAAGTAGGAGACGAATGAAAATGGTAGATTTCAAAAGAAAATTGTCATCAGGGAAAATTAATAGAAAAACTGAACCACAGGAATTATATAAGACATTAGATAGGAAGAGTGTGGCGGGTCCCTTGCGTCCGGCGCAAGAATATATTCTTAATGAATGGTATCAGAAACATCGCAAAGACAAAGATTTGATAATCAAATTACATACAGGAGAAGGAAAGACATTAATTGGATTATTGATATTACAATCTGTGATTAATTCCAAAGGAGGCCCTTGTTTGTATGTTTGTCCGAACATTTATTTGGTGTCGCAAGTATGTGCCGAAGCTGAAAAGTTTGGGATTCCTTGTTGTACTATCGGAACTGACAAACAAATTCCAGATGAGTTTTTAGCTGGGGAAAAGATACTAATTACACATGCACATAAAATATTTAATGGAAAATCTGTCTTTGGCATTGATAATAATTACATTCATACAGGAACAATTATTTTAGATGATTCCCATGCCTGTGCAGACGTGATAAAAGAGGCGTTTACAATTACTATTACCAAAAAAGATAATGAATCACTTTATCAAAAACTAATATCTTTATTTAATGATGATTTGATTGAGCAGGGCGAAGGAAGTTTTATGGACATTCAATCTGGAGATTATGAAACTTTTATGCCTGTACCATATTGGAGTTGGATGGATAAGAGATTAGAAATATTAAGAATACTATCTGAATTTTCCAGTGAAAACTGTATTCAATATGTATGGCCGCTTATGAGAGACAAAATAAAAGAGTATTGTTGCTATATTTCTGGAAGCGTAATTGAAATATCTCCGTACAATCCTAATGCGGATGTATTTGGATCTTTTTCGAAAGCAAATCATAGGATTCTTATGTCTGCAACCACACAGGATGATGCTTTCTTTGTTAAGGGACTTTCATTCAGTACTGATGCCGTAAAATTTCCATTGGTTAATAGTGAGCAAAAATGGTCTGGCGAAAAGATGATTATATTGCCTTCTCTTATTGATGATGAATGCGACCGAGATTTAGTTGTTACTAAATTTAGCAAAATGGATAACAAGAAATTTGGCATGGTAGCTTTAGTGCCAAATACAAAACGTGCCAATCATTATAAAAATCTGGGGGCAATATGTGTAGACAGAGAAAATATTTTTTCTATTATAGAAAAGCTGAAAAGGAAGGAATTTGGTCATATTGTTGTTATAAATAATCGTTATGATGGCATTGATTTACCAGATGAAAGTTGTCGTATATTAATTATAGATTCTATGCCGTTCTTTAATAGTCTTTCTGATAAATATGAAGAAAAGTGCAGACCTAACAGTGAAATTATTAATAAACGTATAGCGCAAAAGATTGAACAGGGAATGGGACGAGGCGTTCGTGGTGAAAAAGATTATTGTGCTATTTTGGTTATAGGTTCAGATATAGTTAAGTTTATGCGCAGTGTGACCACAAATAAATTTTTTTCTGTTCAAACTCAAAAGCAGATAGATATTGGGCTAGAGATTGCAAAAATGGCTCAAGATGAACAGGATTCTGATGAGGCACCGATTAAACAGGTCATTTCATTGATTAAGCAAATGTTAAGTCGTGATGAAGGATGGAAAGAATATTATACGGTTGAAATGGATTCTATTGAAAACAAAGTTGAAAATACTACAATGTATGAACGCCTGTTAGAAGAATCACGTATTGAAAAATTGTATTGTAATGAGGAATATGAAAAGGCTATTGCAGATATGCAAAAATTTATTGATAATTTACAAAAGGACGAATTAGAGAGGGGATGGTATTTGCAACAACTTGCTAGGTATAATTATCTTGTATATAAAGAAAAGTCTATTCAATTGCAAAAAGCGGCTTTTAAATGCAACACTCAATTATTAAAGCCCAAAACAGGAATCACCTATACAAAAGTTTCATACATACATGAAAATAGATTAAAGCGAATACGTACTTTTTTGGAGAAATATGAAAATTATAATGAATTAGTGCTTGCAGTTGATGTGATATTGGACAATTTTTCTTTCGGAATGGAAGCGGAAAAATTTGAAGATGCCTTAAAAATAATTGGAGAATTATTGGGGTATATAAGTCAGCGTCCTGATAAAGAAATTAGAAAAGGTCCAGACAATTTATGGTGTGGAGCAAATAATCAATATAGCTTCTTTGAATGCAAAAGTGAGGTAGAGGATACCCGTACAGAGATAAGCAAACATGAGGCAGGGCAAATGAATAATCATTGTGCTTGGTTTGAAGAACAATACGGAGCGGAGGCAAATGTAAATCGGTTTTTGATTATTCCGACTAAAAACTTATCTTATTGTGCAGATTTTACACATGAAGTAAGAGTGATACGACGTGGTAAATTGAAATTACTAAAAGACAATATTAAAAGATTTATTAAGGAACTGAAGCCATATGAATTGACAGAAATTTCTGCTTCGACCTTACAACATTTTTTGGATTTGCATAGATTAAATATGTCTGATTTAGTTGAGACATATTCGGAAAGCTATTTTCATAAAAGCAAGTAAGTTGCAAATGGTATTTGAGAAGACGTTTATGAGATCAATTTTGAATTTCCCCAAAACATGGAGGTAAATATGGCAGTGGGAGCTACTAATGTTGGATTTGAAGAAAAGTTATGGCAGGCAGCCGATAAGTTACGCTCTAATATGGATGCGGCAGAATATAAGCATGTGGTCTTAGGGCTTATATTTTTGAAATATGTATCAGATTCTTTTGAGGAAAAGTATCAAGTTTTGTTGGAAGAAGGATATGGTGATGAAGAAGACAGAGATGAGTATTTGGCGGATAATATTTTCTGGGTTCCAAAGGAGGCAAGATGGTCAGAAATCCAAAAACATGCTACCAGTGCGGATATAGGCAGTGTAATTGACCACGCAATGGAAACGATTGAAAATGAAAATAACTCATTAAAAGGCGTTTTGACAAAGAATTATTCAAGAGCAGAACTTGATAAAACACGCTTGGGTGAATTAGTAACTTTGTTTACTAATATAGAGGTTGGTTCAACAGCAGCACAGGAAAGAGATGTTTTGGGGCGTGTGTATGAATATTTTTTGAGTAAGTTTGCGAGTGCGGAAGGCAAGCTAGGGGGAGAATTTTATACGCCATCTTGTATTGTAAGAACTTTGGTGGAGATGATTGAGCCTTTTGAAGGACAGATTTTTGATCCAGCGTGTGGGAGCGGGGGTATGTTTTGCCAGTCAGCCCGATTTGTGAGAGAGCATCAGGGGAATGTCAGAGATATTTCTATTTTTGGACAGGAGAGTAACCCGACAACATGGAAACTGGCAAAGATGAATCTGGCAATCCGTCAATTAGAGGCAAATCTTGGAAAGCATAATGCAGATTCATTCCACGATGACCAGCATAAGACTTTAAAGGCAAATTATATTTTGGCTAATCCGCCGTTTAATGTATCAGATTGGGGCGGGGAAAGGTTACAGGATGATATCCGGTGGAAATATGGGGTTCCACCAGTAGGTAATGCAAATTTTGCATGGTTGCAGCATATGATTCACCATCTGAGTCCAGTGGGTGGAGTATGTGGAACGGTATTAGCAAATGGTTCTTTAAGCTCTAATACATCAAATGAGGGAATTATTAGAAAAAATATGATTATAGGTGATGTTGTTGAGTGTATTGTGGCAATGCCAGGCCAGTTGTTTTATTCTACGGGAATTCCGGTATCCCTTTGGATTTTGCGGAAAGGAAAAACAGAGCAATCCCAAAATAAAGTGCTTTTCATAGATGCAAGAAAATTGGGGCATATGATAGATAGGAAGGTTCGGGAATTATCGGAGGATGATATTAGAAAGATTGCGGATACATACCAGAATTGGAGACAGGGAAAAGAATATGAGGATATTCAGGGATTCTGTAAAGATGCGTCATTAGATGATATAAGGGAGCAAGATTATATCTTAACTCCAGGAAGATATGTTGGAATAGAACAGGAGGAAGATGATGGAGAACCATTTGAAGATAAAATGCAAAGACTTACTTCTGAATTATCACAGATGTTCAAAGAGTCTAATGAACTTCAAGAAGAAATAAAGAATAAACTGGGAGCAATAGGATATGAAATCTGAATGGAGAGAGTATTTGTTAGGAGATTTATATAATTTTTCTTCTGGTTTATCTAAAAATTCAAAAGAGTTTGGATTTGGGAAACCATTTCTTTCATTTAAAACTGTTTTTAACAATTATATTTTACCAGAAGAATTGCCAGATTTAGTGAATTCAAATATAGCTGAACAAGAACGATGCTCCATACTAAAAGGGGATATTTTCTTAACTAGGACAAGTGAGACTCTTGATGAATTAGGTATGAGTTGTGTGGCATTAAGAGATTATCCAGAAGCGACTTTTAATGGTTTTACTAAAAGGCTTAGGCCGAAGGGAAAACAAGTATATCCATTATATGCTGCTTACTATATGAGATCTCCTTATTTTAGAGCAAATATAAATAGTATGGTTTCTATGACTACTAGAGCCAGTTTAAATAACGACATACTATCTCGATTGCCCATTCAATTACCGACTTATGAAGGGCAGGAGAAAATTGGGGATATTCTGTATTCATTTGATAGGAAAATAAAACTAAACAATCGTATAAATGATAATTTGTATGCTCAAACACGAGCAATCACAAAAGACTGGATATCCGAAAGCGCTGGTGACTATGAACTGTCATCCCTTTCAGACATTGCTTCAATTAATCCTGAAACATATTCTCCAAAGGAGGCGTGGAAATATGTTAACTATCTTGATACAAGCAGTATAACTAATGGTTGTATAGCAGAAATCCAATACATTACTACTTCTTCCGAGAAGTTACCGAGTCGTGCAAGACGGAAATTAGCTCCAAATGACATAGTGTTTTCAACTGTACGACCCAACCAAAGACATTTTGGTATCATAAGCGAGCCTCTGCCTAATATGCTTGCTTCAACCGGTTTTGCAGTAATACGGAGCAAGAACCCTTTAGTCTGTAATGAACTCATCTATTTGTGCTTAACCGAAAACGAGTTCATCGAGAAAATGGAACAAATAGCAGAACAAAGTACTTCTACTTTTCCGTCGATAAAACCATCTGACTTAGGCGTATGTGAAATACCTTGTCCAAAAGATGATTCGTCTATGAGTTTAACCGAGACGTTGAAATCTATGTTTGCGCTTATTGCTGCTAATCAACGAGAAAATACCTATTTGGCTGATATGCGCGATGTTCTGCTACCTAAACTAATGTCTGGCGAGATTGATATTTCCAGTATTCAGTTCTAAGTTGCTAAATTATTGTTTTCATATGTTGGTGATATTTATTCTAGGAATAAGAAAATTTTAGAGGAAAGATGATTGTCATAATGAAAAATATATTCATACGATTTACAAATTGGGTAAAACTTCGTATTTACGAAATATTGTATATTTTGTTACTAATGATTCTTTCAGGCTATATTGTGATTAATTGGGATAAATGTATTGCAATGAAATTTTTTGAACAATTTGATGGGAATAATATTTTATTTCTTATCTGGATAGTGTTGCTTATATTGCCATTTTATGATGTAGAAGCAAAGGGATGGAAATTTCGTAGAAAGGGGATAGAAGATACAAGAAAGCAGTTTGAAAATGCCGAGAATACATTTAGGCAGAATCAGATAAATAATTTAAGAGATGATATACAAACTCAAAATTCAGAGAAAATAGATGGGGGTGGCAGTCAATGATAAATTATCAAAGTAAACAAATTGTGATTGACGCATTGATTAAAGTGATTAATGCTGCACCTGGTTTATATTCTCAAAGAAAATACTTGTATCCCCAAACATATCAAAGTAGTGATGTGTCTATGCAAGAATTTAATATATGGATGGATTATGCTAACCAAATACTTGATATCTCGTATAATCATATTGGGTATAATGCTATTTTAACAACCAAAATAACAATAGGACAACTATCATCCCAATATGGAGTATCTTTTATGCAGCGTGTGGATCAAATCAAACAAGAACTTCTTAACTTAGCGCAACTAATTTTGCAGTACTAATAGTATTACGGGATGCTTTTTATATCGGATTATTGAGAAAGTAGAAATGATGAATTTATGAAAGTTAATGGTTTGATACTAAAACTATTGGAGCAATAAGTTAAACGACCAATACTTAATTTTATTGATATGGGTTCATATAATGAAAGACTAGATTACAAGAGAGAAGGAAACAAATGAAATGACAATATGTGAAAATACTCTGGAACAAGTGATTATTTCAGAGCTTCATCAAAAAGGATATAATAGTTTATATGGTCCTGATATTGACAGAGATTATCATGAAGTCATTCTAAAAGATTATTTTGGAGAAGCTATCCATGGGATTAATCCTGGAATCGATGAAGGAATTATTGCAGAAACTTACAGAACGATAAAGGATTTTGGTTTATTGAAATTGGAAGATATGAATGCTTCTTTTCATAAGTATCTGGTTGAAGGTGTCCCGGTTAATTATCGTATGCGTGGGGAGTTACGTACTTATACGGTAAAGCTGATTGATTTTGAAAATCCGGAGAAAAATGAATTTCATGTTGTCAATCAATATACTGTGATTGGGTATAAAAATAAGCGGCCGGATGTACTGGTGTTTGTGAATGGTATTCCTTTGGTGTTGTTTGAACTGAAAAATATCACCAACGAAGATGCTACGATTGAAAACGCATATAAGCAGGTCAAAAACTACCAAATGGACATACCATCTTTGTTTTACTACAATGCTTTTAATGTAATCAGTGACGGCCTGGATACCCGCATGGGAACTATTACATCCGATTTTACCCGGTATATGGTGTGGAAATCTGAAAATGGAGAAAAACCGGAAGAGGGAGGGCTTAATTATTTTTCGGTTCTTTTGAATGGCGTATTTCCGAAGGCAAGGCTTTTAGACCTGATACGGAATTTTATTGTTTTTCAGAATAGCAAGGGCAGGACAATCAAAATCATTGCCGGATACCATCAGTATTTTGCGGTGAGAAAAGCGGTGGAGCGTACAAGGAATGCCCTGGAGGAACACAGCAGAAAAGTTGGTGTGGTATGGCATACGCAGGGCAGCGGGAAGAGTCTGTCAATGGTTTTCTATACGGGATGCATTGTCAGCAATCCGGAGTTTAATAATCCTACAATTGTAGTGTTGACGGACAGAAATGATTTGGATAATCAGCTTTTTGATACGTTTTGTTCCAGTTCCAAGCTGTTGCTACGGCAGACACCGAAGCAGGCAAAGAGCCGGGAGAATTTGAAAGAACTGCTAAGGGTAAAGGCTGGCGGCATTATTTTTACTACGATTCAGAAATTTGAGGAAAGCAGTGAAATATTGAGTGAGCGGAGCAATATCATATTTATGGCAGATGAGGCGCATCGCTCTCAATATGGCTTGGAGGGGAAGCTGGACAGAGAAACAGGCGAGTGGAAATATGGTATGGCAAAGTATATGAGGGATTCCCTGCCGAACGCCACATTTATCGGATTTACCGGGACACCCATTGATTTTGATGACAGGTCAACAGTGGAAGTTTTCGGGGAATATATTGATATTTATGATATGACGCAGGCGGTAGAGGACGGGGCAACCGTGCCGATTTATTATGAAAACCGGACTGCGAAGATCAAGCTGAATGAGGAACTGCTGAAAAAGATAGATGCGGAATATGAAAAAATGGCAGACGAGGCATCAGAGACAGCGATTGAAAAATCAAAGTCAGATTTGTCTACCATTGAAGCAATCATAGGTTCCAAGGAAAGGCTGAACCTCCTGGCAGATGATATTATTGCCCACTATGAGGACCGGCAGTATGTGCTTACGGGGAAGGCAATGATTGTATGTATGAGCCGGCGTATTGCAATTAATCTCTATCGGATTATTCTGGAAAAGCGGCCGGAATGGAAACAGAAGGTAAAGGTGGTTCTGACTTCCAGCAATCAGGATGATGAAGATTGGCATGATATTATTGGAAATAAAGCGTATCGGGATGGATTGATGCTGGAATTTAAAGATGATGCCAATGAGTTTAAAATAGCAATCGTGGTGGATATGTGGCTGACGGGCTTTGATGTTCCTTCCATGGCGACTATGTATATTGACAAGCCGATGAAAGGGCATACTCTGATGCAGGCAATCGCCCGTGTCAACCGTGTGTATAAAGATAAAGAAGCAGGGCTGATTGTTGACTACATAGGTATGGCGGCAGAGTTGAAGAGCGCGTTAAGCCAGTATACCAAACGTGACCAAGATAAGATTCCAGATTTAGGGCAGGCATTATCCATAGCATTGGAGAAGCTGGAAATCATGCGGGATATGTTCTATGGATTTGATTATTCTGATTTTTTTGGACAAGACGATTCTGTGCGCCTTGCAGCGATAGCAAACGGAGTCAATTTTGCCCTTGGAATGGAAGAAGATGAACAGAAAAGTTTTATCCGTGAAGCTACAGCACTTAGCCAGGCAGAAACACTCTGCCGGAGTATGCTTGATGTCAGAATAAAGCAGGAAATCGAATTTTTTAAATGTGTAAAAGCAGGAATCTGTAAGACTGCCGGGAGGATGGGGATTACAACAAATGAGATAAACGCAAGGATTATGAAATTGTTGGAGCAGGCGATTGAGCAGGATGGCGTTTACAATATCTTTGCGGAGGCAGGGAAAAAGAATCCGGAGATTTCAATTTTATCGGAGGAATACATGGAGAAAATCCGCAGGATGAAGCACAAGAATATTGCTGCGGAGATGCTGCGGAAACTGCTGGAGGATAACATCCGTGTATTTGCAAGGACCGGGGTTGTGAAATCACAGCTTTTTTCGGAGAAGATGCAGAAATTATTAAAGATGTACAATAATAGGTTGATTACAAGTGCGGAGGTGATTGAGGAATTATTGAATCTGTCAAAAGAAATGACAGAGGCTTATCATGCCGGGAATGAAAAAGGGTTGTCAACAGAGGAACTGGCTTTTTATGATGCGCTGGTGGCAGATCCCGAAGTCCTTAGAAAGATGCAGGATAAAGTTTTGGTGGAAATGGCACAAGAATTGACAGAATTAATCCGCAGGAGCAGGACGGTTGACTGGGATAAAAAGGAATCTGCCCGTGCTTATATGAGAACGCAGGTAAAACATCTTTTAAGAAAGTATAAGTATCCTCCGGAGAAAGCCAAGGGAGCGGTTGATATTGTAATTAAACAGGCAGAGTTGATGAGCAGCAATATAAAGCCGAAAGTCACAGTCTATGATTTCCAGGCAAGAACGGAGCTTTCGATGGTGGCGGAGGATTCAGTGCCATATGATGTGAACCCCAAACAGTGACTTGTAGAGGGTTATTAATTTGAGAAAGATATATAGGAATGTCAGGGAGGAACAGTCAGGCTATTCTGGCTGTTTTTCTTTGCGTTATTTTATGTTTGTGACTATGAAATGTTTTTCGGGGAATACTTTATATACATGGTAGATTATGGAAAGTGGGATTGCATCGTAACAGACAGGCCCAGGGCAGATTGCATTAGTACATGAAAAGTCATGAATACGAGCGGTGCTGCCAGGAAGGAGAGACGATGCCTGACCCTTTGCTTTCATCATCCGGAAAAAGGCTGATGAGCATACGAATAATCGCCAATGAAGAAAATAGCATTGCGTTCCTAAATTTTTGTTATGGATACTACAGCATAAGTAAGAACCAATTCATACGTCCGCCGGGGCGTTCCCCGTGTGGAGAGAAATTTTTTGAAGACTGCAAAAAGCTGAACTCCGGCTTTTTGCGGTCTTTTTTAGTGTTTAAGGAAATGGCAGCAGGATTTTCCTGGCTTTACCGCAGGGTAAAGAAAGGAAAGCCGTATGTCAAAACGGAAAATCAAGATCCGGTCCGGAAAGGAAGAAGTGTGGATGGAGGTTACAGAAGAGGAATATAGGAAGTATTATCGCCCATGGTGGCAGGAGAAAAAGAGGGAGCAGAGGAATAGGGCGGCAATGGAGGAAAAGGGGTATACGGAAGAATCCTATGAGGAATGGAAAGAGAACGATATGAGGACGGAGCTTTTTGCGGAGAGCATGGAGGAACTGATGGAGAAGAAAGCTCTGCTGTATGTATTGGAAGAGGCTCTGTCCGGTCTGATGCCGGAGGAAAGGGATCTGGCGGAGAAAGTGTTCGGGGAAGAAATGCAGGTCAGCGAATTTGCAAGGTTAAAGGGTGAGAGCAGGACAACGGTTTCTTCCAGAAAGCAGAGGGTGTTGGAGAAACTGCGTCGTTTTTTCAGTGATAAGGGATTTCAGATAAGAAAGTGACAGTGTTTGACAAGATAATCGGTGTTTGTCGAACGGTTTTTAAAAAACTTTTTAATTTTCATCGTCACATTTCGGAAAAGTGTCATTACGACAGTGAAGGGGATAGGTTTACTGTCCCGGAAAGGAGGATGGCATTTATGCAGAATGCGGCGGAGCTTATCGGTATCCTGCAGGCGATCAGCATTGTGGCTAAGAGCCTGGCAGTGAAGCTGATGCAGATCGAGAAGGATATGCAGGCGTATGAAGCCGGTACGGCGGCAGTGGCCGGAAGGCGGAAAGCAAAGAAAGGATGGAAGTGGTGATGCGTAAGAAGGGGATTACTTAACTTAAAGATAGTATATACATACAGCCTGCTGACACATTGCTTGCAGATGCCCCGCAGAAACCAAACCATACAGAAAAGGAGTTTTTGCATATGAAGTCAATATTTGAACAGTTAGGCGGCACATATCACGAAGAAAATGGGTATCTTATTCCAGATTTAATATTACCCAACGAAGAAGAACAGCCGATAGGCACATGGGGACAGCGGCATCAGGATTATCTGAAACAGTACCACAAGGTTACATACACCAATCTTCTCACAAGTGGCAGACTGAACTCCTATCTAGCCGTCATTGACAGGCAGGCGCAGGAACGCTTTGAAAGGCTTATAGAGAGCATGAAACAGGCACAGGACATAACGGAACGGCTAAAGGAAGAAAATGCCATAGAGTGGACAGGCAAAATAAATAATATAAGGGCTTGTGCGAGGGAAATTGTGAACGGAGAAATTATTTTTATATAATCAGAATTGGCGGCAGGGAATATAATTCTTTGCCGCCTTTCAAATGGAGTAACTATATTATGAAATTAGCTTGTGAAATATATTGCTGATTCTTATCCAGCAAATGTTTTAGGGTTTTCAGTCCTGTTTCCAATTGTTGTAAGGAATCAGGGGAACAGGTTGCAATTCTTATAGCTGTGGATTCAGCTTTGCCAACGGTAAAACGGTCAGAACAGAAGATATGAATGCCATTGTCTGTTGCCTGCATTTCCAACTGATAACCGTTATAATGGGCAGGCAGGGGCAGCCATTGGAAGAAGCTGTATTCATTCGGGCAGATGCTGTCTGGAAAGTATTTTTTATATATCCTGTTCCGTTCTTTTGCCTGTCTTTTTTTCTGCCCTATGATTCTGCCTGCATTGCCGCTTGCAATTAATTCGCTTATAATTTCTGCGTTAAGCAGCGGTATTTTCAAATTTACATTATTAGCCGTTTCAAGAAAGGTTTGTCTTAAGCAATCAGGGATAACCATATATGCGCATCTTAAGCCTGCTGAAAGTGATTTTGACAGGCTGTGCAGGTAAATGGTATTATCTGGTATCAATGTCTGAATCGGTTCTCCTGTATCATTTGCAATAAATCCATAAGCGTCATCTTCCATTAAAATCAGATGGTATTGCTGTATGAGGCTGGCAATTTTCCTTTTTCGTTCCATTGACATGACAGTTCCTGTCGGATTATTGCAGGACGGCATTAGGAAGATTCCTTTTATATCCATTATCCTGCACTGCTTTTCCACTAGGTCGGGTATCATTCCATCCTCATCTGCGGCTACTGATATCAACTGGACATTTAACTGTCTGGCTAAGCCGATAAAATTGGAATAAGTGTAAGAATCAGTTAGGATTTTATCTCCAGAGTGGAAAAGAGCCAAAAATACAATCGTCAGGGCATTTTGAGTTCCTGCCGTCAGCATGATGTTTTCAGGCTCTGTTTCTATATGGAAAGATTTCAGCCATTTTATGGCGGTCTGTTTGTGCTTGTAAGATTCCGATATGCTGTCAAATTCAAAAAGATACTGGGAAGTATTGCGTTGTATGGTTTTTTGCGCAATATCAGCGACAATCTTATTATACTGGTAAAAAGGTCTGATTATGCCCAGTTCTACGCACCCGTTATTTGCCTTATGTAAAAAAGGGATGGCGGCATTTGGGGATACAAATGTGCCTTGCCCTATATTGGCATAGATTAGCCCCTTATTTTCACAAATCTTGAATGCACGGGTTATTGTGCTTAGGTTCAAATCAAGAAAGTCTGCTAATTCCCTTTGGGGCGGCAGTTTTGTATTTCCAGCCAGTTTGCCGCTTTGGATATCCTGTTCCAAAAGTTCCGCAATAGATATATAAATTGGTGATTTTAATTTTTCTTTATCGGGTATCCATGGCATTGGGTAATTTTCAAAAGAATTAACTGGCAAGCTTTTTCCCTCCCTGCTCAAAATTGTCTTACATACAATATTAGCATTGAAAACATACAAAGTCAAGAATATAATCTATATTGTATGTATTGTGTGCAAACAATACCATGCAACAAAAAGGAATAAATTTTATTTTAGTAGGAAAGAGGTTACGAAATGAAGGATTTAACGAGAGAACATGAGTTAAAGACAATATTTTTATTTTCACTGCCAATTTTGGTCGGCAATCTATTCCAGCAACTATATAATCTTGCGGATACGGTTATTGTAGGTAATTTTTTGGGGAAAGAATGTCTGGCGGCGGTAGGGTTCAGTTTTCAGATACACTATCTGCTGATTGCCCTTTCTATGGGCATTTCAATGGGGGCAAGCATATTGGTTTCACGTTATTTTGGCAGTAAGGACATGGAATCTGCGAAAAAAGTTATGGATACGGGATTTGCTTTCTGCTTTTGCCTCAGTTTGATAATTGCTGCTTTGGGCATATGTTTTTCCTATCAGATTCTGCTTGTCTTCCGAGTGCCGTCCGCTTTGCTTGAAGCGGCTGACATATATCTTAAAATTATGTTTATCGGCGTTATCCCCACGTTTGCATATAACGCGCTTACAAATATTCTTCGCGGGATGGGGGATTCAAAAACACCTACATATATTCTGATAGTGGCAGCGCTTCTGAATATTGTGCTTGATATATTGTTCATTAAGGCATTCGGAATGGGTGTGGCAGGGGCGGCATTTGCGACTGTGTTATCGCAGCTTTTGTCATTTATCGTTTGTATGGTATATATGAAAATACATTATCGCAGCTTGTTTATTAATGTATTGCATTTACAGTTTGACAAGGCAGAATTAAAAAAGAGCTTGAAGATAGGTACGCCCGCCATGATACAGCAAGTATTTGTGAGTGTGGGATTTATGTCATTGCAGTTTCTGATTAATGGGTTTGGCACGGATTGCATGGCGGCATATACTGCCGCATCTAAGGTAGATGCTTTTGCAGAAATGCCCGCCTTGAACTTAGGGCAGGCTATGACTAATTTTACTGCCCAGAATTTAGGGGCAAAAAGGAAAGACAGGGTATTGAAAGGCGGGAAATACGCATTGGTTATGGGGATTGCAGTATCAGCGTGTATTTCTGTTGTCATTGTATTGTTTCCGTCTGTATTTATATCAATATTCAATAGGGATACGTCTGTTTTAGATATTGGCAACAGCTATCTGAAGATTGTGCCTGCTTTTTATATTATCTTTGCAGCCATGCAGGTATTAAACGGATTGCTTTTGGGGTATGGAAAATCATTTGTGCCGATGATTGCTTCCATATGTTCCCTGTGCTGTCTTCAAGTGCCTGTCGCTATTATTTTGTCTGGCACAAAGCTTGGTTATAATGGAATTTGGATAGCCGCTCCAATCGGCTGGTTTGGAGGGCTATTAATCCGCGCAATTTATTTTTATCATGTCAGCAAAAAAGAAAAACAATAAAAATATACATAAAGAATTTTACCAAACTTGAATCAATGGATAAAAAATTAATGTGGCAATTTAAGCAACAGCTATCTGCAAAAAAACAAATTTGTGTTGAGGATAAAAAGAAGATGGATAGCTATTGCTTATTGCCTGCATTTCATTCATAGCATGGATGTTCACCATATAAAAAAACGGCGTGTGGTGGGCGGTATTGCTATGCCCTAAAAAACTTAACAGACACTCTCCAGACCTGTTTTTGAAGTTTGGAGGGTTTTTTATGTTCTTTTTTCGGGCGGTAATCTATCTGCTCATGCAACACAGAATTTATCCGTACATAGCATATCGGGGAATAGCAGGAAGCCAGTTAAAAAAATCCCTGCCCATGCAACGCTACTTCTTGCCATGCAACCAGAAGTATAATCTCCACTTAACAGAATATGTATCTCCTATAACCGTAGAGGTCACCGAGCCTTTGCGGTTTTTCTTTTGTCGTTTTTTATCGGAATGTGCCGCAGGGCTGTTTCTGCTGTTGGCTGCCGTTCGCCTCCTATCCAATCTGGTTTTTAGCATTTTCAAAAATTTCAGATTGGAGGAAAAAAGAATGGCATACAACAACGGACGGGAGAACAGGAAATGGCTTATCTGGAAAGAAGCCGAGGAAAAAATATTACGGGAGCATGGAGTTGATGAAACCACCATTGAACAAATCCGCACAGACGACAGGGCAGACTTCAATTCCAACAGGCGGTTTTACCATTGGACAAGCGACTTTGGCGAATACCTTGAGGGAATGGCAGACAGGGAGCGGAATGCCGAGGTAAAGACCGTTGCTGATTTACTGGATGAGATTGAGGACGAAACTCTGTATCGGGCATTGCTTACGGTGGACAGGCGTACCCTGCAAATCATCCTGCTGAAAATGCAGGGCTATTCCACAAAGGAAATTGCACCGCTTGTTGGATTGACAACAGGGGCTATTTATGCACGATTAGACCATCTGCGGAAAAAGTTGCGGAAGATTTTATAACCAACTAATAAAGACAGCTTTTTGACGGGTTATTGGGTGGG